>JAESQH010000132.1 GCA_016765235.1 Paracoccaceae bacterium
CATCGCTATGCGGTTCGACCGCTGCGCACATGCTTTCCTATCAGCAATTCAGATTGCCGCAATCGTCATCTTCTGGATTTAACGAGTCCTGACCCTAGATGCCCAAGTGAGGCTGGTAGTCTGGCGAGATATCTTGCAGTGTGCGGCGAAACACTAAATAGGTACATAAGCTTGTCGAACATGAACTACGCGGAACTTAGGTCTAAGGCTGAACAATACTTCCGTGCAAGCCTTGCAAAAGGTAAGCTGCGTAGAAGCGAACAAGGCCCCCTCTCCAACGAAGAGAAAGAACAGATGGAGCAATCCATCGAGCTTCGTGAAATGCCTAACGAAGACTATTGGGACCTGATTGGCAAAGCTAACACTACAGATGCATTAAAACACTTTTGTGAGGCAACGGGAATTCCGGAGCAGCAAGAACCCGAGTATCTGTGGGCTATCTTGGATGAGATCAGAAAGGCGCAAGCTGGCGTATTTAGGGCTCTGCTCGAACATGGTCAGTCGCTCGACGTATACGACTTCAGGGGCCGTCAGGGAGGCGCAGAAGCGCCCTCTAGTGGCACTGGGGTGTTATCCGCCGGAACTACGTTGTCGAAGGCTGTGGATGCCTATTTCGTCGAGCATGAGAAGACAGGCAACTGGACACCGGGAACCATCCATAAGCGCCGCGCAGCTCTCGGGGTCGCAATGGAGTGGTATGGACCAGACATTGATATGACCATGATCGGGAAGCAGGAAGCATCGGGTTTGAAGGACCTACTGCTGTCATTGCCCGCGAACCGCTCTAAGACCGCTGCGACCCGTGATCTTACACTGAGAGAGGCTGTTGCGGTTCCAGACGTTCGAAGGATCGGTAACACGACCGTTAATAGCTACCTAGGCGCTTATAAGAACTTCTGGGCTTGGGCTGAGGCACACGGATACGCACCGGAGGCGCTGTTTGACGGTTTGAAGGTTGGCAGTAGGGGAGGCGAAACTAAGGAACGCACCGCATTCACAAAAGAAGCCTTAAGCAAAGTATACGTTGCGCTTACTGATCCAAGCAGCAAGTTCCACAAGAATGAATGCCATCGTTGGGCGACCCTAATCGCGATGTTCACAGGCGCACGTTTGAACGAAGTGTGCCAGTTGCAGCTTAAGGACATCAGGCAGGAAGGTGAGACTTGGTTGTTCGACTTCACAGAGGCAGGTGAAGATACCAAACGCCTCAAATCCAAAGCAGCGCAGCGCAGGGTGCCAGTCCACAGTCAACTCATTGAGCTTGGCCTGCTCGGTTACCACACACGCCTACAGGTTCAAGAGCATGATCGACTATTCCCAGACTACACCTACAGCCCAAAGCAGGGTTATGGTGACAAGCTCAGTAAATGGTTTAACCGAACCTTCACGAAGAGCCTTGGCATCAAGTCAGACGCACATGTGTTTCACGGACTTCGGCACACCTTCGCGACACGCTTGAACCAAGCAGATGTAGAGACTGCGCGCATCCAGTTTATTATCGGGCATGAACGGCTAGGCGTCACGCATCAAGTTTACATGAAGGAAGGTTACTCTTTGCAACAGACGAAAGATGCTGTTGAGCGGTTTGCCGTCTAAGTCAGTGCGTCTATCATTGTACCAATAGATGGGCTTCAACTTCTAAAAAGTGCAAACACGCCGTATCCTAAGGCGTTGGAACTTTTGGAGGTGGTATTTCAAATGCGTTTTGCAGTCTCATTCTCCCCGAACTGTCGGCCACAGGTTTGCCTGCTAAGCATTTAGTGCTGCCATTCTTGAAAAGTATTTCAGCAAATGCCTTGATAGCAAAGTCTCGGTTAATCGTATTTGCCAGATCATCCCCTACTTTTGAAAGTACCGATATATTCAACCTTACTGAATGATTTGGAGTTGCTTGTGAGAAAATGCCTAAACTGTCACGTACTGGTATAATGGTACGACCATCATCTCCATAAGTTACTGGCAGGGTTTTCGCAGCCGACCAAAATCCTGACTGCTCAAGTCGTGTAACTTCATAGTGGCTAAGTGGCGGGGTGATAGCATCCATATAACAAACCGCCGCAAGAGAACAGTGCGGCAGAACGCGCTCAATCAGTTTTGAAGCTTCCGGATCAAGCATTGATACAAAATGCAACGTGGCAGCTGATATGCTGCCAGCGCTGCGTATTTCACCAGCCAAGAGTTTCGCAAACATCAACCTCAGGTCTTCGCTTGACGCATCTTCTGCGTAACGCTCAAACTTGTTTAACCAATCTTCCGAAGGCCCTTCACTGTCTTGGCTAGGTGGGTCGCTTTTTAGTTCCTCGACAACTATCCTTGCAATCTCTTCTTTGTTTGTTTGGGCTCGGAACTGTCGTCCGAGAAAACTGTTCATAGCGCGGTCCATAAGATCAGGATCAGCGACAGCCATCTCGGCAGCTTTCTCACCCATCGCTTGGGTAAGTTTACTCTTGGCCTTGGTCCTGTCTTTGATGCTTTCAGTAAAGGCATCAATGTAAGCCGCAGGGACTTCTACAGCTGACCCTACGAGACGACTAATTGCTTTCCCGGCCGGACCTGCCAATAACTGCGGTAGGCCACCCTCCGCGAGATTTTCAAGCCAAGAGGCTTTTTCATTGTCAGGGCACATTTGTCACTCCACGAACAGATTTCTTGCTGGATAGACGTTCACATTATCCGAAAAGCTATTCAACCCCATGAGCTTGAGGTTGAAGCGGCACGTCTGCTTAGAGGTGACAGTAGCAGTTAGACGCAACGAGATTTTTTTACACATTATTGCGAAGGGGTATCAATAAGTTCCCGATCCCCAGTTTCCCCCATCGCCCCTTCCATCTTAAGATCACGGAACAGATCAAAGCCGATGTGAAACTATAGCGGGGCAACCTGTTCAACAGGCTTCTTGTCCCAATAGACCTTGCTCCTGCGAGACATTCGTAATGCGAACATTGTTACCGTAGAAGATCGACATCGACGTGCTTTGTGGGCTGGGTACGAGTGAGCGCAGCGAGCGAGTAAANCAAACCANAGTTTAGACNGATTNGTNNGATTTTCTGCCTTGTAAGTCTATGTATTCATAAGCTNATTANTGGCCCCGCGTNATAGTATATATATGANAACATACGTACATGATGATGATATATGATTAGATAATATNATAATGAATGNATGNATAATATGTAATGNATAATATNGATNATATNTATATTATATATGAGTATAAATAGGGGGAGTATTGAGGGGGACGGAACGAAGCGTAAGCGGAGTTCTTCATTACAATAGGACAACAGATCAACTGGAATTATTCCGAACTTCGGATACGTTATTGCCTTCGCTTGGGCTGCGGCATCACGTATCTCCATTCTGGATTGGCAATATCAATATGCCGGACGCTCTGCCCGCTCTCACCTGTACAAACCAGTACAACAATGTCGGCTCAAGAATTTATGACGGATTTCCTCCAACGGGTATCTTATCACTCACCGTCGAGGCCGGAAGCCGCGCTCAGTTTACGCGACAGATGCCTGAGAGAGCGGGCCAACAATCAAGCTTTGTAACAACTATCGTGTTGCCTTCTCTGCTGAACTTTATATCGGCCTCTGAGAGACTCCCTGAGTCCCGCTAAGCTAGTTTGCCCCCAACGTATCCTTTCCGCGCCCAAGGGCCGTCAGTGACTCCCTCTGGGCCTCTAGCCCTGCCTTCTGTTCTAAGGTTGATGTATCCGATCAGCATGATGCTGTCCTCCTACATGACATTTAGATTTTCGAGATTGTGGCAGTGTACCTGCCAAAAGCAAAACTTGATTTCATAATGGGACTAATCCCCTGTCCCCATGACTTGACACATGCGCAGGGTCTAAAGGTAGACCGAGTTGAGGTAAGCAGGATCGCTTCTTCAGAGACGAAGCCAAAGAGGTACGGGGCTGACAGGGCAAACGATATTTCGGGTCAGAAAAAACCCAGCTACCGCACAAGAAACCCTATCGCGTTGGGGTAGATTGCTCGCTTAGCGCAGCCCTAGCCTACGGAGCCTTGCGTTCTTTAAGTCTACTTGAGTGGTATCTAGGGCTTTTGCAACTGACGAAATGCGAGCTTCAATCCAATCTAACCTGTCCGGTGTAGTCTCTGCATTCATGTATTCTCCCTCAAGANCGCTGAGCTTCTCATGTAGTTTATCGAAGAATGAAATGTCATGCATAGTTATACCCTTTGTGTCGTTTATCGCGCTAGTATTACGAGTATAGTATCGAGCGTCCAGCAGAATTTTCATGTCCGTTAGGGTATACCTCCACGTACAAGCTCTGTGTCTGCAATTACGATGTACGTAAGGGTTGACTTGAGCTTACGTACACTATACTCAACGTACATAACCCAATCGGACATGAGGACACCATGAGCAAGACTATCCTGTACGCACGAGTTTCCACCACTGACCAGACCCTAGATCACCAGAAGACACAAGCACAGGCCGCAGGTTTNGTTATTGACGAGGTGGTTGCTGACCACGGGGTTTCAGGCCTCAGCACGACGCTACAGGAGCGACCAGAGGGCAAGCGGCTTTACGACAAGCTCCGCCACGGTGACACCCTTGTGGTTCGCTGGGTAGACCGGCTAGGCCGAAACTACCAAGACGTTACCGACACGATCCGCCACTTCATGCGGCAGGGCGTCGTAGTGAAGACGGTTATTAACGGCCTGACTTTTGATGGGGCTACGCAGGACCCCATGCAGGAAGCCATAAGAGACGCGTTGATAGCCTTCATGGCCGCATCAGCACAAGCTCAAGCCGAGGCCAATAAGGAGGCCCAGAGGGCTGGTATCGAAGCCGCACGGCAAGATGGCACCAAGTACCGAGGTAAGAAGCCGAGCTATAATCGTGAGACACTGGCCTTGGTTACGCTGAAGCTGGGTTACGGGGCTGGGGCATCAGAGATTGCTAAGGTGACGGGGTTGACGCGCCAAACTGTACTGCGAATTAGAAATGACCCAGCAGCCGCTGAACTAGCGCTCAAAAGGTGGAGTGCTTAAACCTCTATTCCAGCAATATGCTTCCATTTCCTTTAAAATTTGTAGGTCTAGAAACAGAGGATAGCAACCGAGTGAGAACAATCATAGGATGATAATCGTGGAGGAATTCGACCATGTTCTACAGAGCAGCGCTTGACATAAGTGATGATCAGATAAAATCCAACAGCAGGTTTTACAGCTGCATTCGATTTGTCTCCGACACCTGCACCCCAGCAGTTTTCTACTTCAATAATGAGTGGTTGAAGCAAGAAGCCTTAGTGAGAGCAGGGATCAACACGGACGGTTTGTTGCCTGCCCAGATCGAGCTACTTAAAGAGCGGGACCTCTACCCCAAAAACCCCAAAGCTCTAGAGCAACCTAACTTGGTATACTTGAAGGAGGGTTCATGGGAAACTGCAGCGGACCCTGAGACGGGTAAGCGGTCCGGATTAGTTATTCCAAAGCGAGAGTTTATTCGTAAGCGGTGGCCCGCTGGCACCTAACCCCTAAAATTCCACGGCAGCAGGGTTTCAATGTCACTTTGTTTGTGGCCATTGACGATGGCGGTGAGGATTCCGGTGATGTAGGCGTGGGGCTCAATGGCATTCAATTTGCAGGTTTCGATCAGGGATGCGAGCATGGCCCAGTTTTGGGCACCGGCCTCGTGGCCAGCGAACAGGGCATTTTTTCGGTTTAGGGCGATGGGGCGAATGGTTCGCTCCACCGGATTGTTATCGATCTCGATGCGGCCATCGGTCAGGAACAGGTTTAAGCCATTCCAGTATTTGGCGATGTATTTCAGGGCTTGGCCGGTTGGGGATTTGGCAGAGACCTGAGCACGGCTGAAGGTCAGCCACTTTTCAAACGCTTCGAGCTTTGGCTTGGTGCGTTCAATGCGGGCCGCAAGGCGCACATCGGCGGGCTGGCCTTTGATCTCTGCTTCGATCCGGTAGAGGGCAGCGATCTGTTTCAGGCCTTCCTGCGCGATGGGGGCAGCACTGGCTTTGGCTACGTCATAGAGTTTGCGCCGCGCATGCGCCCAACAATAGGAAAGCTGCACGTCCTGACTGGCACGCTTGAGCAAACGGTTATAACCGGCATATCCATCAACTTGCAGGATGCCGCTAAAACCCTGCAAAATATCATCCGCGTATTTACCGCCGCGCCCGGACGCATAGGTGAAGGCTACCCCAGGTGGGGCATCCCCCAACCATGGACGATCATCGCGGGCCAGTGCCCAAAAGTATCCGGTTTTGGTTTTTCCGCGCCCCGGGTCCAGCACCGGTGCTGTTGTTTCATCCATAAAGAGCTTGCTGGATTGCTTGAGGTTCGCCAGCAGGCAATTATAAACCGGCTTCAGCTCAAATGCCGCCTTGCCAACCCATGATGCCAAGGTGGAACGGTCCAGATCAACGCCTTGGCGGCTGTATATCTGGGCTTGACGATATAGCGGCAGATGGTCGGCGTATTTGCTGACAATCACGCTGGCGACAGTGGCCTCGGTCGGCATGCCACCCTCGATCAGGCGGGGCTTGGCAGAGGCCTGCATAATGCCCGCTTCGCAGGAGCGGCAGGCGTATTTGGGGCGGCGGGTCACAATCACGCGGAACTGGGCCGGGATGATGTCGAGCCGTTCAGATGTGTCTTCACCAATGATGTGGCGCTTCGCGCCGCATGCACAGATCGTGCTTTCCAGCTCGATTATTTCGTCAACGCGTGGCAAATGCTTGGGCAAATGACCACGGTTGGATTTACGCTGTGCGGTTTTGGACTTGGGCGGGTCAATGGCCTCGTCTTCAGCAAGGATAGCCGCCATTGCCGTTTCAATATCTTCCAGTGCCAGCTCGTATTGCTCGGGATTAACTTTCTCGGATTTCGCCCCGAACAGGGCCCGCTTGAAGTCGGCCAACAGCTTTTCCAGACGCTGGATGCAATCTTCCTTGCGCTCGATAATACCGTCCCGTTCGGCAAGGCATGCATCTCGGGTGGCAATCTCGGTTTGGGACGCCAAGATTATCGCCTTCAGCGCATCAATATCATCGGGAAGATCATCGGCTTTTGTCATGGCCGGTTTATAGCAAATCCGACCAGTAAACACCCGCCTAAACGCCCCTGTGATTCACTCTGCCGCAGCTGGTGGACGGGCCTCTAAAGCGTGCACTTTGCGCCAATCAAGCCCCGCAAATAGTGCCTCGAATTGCGCGTGGTTCAGCCGCATCATGCCGTTGGAAATAGCGGGCCATTTGAAGGTATGCTCCTCCAACCGCTTGTAGGCCATAACCAGCCCGGACCCGTCCCAATACAGCAGCTTCAGCCGATCTGCCCGTTTCGAGCGGAACACATAAACCGTCCCCGTAAAGGGGTCTTTGTGCAAATGGTTCTGAACCAGAGCCGCTAACCCGTTATGGCCCTTCCGAAAGTCCACAGGATCGGTCGCCACAAATATCCGCACCCGGTTGGACGGAAAGATCACGAGGCCACCCTCAGCGCCTGCACAATCTCGGCTATCCGCGCTGCCGGTGTTTGCCCATCCAGCCGCACCGTCACGCCCCCGCTGACCAGCTCGATGGGTGAAGTAGCAACCGCTTTGGGCTCGGGCATGGCGTCCACAACCACCGGCGCAAAAACCGCCCCCGAAAGTGCCGGAAGCACCAGCCTCCCTTCCCGTGCAAACCGCCGCCATTCCGAAACACGGTGCGGCTGCAATTCATAGCGCAAGGCAACCTCTTTGACCGTAACCCCCGCAACCAGCGTTTCCGCCACAATCCGACCCTTCACCTCATCCGGCCACCGCCGCTGCCCCTTCGGCGTAGACAATACCTCGGTCCTCAGCTCGGACTCCACTCGTAGCTCCGATGTAGCTCCCATGATTTACTCCTTCCAATTGTCAGAAAGGATCAAATCGCAGATTAGGCAGCGCGGCGTAAGGTGGGGGCGGGACAGCGCTTACAATAAAATTAATGATTCAGGCAAAAGAAAGTTCGTAAACTTACCTTTAGGCATGCTAAACTACAGCGGTGCTTATTCCGAAACCGCTCCCGCATTACGAGTTAGTAACTTGTATGGTGGACACCATCGAGGATGAGCCGCAATCCTTCCAAGCCAAGCTTCTATATGGGGTGATGCACTTACATCGATGT
>JAESQH010000133.1 GCA_016765235.1 Paracoccaceae bacterium
TTTGGTATAAGCGACGTGATTTCTTCTTGTGTCAGCAAAGGTGCATCTGCTCTGCATGCTTCACAAACTTGGGTAGATAGTTTTTCCATCATTTCTCATTTCAGTTTCAAATAATTCAGTTGCTCGAAATAGATCGCCTAGTTTTTTGGTAAGCGTCCGGGGAACTACCCCTTTTCATCGGGCATATTCCAGGGCATAAGCCCCTCAATGTTTTCCCTATTTGTATCCGGCAGCGCCTCAAATAACCCGCTTAAATAATGATAGGGCTCTTTGCCGTTGGCTTTCGCCGTTTCGATCAGACTGTACAAACTTGCACTGGCTTTAGCGCCACGTTGACTGTGACTGAAGAGCCAATTCTTTCGCCCTATGACAAAGGGGCGAATCGCATTCTCGGCAGGGTTGTTGTCAATCGGCCAGCTGCCATTCTCAATGTATCGACTCAACTCTGACCAATAGCCCAGGGTGTAATTCACGGCTTTACCCAGCGCCGTTTTCGGCGGTACCTGCTGTTGGCTTTTGAGCAGCCAGGCATGAAACTGCTGGAGTACGGGCGCACTGGTTTGTTGCCGGGCATGATGCCGCTGCGCGGCATTACTGTCTTTTGTGTGTTTTTCCACAGCGTACAATTTGGCGATAAAGTTGATGGCTATATCGGCTTTGCCGGTTTTGCCTTTGACTTGGGATTTTTGCGCGTCTATAAACTTGCGGCGACTGTGGGCCCAGCAACAAAGGTGCGTTAAGCCCTGGTTTTTTGCGACGATTCGATAGGGTTGGTAACCATCGCTCATTAGGGTGCCCTCAAAACCTTTGAGTAAGCCTTTGGCGGTGTCGGCTGATCGGCCGGGGTCGTAATGAAACTGGATAATGGCTTTATTCGGGGGTCCGCCGCGCTGTACCCACATGTAGGACTGGCTTTGCGGTGTTTTGTCGGGTTCATTGAGCACCTGAACCCGCGTTTCATCCATGAAGATCAGTGGGCCATCCATCAGTTGTTGTTTGAGGTAGTCGGTCAGCGGGCTAATCTTTTCAGCCACCTTGAGTACGGACTCTGACAGTGTTTGGCGGGACAGTTCAATACCGTAACGCTTCACAATACCGCTCAAGCGATACAGGGGCAGGCCATCGGCATACTTTGAGGTGATGATGTAGGCCATGGTGTTGGCGGAGGCAAGGGCTTTAGGCAGTAATATTTTTGCCCGTGGTGCGACTTTAATATTGTCATCGCAACGCTGGCAGGCATATTTCTTACGGACATGCTGGATGACCTGCACCCGGGCCGGAATGATATCCACCTGCTCGCTGATGTCTTCGCCGATTTCAATGAGGGTGCAGCCGCAGGCGCATTGCCGCTCTTCTTCGCTCAGTTCAATGACGCGGCGCACGCGAGGTAGTTCTGCGGGTAAGGGCTTGCGTACCGGGCGCTGGCTCTTGCTGACCAATGCGACCGGCGCTTGTTCATCATTGATAATGTCTAACTCGTCAACAAGGCTATCAGCTTCGTCAAATAACTCCGCCTGGTCGGGGGATTTCTCACTGCTTTTTCCGTACAGGCGATGCTTTTCCAGACGCAGGGCTTCGAGCAGGACATGGATTTGTTGCTTGAGTTTCTCGCTGACAGAGCGCTCTTTTATCAGCAGTGTTTTAAGCTGGACAGGGTCGTCAGGCAGTATGTTGGAGGCTAAAGACATGGCCCGGATTATACCGCATAAGCACTAACCGACCGCGCTAAAATGCAGGGAATCGTGGGGTTTATTGCGCCATAAATCAAAACCATCCAGCAGCCAGTTGAGTTCTTCGCCCGTCAATGTCAGGGTTGTACCCGAGTGATCAATCGGCCATTTGAAGCGTTGTTTTTCCAGACGTTTGTACCAGAGGCAGAAGCCATTTTTTTCCCAATATAAGATCTTTATTTTATCGCGACGACGATTAATAAAGACAAACAAGGCCGGTTCAAAAGGATTCAATGCAAGCCCTTGTTCGACCAGCAGGGAAAGCCCTTGTATGGCCTTGCGGAAATCCACGGGTTCAAGGCATAAATACACGGCCGGAGTATCTGGGGCCGGGCGCATCATCGTGTAGGGCTCGCTGCGATAAATTCTACCAGCCACTGAGGATCGGGCCACCGCACAAAACGTATCTTTGTATTGCCCTGTTGCAGACTCATGCAATAATCACCGGCCTCAATAACTGGTGCCCGCACAAGCTGTGTAAACACGGGCGCTGCCTTGATGGAAGAATGGGCGGTGCGTTTGAAATAATGACGCCAACGATAGAGTGTTTGCACGGGAATATTATTTTCTTGTGCATATTGACTGACCGTACCCTCAAAGGTCGAAGCTTGCAGAAGGTGTTCAGACCAATATTGTTGTTTTGCGGTGATCTCGGGCATGGTATTTTCCTGTGGTGAAAAATACCCATGATGCCAAAAGAAAAGTCGATGTTTTAGGTGTAGATGGCCTGACGCTTACGTTTCATCGACGTTCATCGCCGGGCTATTCAATAGCGGTTCGGTGACCACCTGTTCCCAACCAGCCAGTGCTTGATGCAANCGAAGNACAAATTTCAGCAGNGTCGCTTCNGANATAACGACACCGATCATCGCTTTGACAGACTTCTGTACACGATTCAACGCCACCATTTGGCAGATCAGCAGGTTGATGCAATAGGCTTTCAGCCCATTACCGTACTGTAAGGGGCCNTGCATATCGGCGGGAAAGGCNCCTTTGACTTGTGTGTCACAGCTGGGACAGGATTTAATCTCTGCATCAACATGCTCAACGACCTTCTCGAAGACAATATCGATTCGGGTACGGCGCTCCAGGCCATGGCAGTGCGACTGCGTCAGGTCTTCCCCGCAAACAGGACAAGCCGTTACTTCCGAAACAGTGACAGTTTCCACGACACGGCTATTAGCAGCAAGGCCGGGGCGCTCTGGTTTTCCTTTCCCTTTGCTCCCTTGCTGACCCAGGGCAGACTCATCTTTATCGGTTTGGGAGGAAGGTTTGCTGGAGTTTTTGCTTGTCTTGGGGGTATTCTTTTCCAGGAAGATTGCGCAAATGAGTTCCAGCAGGGTGAGCATACTCTGCATGAGCAACTTGCTCTCGCCGGTGAGGGCGTTTCCCAGAGACAGGTGCTCGAACTGTGATCTCAATCGATCCAGTTCACCGCGCACTGACATTTTATTGATGTTCGCCATTATTCCCAGAGATTGAAAATTTCAATACCTATAGGATACCATCGGTATTTTCGACCTCTCAGGTTGCCGCTGCAGGAAGAAACGCCACCCTGGCAGAGGATTTATTCAACAACATCGCGCTTCTTTCTCACGGCACCATTGAGGCGCTTGTGGCATGACCCTTCACATGAGCTTGGCAGCGCCGCATTTTTTGACACAAAATGCCGTCAAGCTTTTTTTATACTTTTTATGGGGTGAGTAGTTACGGTACAACGGTAAGCGTCCGGGGAACTACCCCTTTTCATCGGGCATATTCCAGGGCATAAGCCCCTCAATGTTTTCCCTATTTGTATCCGGCAGCGCCTCAAATAACCCGCTTAAATAATGATAGGGCTCTTTGCCGTTGGCTTTCGCCGTTTCGATCAGACTGTACAAACTTGCACTGGCTTTAGCGCCACGTTGACTGTGACTGAAGAGCCAATTCTTTCGCCCTATGACAAAGGGGCGAATCGCATTCTCGGCAGGGTTGTTGTCAATCGGCCAGCTGCCATTCTCAATGTATCGACTCAACTCTGACCAATAGCCCAGGGTGTAATTCACGGCTTTACCCAGCGCAGTTTTCGGCGGTACCTGCTGTTGGCTTTTGAGCAGCCAGGCATGAAACTGCTGGAGTACGGGCGCACTGGTTTGTTGCCGGGCATGATGCCGCTGCGCGGCATTACTGTCTTTTGTGTGTTTTTCCACAGCGTACAGTTTGGCGATAAAGTTGATGGCTATATCGGCTTTGCCGGTTTTGCCTTTGACTTGGGATTTTTGCGCGTCTATAAACTTGCGGCGACTGTGGGCCCAGCAACAAAGGTGCGTTAAGCCCTGGTTTTTTGCGACGATTCGATAGGGTTGGTAACCATCGCTCATTAGGGTGCCCTCAAAACCTTTGAGTAAGCCTTTGGCGGTGTCGGCTGATCGGCCGGGGTCGTAATGAAACTGGATAATGGCTTTATTCGGGGGTCCGCCGCGCTGTACCCACATGTAGGACTGGCTTTGCGGTGTTTTGTCGGGTTCATTGAGCACCTGAACCCGCGTTTCATCCATGAAGATCAGTGGGCCATCCATCAGTTGTTGTTTGAGGTAGTCGGTCAGCGGGCTAATCTTTTCAGCCACCTTGAGTACGGACTCTGACAGTGTTTGGCGGGACAGTTCAATACCGTAACGCTTCAGAATACCGCTCAAGCGATACAGCGGCAGGCCATCGGCATACTTTGAGGTGATGATGTAGGCCATGGTGTTGGCGGAGGCAAGGGCTTTAGGCAGTAATATTTTTGCCCGTGGTGCGACTTTAATATTGTCATCGCAACGCTGGCAGGCATATTTCTTACGGACATGCTGGATGACCTGCACCCGGGCGGGAATGATGTCCACCTGCTCGCTGATGTCTTCGCCGATTTCAATGAGGGTGCAGCCGCAGGCGCATTGCCGCTCTTCTTCGCTCAGTTCAATGACGCGGCGCACGCGAGGTAGTTCTGCGGGTAAGGGCTTGCGTACCGGGCGCTGGCTCTTGCTGACCAATGCGACCGGCGCTTGTTCATCATTGATAATGTCTAACTCGTCAACAAGGCTATCAGCTTCGTCAAATAACTCGGCTTGATCAGGCGATTTCTCACTGCTTTTACCGTAGAGCCGGTGTTTGTCCAGACGCAGGGCTTCGAGAAGCGTATGGATTTGTTGCTTGAGTTTCTCGCTGACAGAGCGCTCTTTTATCAGCAGTGTTTTAAGCTGGACAGGGTCGTCAGGCAGTATGTTGGAGGCTAAAGACATGGCCCGGATTATACCGCATAAGCACTAACCGACCGCGCTAAAATGCAGGGAATCGTGGGGTTTATTGCGCCATAAATCAAAACCATCCAGCAGCCAGTTGAGTTCTTCGCCCGTCAATGTCAGGGTTGTACCCGAGTGATTAATCGGCCATTTGAAGCGTTGTTTTTCCAGACGTTTGTACCAGAGGCAGAAGCCATTTTTTTCCCAATATAAGATCTTTATTTTATCGCGACGACGATTAATAAAGACAAACAAAGCCGGTTCAAAAGGATTCAATGCAAGCCCTTGTTCGACCAGCAAGGAAAGCCCTTGTATGGCCTTGCGGAAATCGACGGGTTCAAGGCATAAATAAACGGCGGGGGTATCTGGCGCCGGGCGCATCATCGTGTAGGGCTCGCTGCGATAAATTCTACCAGCCATTGTGGATCGGGCCACTGTGTAAAACGGATCGTTGCATTGCCCTGTTGCAGACTCATGCAATAATCACCGGCCTCAATAACTGGTGCCCGCACAAGCTGTGTAAACACGGGCGCTGCCTTGATGGAAGAATGGGCGGTGCGTTTGAAATAATGACGCCAACGATAGAGTGTTTGCACGGGAATATTATTTTCTTGTGCATATTGACTGACCGTACCCTCAAAGGTCGAAGCTTGCAGAAGGTGTTCAGACCAATATTGTTGTTTTGCGGTGATCTCGGGCATGGTATTTTCCTGTGGTGAAAAATACCAATGATGCCAAAAGAAAAGTCGATGTTTTAGGTGTAGATGGCCTGACGCTTACACTGACCGTGCCCTCAAAGGTCGAAGCTTGCAGAAGGTGTTCAGACCAATATTGTTGTTTTGCGGTGATCTCGGGCATGGTATTTTCCTGTGGTGAAAAA
>JAESQH010000134.1 GCA_016765235.1 Paracoccaceae bacterium
CCTGTGGTGAAAAATACCAATGATGCCAAAAGAAAAGTCGATGTTTTAGGTGTAGATGGCCTGACGCTTACCTTAATCTGCCCACATCTAACTTTCATACTTCAATTTGGGTAGAAATTAATAAGGAACCACTTATGATGAATATAAAAAAAATTATATTAGTATGTGCAGCGGCTGGTTTATTAAATGGATGCGGCTCTAATTTGGCAGATCAGATTGAAGGAGTTAAATGGCAGGCTGATAGCGGTAAAAAATTGAAGTTTTTACGGTTTATAGGCGGAGAGATGCAACACTGTAGTATGAAAACAATGTCCCAGTGGAAAGCAGCCTCGTCTTATGAAATTGATGGGAAAAAACTGATCATGATCGGTACGGAACCTGGACAAAAAACAGAGACAGATGTGACAGTAGAAGGTAAAGACAATGGAAGAATACTTATACTTAATCATCCAGAGAAGGGGCCACAAAAGTTTGCAATTTCTACTGCAGAATTTTGCCCAACCTAATGGATAAAACAAGGGGCGAGTATCATATTGACTATTTACTAAAAAATCACCTAACAAAAACATGCACTCGGAAAAAACAAAGCTACGCTCGTGCCTCGCTACACTTTGTTTTCCCGGTGATGTTGGCCGTTATGTATGGTTTCAGACTGAAGTAGTTTAAGAGTTTTTCATGAATATACACGATGAGATAAAAAAATTAGCGCCAAATTTACATGACGCGTTCAAGAAAGGCGATATGTATTATGCAGGTAATAATTGCAAAATAAATGGTTCCGCAACCAAAGAAAGAGTTGTGATTGAGTCTGGTGGGGCTATTATTTTAAAAATAGATAGCATCATAGGAAAGCATTTCTCAAAGATACTAGACAAGAAGGCTGTTTCTTACAGAAAAGATGCGGGCCTTTATAAATTTTATAGTGCAAAAAATCTAAGAAATGCTGGTTTACTCAATTTACAATCAACAACACAAAGCTCTGAAGTTCTAGAATTAGAAAAACATGACCAGACAAGAATCGAGGAAGATATAGCAGAAATTATATCCAGTGAAACAAAGGGCCCAACAGAAAAAGCACAGTTTATAAATGCACGTATTGGGCAAGGTCAATTCCGCAAATCTCTATTAGGTTACTGGGGTAAATGCGCGGTAACTGGTGTTAGGTACCCCGCTATGTTGCTGGCATCACACATTAAACCTTGGTCAAAAAGTAGCGATTATGAGCGCCTAGACCAATTTAACGGTTTACTACTTACACCGAACCTTGATCGGGCATTTGATCAAGGGCTTATTTCTTTTGCAGAAACAGGTTTAATTATTTTATCAAAATCACTTAAAGACACTCAGAAACTGGGTATTAACTCAGGAATGAATATTGAACTCACCAATGAGCACCAACAATACATGAAATTTCATCGTGAAATAGTATTCAAAAATACATAACAAAAAAATCAAGTTCGCCAGCAAAAATACGCTGGCTGGGATGCGGAAAAAGATCCGCGCCCCTTATTTAAAACGTTATGCAGTGAAATAATGACCAGCCATGAGTTGTAAAATGTTTATACAACTCATGACCAGAAGTGTCAGTTATTTTTACATATTTCGTTTGTTATTTTCTAGTTATAAGAATAAAAATATTAAAATCAAAAGGTTGAAATGTAGGCATACTAATTGCTTTAGTTAATTTAAGTTTAAATTAACTAATTGGAGAAGAAAATGAAAAAAATTGTTCGTTTGTTTGTTTGCTGGATCAGCAAATGCAGCTGAAATTATTGTAAATGGTGGCTTTGAAACTGGTGACTTTTCAGGTTGGACAGCCACTAATAACGCTATATCCGAATTAACGCCACATACAGTTTCCGGCGCAGGCGGAGGTTGGTTTGGAAATACATCCCCATTGTCGGGTTCTTTTGATGCTTATAATGGCTTTGATGGTGATGCCGGCCTAACATATGACTTATTTCAAGATGTTACAATTGCAAGCGGAGTAAATGCAATCTTAACTACAAACCATAGAATACAATACGATGGTTTCGGAATTACAAGTACTCTTGACCGAATTTTTGAAATTTCAATATTAGATCTCGGCGGTCTTTTGCTAGCAAATCTATATAGCGAATCCATAACATTAAATGGTGCTGGTTTTACAGATTTAGGGTGGAATAACCAAACGTTTGACCTTTCTTCATTTGCAGGTAATACCGTGCGAATTAATTTTCATGAATTTATTTCTGAAGATTTTACTGGTCCAACTAATATTGAGTTTGATAACATTTCATTACAAACATCACCATCTGCTGTTCCCGAGCCGGCTACTTTTGCACTGCTAGGTCTTGGTTTGGCTGGAATTGGCTATTCAAGAAAAAAGAAAAAAACATAATCATATTGGCTTTGTATTTCTTAAAAGCCTCGATAGTATCGGGGCTTTTTTATACCTAACAAAAAAATTCACTAGGGCAAATTAAAGAGATCAAGGGGTCAGACTCGTTGATTTGTTATATCCACGGTGTTAGATTGACAATCCCACTAAGCTGGAGAGAGTAATAGCGCCATGCCTCGCCTACCGCGTTTCTTTATTCCTGGTCAACCGCAACACGTAATACAACGCGGAAACAACCGTGAGGATATTTTTCGCGCTGAAAGTGATTATCATTTTTACCTTGAAAAGCTGGCTGATGCTGCCGAAAAACATCAGTGCGAGATCCATGCCTATGTGCTCATGACTAATCATATGCATTTATTGGTCACGCCTCGTCAGGCGTCTAGCATTGGTAAAATGATGCAAAGCGTAGGTCGTTATTACGTACAATATTTTAATCACAAGTATCGTCGGACAGGCACGCTATGGGAAGGACGGTATAAGGCGACGTTGATTGATACTGAACAGTACTTGTTAATCTGTATGCGTTACCTCGAACTTAACCCGGTTAGAGCCAACAATATGGCGGCGCATCCCTCTGAATACCCCTGGTCGAGTTATCGATATAATGCCTTAGGGCAAAGTAACCCAATGGTGAGCCCTCATCGTGAATACCAGCGGCTTGGCAAGACGACAGTTGACAGACAGGCTGCGTATCGGCAGTTATTTCGGGCCCATATACCAGAAACCACATTAGAGGGCACCTCTAAAAATAGCCTAAATATGGTAAAATGATACCCATAAATTATTCAATGGAAAAATATCATGTGGCAGCCTGGTTTTTTTGATCTAGATGAGCGCTTTAAAAAATTGGATGAAAAAGATCCCTTGATTAATCTGAATTTAATCGTTGACTGGGAGAACTTCAGAGCCACTCTGGATAAAGTGAGAAAGAAGGATAGGAAAAGCAATGCCGGTCGGAAACCCTTTGATGTCGTGGTGATGTTCAAGGTATTGGTGCTCCAGCATTTGTACAATGTCTCTGACGAACAAATAGAATATCAAATAAGAGATCGTTATTCTTTCTGTCGATTTCTTGGTTTGACTCCTTCTGATAAAGTGCCTGACGCTAAAACAATCTGGTTATTTCGAGAACAGCTGGTAAAACTCAACGTTGTTAAAGAGTTGTTTTACGATTTTGACTATCAACTGAATGAGCAAGGGTATGCGGCTCAAAAAGGACAAATTGTTGACGCCAGTTTTGTTGATGTTCCGAAACAAAGAAATAAAAAGAATGAGAATAAGCAGATAAAAGATGGAGAAACGCCTGAACGGTTTAGTAAAAACCCGAACGTTGGCGCACAGAAGGATATAGATGCGCGCTGGACCAAGAAGAATAATGAAGTGCACTTTGGTTACAAAGATCACGCAACCATCGACAATGCTCACAAACTAATTCGTGAATATGAGATCACTTCTGCAGAGGTGCATGACTCGAATATTTTTGAAGAGATCCTGACAGATAACACCTCGAAAGATGTTTGGGCTGATAGCGCCTACCGCAGCGAAGAAAGTGAATTAACCTTGGATGTTATGGGGTATCGCAGCCATGTGAACAAAAAAGGGAAAAGAAACAGCCCTCTCACCGAACAAGAAAAAAAAGCAAACAAGCGGAAATCAAAAGTTCGAGCGAGGATTGAGCACGTCTTTGGCTCAATGACGAATGAGCAAGGCGGACTTCAATTCCGAGTGATTGGTTTAGCTCGCAACACTGTGAAAATTGGAATGATGAATATTGTGTACAACATGAGGCGTCTTGTTTCGTTGCACAGGATAAGTACGTCTGGGATATAGGAGTCGAGTGAATACCAACCAAAAAAGGTTGGCATTTAACCATGTGGGCATAAAAAATGATGTTTTGGCGTAATGAAAATAATTTTCAATTAAATAATTATATTTTACGGAATTTCCTATAAAAATATTTCAGATTACTGATTTTTAGAGGTGCCCGGCAGTTCATGGCTGCTATGAAGCCCGGAGAAGTATGAACCGGAACGGAAAGATTCAAACAGGGCATTTTTCCAAAAAACACCCATTTATGGATGGGCACTAGCTAGCTGATTATTTAAAGTAGCCAAAAGTGAATCCATTAAATTACCATCGGATAATTTTTGTCTGAAGC
>JAESQH010000135.1 GCA_016765235.1 Paracoccaceae bacterium
CAAACGGAAAACTATGCAAACGCGACGCTTGCAACACCGCAAAGTCGCCGCCTAATATAACCCAACTGATGAGGCAGATACTCTCTTATTCTAAAGCCTAATCTGTTCCAAATACTCTGACTACGGACAAGTGGCAAGCAATCGTTCGGCGAACAGGTTTCCCACAACAGTCAAAGTCATTTGATAGCAAGACCAATGCGCGCAAATGGGCCCGTCAGAAAGAAGCTGATCTAGATGCTTGACTAATACAAACCGATAGCTGCCTTTGGAGGCGCAGCTTGCAGTTGCGTCTCGGTATCGCGATTGCTGACATTCGCAATTCACGATGTGGATGTTGCGATCGAGAGCGCAATCTGGACAAAAATTCATTGCCCAATTTAGCCCGCCGGTTGGCCGACTCAGATCCGGAGTGGGTATACAATGCGCCGCGCGGTCCGAGGACGAAACTGCTATACAAGTTGATGTTCAAGGGCGAAATTGATAGCCTCAACTCACGGCTACTAAAGGCAAAATATTCTATGAACACAAAATCCTTAGACAGTTCAAAGGGAAGCCTTCCGGATACTCTATACGTTAATTTTATTGATTCAATTGGAACTGAATCCTTTATCTCGAAAATCGCAGGATTGATCGAACGTTATATTTCGTTCGATGGGCTAATTGTATTTTTGTACAGCAAGAACAGTGCTCCCACTACACTTGGTTGCTTCGGGAGCGCTTTGGAAATGCAATTGGGTATCGAAAATTACCTAAAGTATACGTACGTGCTAAATCCTGTTTATCGTGCATATCAGGACAACGCGGCGGCAGGTGCCTATGTTATTTCGGATTTGAAGCCCGTCAAGTACATAGAAAATGCCGCGAAATCGAATTTAATCATACGGATCGATCACAAAGAAACAATTGGCTATCGCACGCCAGGATGGCCGAAAGGAATGACTGACGTGGTTGGACTGGTTCACCTGCCTGACGGCAAGATGATCGAGTTTGATTTCATAGTATCCCAATCCGGTAATCAGATAGAAAATTGTTATGAACGGCTAAACGCAATTTATCCCGTACTATCGAGTGTTTTGCTAAAGCAATTCGAATTTGCAGCACAAGATTTCGATACGTCCAACGCCAATCCGAGCCTTGAATCACGGTTTCAAGAATTTGGAAAGTCGAAACTGACCGAACGCGAGCAGTTGGTTGTGAAGATGATTCTTACAGGTCATTCTAGCAATTCTATCGGGTTAAATCTGGGGATTTCGCTACCAACCGTTAAGTCCCATCGACGTAATATTTACACGAAACTGGATATATCCTCACAAGCAGAACTCTTTAATTTGTTGGTGCAAACGTTATTAGAAGACGCGAATTAACCGCCAGTTCTCTCAACCAAAACTTTAGAAAACCGTCTCATCCCTTAGGATGATACCAATCATTCCGCCAATCGAAATTATACGTGTCACCAGCTTTCACATGGTGTGAAACGAATTTGATCGAATAAGTGGGGTGCTTCATTGGAATTTCCGGTCGCTGATATTCGGGAGCTCTTCCCAGCTTTATCGCAATCTGACAATGGTCAGAACCGTGTATATCTCGACAATCCTGCAGGCACACAAGTTTCGAATTCTGTGGCATCGGCGGTCGCGGCTTACATGATCACAAATGCTAGCAATCTTGGCGGGCATTTTGCGCCGAGTGTTGCCACCGAAGAAGTTACATTGCAGGCGCATGAAGATGCGGCACTATTCCTGGGTGCCAAATCCGCCAAAGAAATCGTTATCGGCCAAAGTATGACAACGCTGACGTTTCACCTATCACGAAGCATTTGTCGCGATTTTCAGCCGGGCGATGAAATAATAATTTCGCGGGTCGAGCATGAAGGAAATGTCGGCCCATGGCTTGAAATCGCCAAGGACAAAGACTTGAAAATCGTTTGGGTCGATTTTGACCGTGAAACTTGGTTAATCGAACCTGAACTTCTGGAAAACGTTCTGACCGACAAAACCAAGCTTGTTTGCTTAAATTACGCAAGCAACATGACTGGTTCAATCAACGACATTAAGACGCTCACAAAACTGGCCCAAGATGCAGGCGCATTGGTATTTATTGATGCGGTCCAGCTGGCGCCACCCCATTTGGTGGATGTACAGGCTTTGGGATGTGATTTTCTAGTTTGCTCCTCTTACAAGTTTTTCGGGCCGCATTTGGGAATTCTTTGGGGAAAGGAAGGCATTCTTAGGTCGTTACATCCATACAAAGGGCGCTGTGTTTCCGATGAACTTCCGGATAGGTTTGAAACCGGCACACCACAGTTCGAACTTTTGGCAGGGTTGTCAGCCACGATCAGATATTTCGAGAATTTGGGAAGAAGCGCCTCAACATCTGAATCTGGGCGCGAATTGATCTCGGCGGCATATATGTTATCACGAGACTACGAAGAGCCGCTGACAAACATGCTTATTGACGGGATCAGTCAAATTCCGGGTGTTTCGATATACGGAATCACCAATCCTAACCGTGTTCATGAACGCGTACCGACAATCTCGATGAGGCACTCGCGCGTTAAACCGACCGAAATTGCGAAATTTCTGTCTAATGAAGGCATCTATGTCTGGCACGGCCACAACTATGCGTACGAACCAACCCGGTTCCTGAATATTCCCGAAGAAGAGGGCGTCGTTAGGATTGGGTTGGCACATTATAATACGGTTGAAGAAGTTAACCGGGTTATTCGTGCAATCGACGAAGTTACGTCCACTGCTCGAAACTAACAATATTCATCAACAATGGAGGAAAAGATGAAACTATCAACTTTAAAATTCCTGGCAACGGCAAGTGTTGTACTGTTCGCGTCGGGATCTGTTTCTGCAGAGCCGCTGCGCGTCGGGATGGAATGCACCTACGCGCCGTTCAACTATCGCACCGCAGATGGTGAGCTTGCGGGTTACGATGTTGACGTCGCGAAAGGTGTTGCCGAAATCATCGGTGCGGAACTTGAGTTTGTTTGTCAGCAATGGGACGGTATGATCCCCGCGCTTCTTGCGAACAAGTTTGACCTGATCATAGCCTCGATGTCGATCACCGATACACGTTTGGAAAAAATCGATTTTTCCGGCCCATATCGGGACTCTGTTGGCCGGTTGATCGGCAGATCTGATGCAGATCTTAATCTGTTTGATGACTCTGGCGAACCAATTGCCGCAAATTTTGCAGGTCTTCGCGTAGGTCTTGAGCGTGCTTCCACTTATGAAAACTGGTTCAACGCTGTTCTACCGGATGCAGAAATCGTGCTCTACGATGGCTCCGAGCCGCTGTACCTTGATCTGCAAAATGGTCGTGTTGACATGATCATGACTAACCCGATGAAGGCCCAACTCCGTTTTCTTAGTGAAGAAGCTGGTGGAGAATTCGGATTTGTCAGCCCTGCAATCAGTGAAGTTGAATATTTCGGCATCGGCGTCGGAATTGGACTACGCCAAGGGCAAGACGAGCTGAAAGAACGGCTGAACGGCGCTATCAAGGAACTTATTAACAATGGTTCGTTGACAGAATACGCTTTGAAAATCTTCCCGTTCCCGATCCATAATCCGGCTTGGGGCGACAGCTAATATCTAATCAATAAATGTAGCGGCGACCTAATATTGTCGCTACATTTTACATGACTTCTCTTGCAGTTATTCCTCAAGTTATAAGGGCTGGTTTCTATGGATGCAGTATCTGGTTGGTGGGATGACTACTTTTGGGGCTCGGTTATTGTTCTACAAGTTTTCATTTTTTCTTTAATTTTGATGATAATATTTGGTCTGCTCGGCGCAGCCGCAAAACTGTCCAATAATTTTATCGCGAACAAAATTGCAAATGGCTACACGGTTGTTTTCCGTGGAACCCCTGAAATTCTCGTAATTCTTTTGCTGTACTTTGGTTCGGCCATTTCCATTACTGCTATTGCTCAGATTTTCAATCCTGAGATCAAATTTCTGGATATTCCGCCTGTATGGGCAGGTACAATCGCAATTGGATTGATCGTTGGATCATACGCCACCGAAACATTTCGCGGCGCCTTTCAAGGCGTCCAACCAGGCAGTGTGGAGGCCGCCAGAGCACTTGGAATGTCAAACCTTCAAACATTCATCTACATCCGTACTCCCGAAATGTGGCGACTGGCACTGCCACCGTTCGGGAATCACATGTTGTCGCTGATCAAGGACACCGCCCTTATTTCCATCATTGGACTGAACGAGACACTTTTCGTCGCGAAACAAGCAATCTCAACCACCGGAAAACCGTTCACAATGTACATCGTCGTTGGCGGCATCTACCTGGCATTTTCTTCCGTCATCACGCTATCGGTCATGGCTCTTGAGCGTTACGGAAGTAGACACATGAGGGATGCACGATGAATTTTGATTTCTCTCTAGTCACCGACAGCATCCCAAAAATGCTCGTTGGCGTTGGCTTGACGTTTCAGTTGATGTTTCTGTCGGCAATAATCGGTTTAGTTCTTGCAGTCGTTTTGTTATTGATGCGTCTCAGCGGAAAATGGTATTTGGGTTGGCCGGCGCAGGTTTTCATTTATGTTTTTCGCGGCACGCCGATACTCGTTCAGATATTCATCATATATTACGGTTTGCCACAGTTTGAGGCCGTCCGTGACAGCATATTCTGGCCGATCCTGCGTGAACCATTCGGAAGCGCAGTTCTAGCCCTGAGTTTGAACACCGGCGCGTATGTTTCCGAAATTCTGCGCGGCGGTGTTTTGGGCGTTGATCGCGGTGTACTAGAGGCAGCCAAGGCCTTGGGATTATCTGCGCGGCAAAAGTTTATTTACATTACCGCACCAATCGCAACACGCTTGGCCATTCCAGCTTACAGCAACGATTTTATCAGCCTGATGAAAGCGACGTCACTGGCAAGCACCATCACATTGATGGATATGACAGGAATAGCGCGAACAATCGTTGCTAAAACTTTTGCACCATACGAAATCTTTATCTCGCTCGCGATCATCTACATGATTTTTACATTTATCATTCAAAAAGCTTTCGGGCGGTTTGAGCGATATATGAGCAAATATGTGAACCCATGAGGTCCGATATGACAAACACAGATACGACACCCCTGATTCAGCTACAAAATGTGAACAAATTTTTTGGCAGCTTTCAGGCTTTGAAAAACATCAGCCTCGAAGTCAGGAAAGGCGAAAAGATTGTGGTTTGCGGACCGTCCGGTTCAGGTAAATCGACTATGATCCGCTGTATCAACCGACTGGAAAGTCACAATGGTGGCCATATTTTTATTGGCGGCAAGGAGCTGACGGATCAAGTAAAAGATATCAACGCAATCCGCCGTGAAGTCGGAATGGTGTTTCAAAGTTTCAACCTGTTTCCGCACATGACGATCATTAAAAACCTTATGCTGGCGCAACAATTAGTGCGGAAAATCAACAAACCCGAAGCGCGTGAAACTGCAATGCATTATCTGGAGCGGGTAAAGATTCCCGATCAGGCTGACAAATATCCAGTGCAATTGTCTGGTGGCCAGCAGCAACGCGTCGCGATTGCACGTGCGCTTTGTATGAAGCCAGAGATTATGTTGTTTGACGAGCCGACCTCGGCGCTCGATCCGGAAATGATTAGCGAGGTCCTCGAAGTCATGACCGGTTTAGCCAAGGACGGAATGACGATGATCGTCGTCACGCACGAGATGGGGTTCGCACGTTCTGTCGCAGATCGGGTGTTATTCATGGATGAAGGCGAAATTGTTGAAGAGGCGGATCCGGAAACATTTTTCAAACACCCAAAAAATGAGCGCACTAAAAAATTCCTGAGCCAAATACTCACACATTGAGAGACTGTTAATATGCTTCCCAAACTCCCCCCTCATGAAGATTTCCTAAAATTTGCAGAGGAACTCGCAGATGTCAGTCGAAAAATGCTCTTGGCTGAATCAAAAATTTCCCCGAAAATCTCGATAAAACCTGATTATTCCTACGTGACAAATGCGGATAAAGCTGTGGAAACAAAACTGAGAGAAATGATCGAAGAGACATATCCGACACACGGGATATTGGGCGAAGAATTCGACAATATAAATGTGGATGCAGAATTCGTATGGGTATTGGACCCAATAGATGGCACTGCTCCATTCATCGCTGGCATACCCGTATATGGCACGCTGATAGCGCTTGCCTGGAAAGGAAAACCTTATATTGGCGTTATGGATCATCCGGCAACATCTGATCGCTGGACGGGAGTTGCGGGATTGTTCGCGAAATTAAATGGTGAACCAGTTAACGTAAAAGCCTGCGAAGGCCTGAATACCGCTTTTGTCACCTGTAGCAGCCCCGATTTCATGACCGAAGCAGAACAAGCCAGTTTTGCTGAAATACGAAAAATTGTACCCTATGTGCAATACGGCGGCTCATGCTACGCTTACGGAGTGTTGGCATCAGGCCGAACAGATTTGGCCATTGACTGTGGTCTGGAATCGTTTGACGTTTTCGCCAGCGCTGCTGTAATTCAAGGCGCGGGCGGTTTCATGACCGACTGGAACGGCAACAACATTGATATAAACTGGTCAGGGCAAATTATCGCCGCAGGAGACAACGATTGTCTGGCCGCAGCAATCCACATTTTAAATTCTGCGCGAGCGAGGTGAATTTCAACCACCCTGTGTTACAGTTTAGTTTTCACTTTGAAAGTCGGAATTAGCCGGCACAGAAAAACTCTTGCCGGTGGAAAACAAAACCAATAGGTGGGCGTTTCCACAGCTGCAACCGTCGCCAGTTTAATTGGTGTGCCTATTAAGTGCCTTTGTTATGCAGCAATAACCCTCTTTATCCAGTATTGTCCGGCACAGCTTGCGACAGCGCCCATATATCCCATTGATAGTAAAAATTTAATAATTTGTAACGGCCTCTCCGAAGGCAGAAGTCGCGCGTTCGAAACGCGCCGGGTGCACCAATGATTTCAGTGACTTACCAACATATACATCTGTATTTTAATGTGGCGGTTCACCACCAGTTCGGCATTTGAGTTACACTTAAGTAACCCGAACAGACTGGAGAAGACTGCTAGTTGCCAACGTTAACTTCTACAGCGGAAAAATCTCCAACCGGTAGTTTGAAGTGGTCCTGTTTTTCCAAACAGATTTGCGGCTGAGGTAAGGCGCATTCGGTTTGGTTTTCATGCCGTTTTCATCATTTATTTGCCGTCAAAGTATGCCTCGTCCGGCGTTCGATTATCAAGAGCCGTGTGGGGTCGGTTTGTGTTGTAGAATGTGATCCATTCCGCGATCACCCTTTTGGCCACAAAACCATCTGTCAGTTCATGCAAATATACCGCCTCCTGCTTCACAGAAGCAAATCTGTGATAAATTCATCATGGATACCGTTTATAAAATGGATTCGCACACTCGACCTCCGATTGAGCGGAAAATCATTTGAGTAAATTGGGAAATGTCTATTTAGCGTCCCTGAAGTTAAATATTTGTTTTCACTCAGTTAATTATATTTTTGCAACCTGCCAGGTAGGATAAATTCAATTAGTGCCGCAACCATCAGGAAGCCAAAATGCTAAAACTAAATACAATTCTGAACGCCGGTATTCTCGCCGCATCCACCACTTTCTTTATCACAGCAAGCCCAGTCAGCGCACAAACCATGACCGACCTAGGCCTTCTGCAGTCAGGAACATTTGCATATGCTTATGAGTTAAATGCTGATGGCAGCGTGGTGGTCGGTAGTGGCAATACCACCAACGGTCAACAAGCATTTCGCTGGAACAGTACTGGCGGCACAATGCAGAATATCAGCGCAGCGGGATGGACATTTTCAAACGCGGTCGCCCTAAATAGTGATGGTAACGTCATCGTCGGGTACGGAGACTATCAGGGTACAGGCCTAAATAACTATCGCGCATATCGCTGGACCCAAGCTGGTGGAATGCAATCCCTGGGAACATTTGGTAATTTTTCAGTTGGGATATCCACCAACGATAATGGCAGTGTAGTTGTGGGATATAATGGCACTGCTTCGGGCAACCGCGCGTTTCGATGGGACGAAACCGGTGGTAGTTTGGTGGTAGGTCATGCCGACCTGACGGTTGGCGGAAATCTAGCCTTTCTTTGGGATGTGGTTATGGTAGCCGCCAGTATACGGACCTTGCTCTGCAAGCTTTGTTAATGGCCGTATGGCGACGTAAACCAGTCAGCAAGATGGTATCCACTCTCCCTCTCAGGCATTGCTACGCAATGCCCTGACGGGCAGCGGACCAAGGCTCACAATTCACCAGCATTGAATGGGCATCATTTCTACAGCACCACAATCTGGAGCACAGTTTGAGCCGTCGTGGAAACTGTCACGATAACGCCGTTGCCGAGAGCTTTTTTCAACCTGCTGAAACGAGAGCGCATCAGGCGCAAGGCATACAAAACCAGAGAAGAAGCAAGGCGGGATATATTCCCTTCTCGGTGATTGCTACGCGTTCACCTGTCAGGCAGCGGGCTACATCGAAATGTTTTACAATCCAAAACGCCAACACGCCAGGAACGAGATGCCGCCGCCTGTAGAGTTCGAAAGGCATAAAAAATGAAGCAAGAAGGCGTCTAGGAAACTAGAGGCTAGTCACTCACCGCCAACTTCGGCGGAACCGACACGAACATATGCACATGATCACCTGATAAAACGCCACGGATAATATCCACGCCGCTTTCGTGGCAAACCTGCCGGATAATTTCGCGGACTCGCAACCGGACATCCCCGTGCAGCACCAGTTCGGCGCATTATAGAAAGTTTACTACTCGCGCAAGCTTTAGAAGTTCGAAGCAGGTCACCGATCCCACTAAAAATGGGAGGATTACTGTCCGATTTCGTAGGACCACTTTACACTTCACTCATGCTTCCCATCACAACCTCGCTTTTGGGTTATCCAGGACAGCCTCATCAATTTTTTACTATTGTATAATATGGGGTGATTTCGTCACTGTCTGACGACAATATATGCAGGTCCGCTAGAAGGAGTTCCTTTCCGTAGGAAGCTATGGACTGGTCAATAAATTCCATAACGATACGGTCGTAATTCTTGGACAGCGTGGTATCTTTGGGATTCAGCTTTGAAATAATCGTTAGTCCGCTAGGAGGACAGTCAACAACCTTTATGTCAAGATCAGGCCTGTACTTTCTCAAAATAGGCACCAACTTCCACACGTCTCCAGTCCAGTCTCGTGTCTCCGACTTCTTCCAGATACGCTCGGCAGCTATTGGTGTAATCGGAATACAGTCATGCATCGCAATTACACTTTCCTTTTTGCAAAGTTTTTCGGTGCCAATAAAGTCCCGCAGCAAATATTCAAACAAGTGCATTCCGTCTAAAAAGGCCATATCAATATGAGGTGCGATGGAACACGCTCTTTCTGAAGCGAAGAATTCATCTGATGTCATTTGAAGCAGATGTAGTTCGGTTTTTTTTGCCAAAGCATCAAACTTAAGATTAAAAACTGGGTCAACGGCAATTGTTTTTGCTGTTGCGAGAATCAGACTATCCCCACGAGATGAACCTATTTCGAGGTACCAGTCAGGTTGGATTAGTCCGTGCATCCGGCTTAGAAACTGCTTATAGGGCACGCCAGTTAATTTCGGGTAAATCCGGGAGGTCTCTGTGGTAGAAGTTTTCGACGTGCCCAATATTCATCTCCATCAGTGTGTTTAAAAATTAAAATCTAATATTCTGCCAAACTAGAAATTGGAATTCTATTTTGAAATTCAATCTATTATTTGGTATTTGTCTTAGGTTTGTAGGGGATGGGAGCCTTTTCAGGTTCAATCCCATGCTTTTCTAGGAGCTTAGCGAGGTAAGTGTGTGAAGGAGGAAAACCGCTATGCTTCTCAACCAAAAACTTCCGCATTCTACGGCCGTAAAAGTGTACGGAGTATGTGTTTGGAGTAATTCGATCAGCAGTTACTTCGGGACGCTTGACGAGTTCTCGTCTGTTGCGAAAAGCCACAGGGTATAGAGCCTCGATAGGCATCGAGAATTGTATTTCTCCGGTTACTTTCAAAAAATGAGTAAAAGCTCGCGGCCCCCATAGTCCCCATTCGAACGTCGAAACATGTGGTGGGGTGCCTGCATCGTGAAGCTGTTGCAGTTCCAGCTTTTTTTCGGATTCATACCACGGTGGTATTGGATAATCCTCTTCACAAAATCCCAAAAGCTGTTCGAGTGCCGCGCTATCAGCTGGAATCCCCAAAACCCCAATGTTAGCCAAATGCCGTGACTCCCATCCGTGAAAGTGCCCATTCAATGTTCTAAAAGGTTGCAAGCAATATGCATCGGTATCAGCCCAGATTATGCCAGGGTTTTGCTGAAGTAGTTTATAGCGGAAATGATCGGCGTGTGGTGCCGGGCTTCCAGTTTTTTCATGCACAATCATACGATTGTCCGTCAGAATATCTCGACCATCGGCAAGCTTAATCCCTTTCGGAACCCGCCCGACATCGCCGTAGCGGTAGAGTATAACTTCATGCCCTGCATCGACGAATGATTTCAGACAGAGTTGTTCCAGATAGCTGAGGTCACCTTCGATCCACAATGCCGCGATTGTCGGAAGCTTATCAGGAACCGGAATGATGGACGGTGCCCAGTCCAATTTTGGAGATAACTTTTGTGCTGATGTCTTAGGTGAAGCGGGGTGCTTCAGTTTTTTACTTATATTGTCGTACATCTCAAAGTCGTCAGAATAAATTTTTCTGATAAGTACGTGATCAGCCTTTGACAACTCTTTTGCTAGCGACATACTACTTGTCGAGTGTGACAGAAATTTTCGTGAATCATATATGATGGGCGTATCGCCCGGGAAAATTTGAGAAAGGACTGTTGTAAGGTCTTGATCGAGCGTTTTAACACGTCCAATAAAATCATAATGAATCTGATAGAACGATATTTCTTTGACTTGTTCGCGCCAGTGCCGATCTAAGTCAAGCGCGCTTGGGACGTCGTGAAGAATGCGGATAAATTCTTGTAGTGAAATATCGCGATCGTTTGTCTCTCCTAGCGTCGAAAGCAATGACATCCGTTGTTTGTCGCCCGTTGCGATTTTGTCTGCATATGCTGACAATATCCTTGAAAGAGGGTCTTGAATAAATGTGAATTTGAAAATGTCGGGGTTTTCTAAAGCCTGGACCAATTTCGCTACACCGAGTTTCTGGGATTTTTCGACCAAACCGTGTCGACTTTTGTGTAACTCGTCAAGTGACTGAACTTTGAAGACCTGATCGTTCGACTGAGCTATATGTGAATACAAAGAACCAATTACGGTTGAACAAGCCGCTTTATGGTTTTTCATATACAAAAATTTGCGGTTTAGATCTGCGTGTGCAATTTGGAAAAAGTGCCGCTTATGTGTGTAATTTGCTAAAAGAGTGCGCTGGTTTATAGACATCTCTTCTGCTCTTTCTTTGGGATCGGACCGTTTCACGACATCTCGTATGTCTGTCCACAACTCAGCGAACTCCGGTTGATTTTTTAGTTTTTGTATTTTTGCAATATACTTTTCGACAGATGAATCGTGCAGAAGTTTTAGCTTTTTATCCTTCAAAAGCTCAGACAGTATAGCGCGGAGTGCTGGAATTTCTTTCTCAACATGGTTGATTTTGAGCCTATTTTGATTTCGCTTTCTGAAATAGTTCGGGCTTAGGCGGCTCTTTTTCACGGCATCCCCACGATCGAACTTTACTAATGTGCTTTCTCCGGACCGCAAAGTGTAATGATTTATTACCGCGTGGTCGTAGCATTTTCGACAATCAAAGCCACGTTCAATACTTTTTATGAAATCGGGTGAAACGTTCCTGCCTGAACCATCTACCCAACGTATATCCCCAAAATTATTCGGCTTGATTTGAGGTCGATGATTAGTGAATTTTTGAATTTTCCCGTTATTGCGAATAATCGATTTCACACCACGCCGAGCACGGTTTTTTCCGGGCCGAAGATCGTTGGCGTAATGAAACTGTTCGGTCACAAGCTTGTCTTCGTAAGCTTCCACCCCTCCAAAACCGTATATTAATTCTGAAAGGGATATTATGTCGGGCGACTGGTTGGCATTAACAACTGCATTAAGTGTGTGGTCACCAATCGAAATCGTGATAAACTCATCGATGTCGATAATCACTATATAGTCGGACCTGGAGAATTCTCGGTGATAGGGAGCGTAGGAAAGGCAGATTCCATGTGGTGAACGGCCGTCTAAGAATTGGCTTGGGTTTGGAAGGTGCTTTACAATCCCCATATCATCAAGTCTATCAAGGATGTCTGCTGTTCCATCGTCGCAATCATTAGTGAAAATCAAGAAATCCGTGACACCGATTGCAAGGTTATGCGCAATCCATTCCAGAATATACGGCCCCTCATTTTTCATGCATGTTACGACGCAATATGTGTGCTTCTTATTCGATATCGGTAGATGGGTAACCTTAGAATCACTTAGCATTTGGATTTTGTCACTGATGACTTTAGCCCGAACTCCGAAGCTATGATTTTTGATTACATCTGCGGCGAATATGCGGCGTTCTTCGGTCCGCTCGGCGCTCTCGGACAACGCAGTTTCAACGCAAGCTTTCAATGATTGTGCATCTTCGTAAAAATATGCAAATGCTTCCAAATCGCGAGGGAATCCATTTACTCGATCCGTGATCAAAGGTCGTGCTGATGCGAGAACGTCGTAAATCCTGTTGGAAGCAAAGCCATTGGCAGCCATATCCGGCCAGTGATCGTTAAGAACAACTCCAGCGGATCTATAGTAATCCCCTAATATCTCGTTCGAAATAGTTTTGCCAGCGATATGTTTGGCCGGAACAAGTTCGTCCCACTTTCCGCCGTAAATCGCGATATCGATGCTAGCCGCGAGCGCCATTTCGACTACCTTACGGATCTTGCCCTGCCGCCTGTTCCCAACAAATAAAACTTCGTGGGATTTGTCTTTAATGGGCGAGCCAGGGTAAAATCGTGTATGATCAGTTGCCTGTGGTAGGTAGCTAGCATTCTTTGATATTTCAGATTTGAATTTTTTGATGATTGTATCTGATGCAACAAAAATCCAGTNGTACTGAGCCGCCTCAACGGGCGTAACGGAACTGCAATGACTTATAATCCACAGAATGTTCATTTTGCCTTTCGGCGGATNAAAGGCACGACCTCCGCGTATTACTATGTTGACATCACTTGCAGAATTGGGTTTTTCCCTGTCATTATAAAATATTATATCTACATNGTGGTCCAGCTCGATTAGGCTGTTTTGTAGCGAGACTGCGTAGNTATACTCCCCCCAACCTTTTGCCCGCTCTAACCTCGGGGCCGGAATATATATGGATATCATTTGCTTCATTGGGGCACTCGAATTGGGCGGAAATTCAGTGGAAGTACATACATNTATTTTNGTTAGATTAGCGATAATAGTTAAGATTCACCTTCGATGGATAGACGTTATTAAACCAATTTGAGCTTTAACATCAACCATTAACACACACGTAACAGTACGAACTAAATAGTATCCGTCTTAATCAAGTCAAATTTGAAAGGTGGCATTAAAATGCGTTCCAATCAACCACCCCGCGACCTATCATTTTGGATAAATTTATATTTTACTTTTGATTTTTCGACCCATTCCTCAATCGGCATTACATGTTTTCGCGTGTCTGACGTCAGCACCTATGGAACAGATTTGCGGTATTGAATAAGGGAGGGTTTCTGTCTCATCGTAACCTTCAAGGAGTGAAGATGAGACAGAAACCCGGAACACGGCGTACCGCGTCGGAGAAGATCGTCAAAGACATCCAGCGAGCGACCCGCAAGCAATACTCAGCCGAAGAGAAGATCAGGATTGTTCTTGATGGCCTTCGTGGAGAGGACAGCATTGCCGAGTTGTGCCGCCGAGAAGGCATATCGCAGGGTATTTACTACAAATGGTCGAAAGACTTCATGGAGGCTGGCAAACGGCGACTGGCGGGTGACACGGCCCGGGCTGCAACTACGGATGAAGTCAAAGACCTGCGTCGTGAATCTCGCGAACTGAAAGAAGTCGTTGCAGAACAAACACTCGAACTGCGGCTTCTCAAAAAAAGCATGATCGGGGATGGGGGAGAAGACGCATGAGGTATCCCGCATCTGAGAAGCTAGAGATTATACGGCTGGTGGAAAGTTCTTACCTTCCGGCAAAGCAAACACTGGACAAGTTGGGCATTCCCCGCACCACATTCTACCGCTGGTATGACCGGTATTTGACGCGTGGCGAAGCCGGTCTAAAGGACCGTTCTCCCAAGCCCAAACACGTTTGGAACCGCATTCCTGAAGATATAAGGGGGCGGATCGTAAAGCTTGCACTGGAGATTCCGGAACTATCACCTCGCGAGTTGGCGGTGCGCTTTAGCGATACAGAAAGGTATTTTGTGTCAGAGGCTTCGGTATATCGTATCCTGAAGGCTCACGATCTGATCACCAGCCCTGCATTCATCGTGATCAAGGCCGCCAGCGAGTTCAAAGACAAGACCACGGCCATTAACCAGCTTTGGCAGACGGACTTCACCTACCTGAAGGTTATTGGTTGGGGCTGGTTTTACCTCAGCACAATTCTGGACGACTACAGCCGCTACATTATCGCCTGGAAACTCTGCACCAATATGAAAGCGGAGGATGTCACAGACACGCTGGAACTGGCATTGCAGGCCTCCGGTTGTGATCAGGTCCATGTTGTCCACAAGCCACGCCTGTTGAGTGACAACGGCTCAAGCTATGTCTCCGGTGAATTGGCTGAGTGGCTGGGCGACAAGGGCATGGATCATGTTCGAGGTGCGCCCTATCACCCGCAAACCCAAGGCAAGATTGAGAGGTGGCACCAGACTTTGAAGAACCGCATTCTGTTGGAGAATTACTTCTACCCGGCAGACCTACAAAACCAGATCGAAGCCTTCGTCGAACACTATAATCACCAACGGTATCACGAGAGCATTCAGAACCTGACACCCGCCGATGTCTACTTTGGACGCGGCCAAGCCATTCTAAACCAACGAGAAAGGATCAAACGGAAAACTATGCAAACGCGACGCTTGCAACACCGCAAAGTCGCCGCCTAATATAACCCAACTGATGAGGCAGATACTCTCTTATTCTAAAGCCTAATCTGTTCCAAATACTCTGACTACGGACACTCACAGAAATTGAAAACGGGGCTGTTCAACACCTGTTCGTCTACAATACCGACCGTCTTTCTAGAAATCAGAGAACATGGGGGATGATCCGTTACAAACTG
>JAESQH010000018.1 GCA_016765235.1 Paracoccaceae bacterium
TGCTGATTGATGCGTTCACAACCCGTTTCGGCGATGTGATTCCGTTAATCCGGCGCGAACATGTTGCGGGATATTACAACCGCAGCCCCGTGTGGCTTGTGCAAAACCTTGGCTTGGAACGTATCCGTGAAGAAGCGCAAAAAATGGAGCGCGACGCCCAGAACTTTTACCTAACCGCCGCGGGGCGATCGTCTGATCCAGCGACTCGGAAGCTGTTGGGGGATCTGGCAGAGGCCGAAGGCCAACACGAACAGTCCGCGGCCCGTATGTCTGTTGATTTGGCATCGGATGAAGGCGACGCTGAAAAAGCCACCGCGCATCGCCAGTTGGTGCTGACATGGGTGCAACCGGGGTTGGCGGGGCTTATGGATGGCTCGGTTTCCACGCTTGCACCGATATTTGCAACTGCATTTGCAACGCAAGACCCGAAGACGACGTTGTTGGTCGGTTTGGCCGCCTCAATCGGGGCAGGGATTTCGATGGGGTTTACTGAAGCGGCGCATGATGACGGCGTGATTTCGGGCCGCGGTGCGCCATGGAAACGTGGTTTGGCGTCCGGTGTTATGACGACGCTGGGTGGATTGGGCCACGCGCTGCCGTATCTGATTGCCGATTTCTGGACCGCGACAATCATCGCCTTCTTCGTCGTTTTTGTCGAACTGTGGGCCATTGCGTGGATTCAAAACCGGTTCATGGAGACCTCGTTCGGCAAGGCGATTTTTCAGGTCGTTCTGGGGGGCGGATTGGTGCTGGCCGTCGGGATTTTTATCGGCGCCGGGTAGGTTGTAGTCGGATCGGAGTCTGCGTAAGGTTTGCTTATCCAGTCTTAAGCCTGAAAGCGAACTCATGTCCGACAGCACCAAAGTCACCGACGAAGAGGCGTTGGCCTATCACCTTGAACCCACACCAGGTAAAATCACGATTAACGCTTCCACTGCCATGGCCACGCCGCGGGACTTGTCGCTGGCCTATTCGCCCGGCGTTGCGGCGCCTGTTCAGGCCATCGCGGATAATCCGGCACTGGCCTATGACTACACCACCAAGGGCAATCTGGTGGCGGTTATAACCAATGGCTCGGCCATTTTGGGAATGGGAAATTTGGGCGCGCTGGCCTCTAAGCCCGTGATGGAGGGGAAGGCCGTTCTGTTCAAACGTTTCGCAGACGTTAACGCCATAGATATCGAACTCGATACCCAAGACCCTGACGAAATCATCAACGCTGTGCGCCTGATGGGGCCAACGTTTGGCGGAATAAACCTTGAGGACATCAAGGCACCCGAATGTTTCATTATCGAACAACAGCTTAAGGACGCTATGGATATTCCGGTTTTCCATGATGACCAACATGGAACAGCGGTGATCTGTGCGGCGGGGCTGATCAACGCACTGCATCTTTCAGGCAAGAAAATCGAGAATTGCCGAATTGTGGTTAACGGAGCAGGCGCGGCGGGGATTGCCTGTGTAGAATTGATGAAATCCATGGGGGCCAAGCACGACAATTGTCTGGTTTGTGACACCAAAGGTGTGATTTATCAGGGCCGGACCGAAGGCATGAACCAGTGGAAGTCTGCCCATGCCGCTAACACGGAATGCCGCACTTTGGGCGAGGCCATGGATAATGCCGACGTGTTTATCGGCGTGTCTGTCAAAGGGGCGGTAACGGCTGAGATGGTTAAAAGCATGGCCGCCGATCCGGTGATATTCGCCATGGCGAACCCCGATCCGGAGATCACACCCGAAGAAGCTCACGCCGTTCGCGAGGATGCGATTGTGGCAACGGGGCGCTCCGATTATCCCAATCAGGTTAACAATGTGTTAGGTTTTCCGTACCTTTTCCGTGGTGCTTTGGACATCCACGCCCGTGCCATCAACGACGAAATGAAGATCGCTTGTGCGGAGGCTTTAGCGGCGTTGGCCCGCGAGGATGTACCAGACGAAGTCGCACTGGCTTATGGTAAAAAACTGTCCTTCGGGCGGGATTATATCATCCCGACTCCGTTTGACCCGCGCCTGATCTATATCATCCCGCCAGCGGTTGCGAAAGCGGGGATGGATACCGGCGTTGCACGCCGACCCATCATCGATATGGAGGCGTATGAGCTAAGCCTGAAAGCACGCCTCGACCCCACTGCGTCGATTTTGCAATCGCTGAATGTGAGGGCCAAACGCGAACATGCGCGGATCGTTTTTGCCGAAGGGGACGACGCCCGCGTGGTGCGCGCGGCGGTTGCCTATCGGCGTGCAGGTCTGGGCCAACCCGTGGTGGTTGGCCGCCCTGAAGAGGTCGCCGGTTTCCTTGAAGCAGCCGGAATGCCCGAAGCGATTGACGAGATCGAAGTGGTTAATGCGGCCACTACTCCGCATCTGAAGGAATACAAGGATTATCTTTATAACCGCCTGCAACGTAAGGGTTTTGACCAACGGGATTGCCATGTTCTGGCCTCGCGTGATCGGCATGTATTTGCATCCTTGATGCTGGCACATGACCATGTTGATGGCATGGTGACGGGCGCGACGCGTAAATCGGCGCAGGTTCTTAGCCAGATTAACCATGTTTTCGACGCCTCTACTGAAGGCGGCGCAGTGGGCATTACCGTCGTTCTGGCCGGTGGACGCATGGTGCTGATTGCCGACACATTGGTGCATGAATGGCCCGAAGCCGAGGATTTGGCCGATATCGCCGAACGCGCCGCGGCTTTGGCGCGGGATCTGGGGTTAGAACCCCGCGTGGCGCTCGCCAGTTTTTCGACATTCGGGTATCCACTTTCGGAACGGGCCGAGAAGATGACTATGGCAATTGAAGTACTGGACAAACGCAATGTGAATTTCGAATATGAAGGCGAGATGACCGTTGATGTGGCCCTGAACCCCGAGGTGATGAAACAATATCCGTTCTGCCGGTTGACTGGACCCGCGAATATTCTGGTGGTTCCGGCACGCCATTCCGCGTCAATTTCGGTGAAGCTGATGCAGGAAATGGGCGGCGCTACCGTGATTGGGCCGATCCTGACGGGGATCGATAAACAGGTTAAGATTTGCTCCACCACCTCAACCGTTAACGACATCTTAAACATGGCAATCATGGCTGCGTGTAAGGTCGGCTGATATGGCGATTTACAATCTTGGGTCTGTGAATATCGACCATGTTTATCGCGTCCCGCACCTGCCCGAACCGGGGGAAACGCTGGCTGCGACCTCGTTCAAAAGCGGGCTTGGCGGCAAAGGTGCAAACCAGTCTATCGCAGTGGCGCGGGCAGGCGGGCAGGTGTTTCACATCGGCGCAATTGGCGCAGATGGTGGTTGGCTGGCAGATCAAATGGCGGAAGCGGGCGTTGATACGCGGTATTTGTCAGTGATTGATGTGCCGACGGGACACGCAATTATCAACGTCGATGATGCGGCGGAAAACGTTATTGTTTTGTTTACCGGTGCAAACCGCGCCGTGACCGAAGCGATGGTTAATGAGGCGTTAAACGATGCAGCGGCGGGTGATTGGTTATTGTTGCAGAACGAGACTAACCAAGGGCTTTATGCAGCTAACGCGGCCAAGGCCAAAGGCATGCGGGTGGCATATGCGGCAGCGCCCTTTGACGCGGAAGCAGCAGCGGCAATGCTGCCGGTTACGGATTTACTTGCGGTTAACAATATCGAGGCGGCGCAATTGTCGGCAGCATTGGGAGTTTCGGCGGCTGATCTGCCGGTTGCGCAAGTATTAATTACGCGCGGCGCTGATGGCGCGACCTTGCAACCGGGTGATGCGGTAATTTCGGTGGATGCCTTCAAGGTTGATCCGGTAGACACAACAGGTGCTGGCGACACGTTTTTGGGGTACTTTCTGGCCGCGCTCGATCTGGGTCGCGAACTTAAGGATGCATTAACATTCGCGTCTGCGGCCTCGGCCATACAAGTAACCAATGTAGGTGCGGCGGCGGCCATACCTAATGCCGATGCGGTTGAGGCATTTCTAAAGGCCTAACCAAGTTCGGCGGATATCGCACGGAACAACGCGAGGGTTTGCGCGAACGAGCCGTCCAAGCACCGAGGGCCAGCCCGCGGCTCATTTTGTTGATGTCGGAGCCGTACGACAAGTAATCCTCGTCAAAAGTAACGCCGCTGGCCATATTAGGTCGTTGCGAATGGTCGCCCCTTGGTAGGCAGATCCGATCAGGGTTATGGCGTACTTGGTTACGGGGTCGTCGACAGATGCAATGTCACCATCAGCACCGACGATTCCGATCAGGGCGGAAAGAAAACTTTTGGCAAGCGACCAGGAAATCCGTAATTCTTCGGGCACGGCGCCTTTGAAATAGCCTTCTTGTGCGTTTTTACCGTCGTTGAGAACGAAAAGCGCGCCTATGTCGCTGAAATTGGCGACGATGTTCTTTTCGGAAAACAATGTGTTAACGGCGAGTAGCCGTTTGGTGTCATGTCGCGCCTATACTAGAACGCCCAAAAGCACGGTATGTTTGGCAAAGAAACAAAAGTGTTGAACCACCAGATCAGTGACCTACTTCGATCGGGTCAGGAATTGCGCGCAGCCGGTTGGAGTGATTTTTTGGCGGATATTTGGGAGATTTATTGTACGCCAATCCGATTCCTAAATACGTGCCTGAGCAACAAGCCTATTCCAACGCCAAGCAGGGCGCCGGCGGTATCGGCCCAAAAATCTCCCCATTCAGCGCGTCGATTCACATAAGGCTGGATAAGCTCTATGGCTCCACCAAAAGCGATGACGCTCGGTAGTAACCAGTAAAGAGCATGTCGATATAATAGCGCGCCGGGGATCATTAGCGCCGAAAACCCGATAAGGTGATGGAGTTTGTCGTTTCCGGGAAGAGACAGAAATTGTGCAGGCGTCAGCGTGAGGTATCCGATAAGGGCAGCCAGACAAGCTGTCACGAAAAGCGCTGCGATGTGATTTCGGTGCGTATTTGCTAACAAATTTTTAAAGGCCAAGCGGGATACTTTCGGGTGCTACCAATCGCCAACGTGAGTTTACAGCGACGGATTGGTTCTGTTTACGTTATTGAGCGCATATGTGGGGATAGTTGGGATGTCCATGTACTAAGCAATGTTTACGCGGACCCCGGGGCGATCTTCGGGTGCGCCTCTAGTAGCACGAATTTGTGATGAAACTAGTTCTGACATAATACTTATAACATGGCCCATATGGTGCCAAATTACTGGCATGGATAAGAATTCAATTACGCTCGGCTGGCGCCAAGCCGTTAAACGCCTAGACGGCGCATACTCTTCACCTACCATGAAATCTTATCGAGTAAATGTCGAGAAATTTGTGTCGTGGTGCAATGCTCGGGGATATGAAGCGCTGCCAGCAAGTGTGGAAACAGTTTCGGAGTTCCTTAATGGCCAGAGCCTAAACGCCACAACTGTCAAGCGTGTGATCAAAAAGGCAGCCGGGCTATCTGGCTTTGATGAAAGCGATGTGAGCGATTTTCGGGCATTCAACGCGCGTCGGCACCGCGCAGGGCTTGCTGTGCGCGGGCTATGATACGGCTGCCACTATGCGGGCCGGTGGCTGGAAATCCGTTGAAGTCTTGGCGCGATATTTGGAAGCCGCGGAGCACGTTGTTTGGGAGTAACAGATGTAAGGTCAATTTCTCACAAATTGGCTAAAGCGCGATAATTCCCGCCCGTATCTATCTTCAAACCGAATAATTTCGTCCTCACCGAGGTAACTTCCCGATTGGACTTCAATCAGTTCAAGCGGGACTTTCCCCGGATTTTCCAACGCATGCACTTCACCAAGCGGAATATATGTCGACTGGTTTTCTGATAACAGGAACGTCTCGTCACCTTTGGTCACCAGTGCAGTTCCGGATACGACTACCCGATGCTCGGCGCGGTGATGGTGTTTCTGGACCGAAAGCTCGGCGTCCGGATTAACGGTGATCCGCTTCACCTGATGGCGGTTAGCGTTATCATCTATCAACCTTTCAACAAAAGTATTGTGTGTTGAACTTCAGAAATATGTAGACAATCTTCAATTATCCACCATCTTCCAGAAATCAACCAACTTTTCGCCCATATACTTCTGTGAATATTTTCCGTTGTCACGTTTGACTTCTGGCAGTTTAATACGATCTAGTAGTTCACGCAATTCTTGATTAGTATCGGCAATTAGAACATTATCTGGCAAGGGATTTTCACCAAAAATGGCATCCGCGCTCCGCGTATTGGTTATTACAGTGACGCCATAATGAAGAGCCTCGCATATCTTGACGTTGACACCCGCACCTTGATCAGTTGGTGCCAAAAGAATATCAACATTTTCCCAGAATTCTCTTGTGTCTTCAACAAAACCCAACAGCCGAATTTTTTTTGTATGACTGAAATCGTGGGTTTCCCAACCTGCCCCAGCTAGAATAAAGTCGAAATCCCTGCCGACATTGGGGAAAACTGTTGAAATTAACATTTTTACTGTTCTGGCGTTTGGCAGCCAATTTGCAGGGCCCATGAAGCCGAAGCGGATTTTCTCGCAGTTTACTTTGATAATCTCCTTATCTGGGAAAGAAGGTAATATTTGCATTACACTGTCCGAAAAAATTGAAATTTCCACAGCTTCACTTGCAGAGATACAAATTACACCTTTCGCATTCGCAAAACCATTGTGTTCATAACGTTTAAGCCTATCCGACAACTGAAAAACCGAGTGAACGAACCGATTTCGTATTTTGTCTTTGGACAACGTGTATTCTAGGTTATGCGCGATAAGCACATATGGCGTATCGATTCCGTTTATGGCGCCAAGAGCTTCAATGTGATCGACAATGATATATTTGTAGTTGGTTTGAGTAAGGTTAATATTTCGAATGCCTGCCGAGTGAAATATGACGTTAAGTGGTGTGCGGCTAACCAGCCCTCTAATCGAAGTTAGAAATTTATGCAAAAATAGATTCTGAATTACACGATGTTCCTTAAGAATTAGAACGTCGACGTTGAACTTCTCCGTTAGACAATTATAGATACCATGTGAGTAGGTGGTACCACCATTATAGGGTGGCCGAAACTCAACGGTGGTTAAAAAAAGCAATCTATCCAATTACAAACCTTTTTTTCAAAAAAACACTTTGTCTTATATTTTGGGAGCCATCGGTAGTCGTTACCTCAACTAAAATATCTATCTGAGATTAATGGGCACTGTATTCTGGTGTAAAGTGTTTAGTTTCCACCGATTGGTTTAAACCCTCCGTCTTCCGGACGGATAAGTAAATATAGAGTGCGCAGGAAGCGCTCAGTTTGGAAAAGGCAGTTTCAACTGCCACTAATGATCCCACCAGCTTCAGCTGGTGGTGGTTTAGTGGCGCCCCATGAACTCATTTAAGCGCCAATTCTTTCAAAAGCCAAGCAACTGTATTTAGTTTGTACGCCAGAGTTGGTTTTTGCCACTAGTGCATTGGCGATTACCAATAGTTTTCGGGCAACCGCGANCAAGATGGCTTTGTGGGGTTTCCCTTTTTCCTTTAGCCGTTTTGCAAATGCTTTTAGATGCTGAGTGTGTGTCGATGCAACCAATGCCGCCTGATAAAGAAGGCAACGCACATTGTTCCTGCCGCCTTTGATCGATCTTTTTCCATCGGTCCGCCCGCTGTCATTGATTATCGGTGCGACGCCAGCCAACGCTGCGATTTGTTTATCGCTAATAGTGCTCAGTTCGGGCATTCGCCGACCGGCAGTGGTTTGCCTGCAAACCATGAGAAGAAAATTACGATGCGAGGGTATCCGGTTAAGGAAGTTTCTCAGAGATTGGGTGTCAGCACACATTCGCTGTATTCGTGGGTAAAGAAGTATTCCACGTCATCTGATGCAGACAGCAAAGACGACCATGCGGCCGAGAACAGGCGGTTAAAGCGGGAGTTGGCGCGGTTCCCAGTATTGCTCGCATGACTATCAGAAACGTCTGCGTCAACACGGCTTCAAAGTGTCCATGAGTAGGAAAGGGAATTGCTATGACAATGCAGTTGTCGAAGCTTTCTTCAAAACCATTAAGGCCGAACTGATCTGGCGGCATCCGTGGCGTACACGTCGCGCTGCTGAACTGGCTATCTTCCCTTATCGGTGATTGCTAAGCATTCACCTGTCAGGCAGCGGAATACATTAACGGCTTCTACAATCCACGCCGCAGACACTCGGCATTAGGTTGGAAAAGTCCCTTGGCTTTCGAAAGGATTGCCGCCTAAATGAGTTCATGGGGCGGCACTAAAGCGTGACAGGTCCAAGGCGAGACCTGCTGCCCGAACCGTGTAGCTCGTTTGGCAAGGCGGGCGGGTATCAAGGCCCAGATCGGCTATAAACGCCGTCCCGGCAAGTATGGTGGTAAGCCATCGATTGTCGTGGATAACACGCTGAACCGGCAATTTGACGTTGATGCACCGGATAGGTTCTGGGTCACCGATATCACCTACATCAAGACCTATGAAGGGTTCCTGTATCTGGCGGTCGTGATCGATCTTTATTCCCGCCGTGTGGTTGGATGGGCAACACATAGCCGTCAATATACTGACCTCGTTCTGCAGGCACTGCTAATGGCCGTTTGGCGACGTAAACCAACGGACAATGTGTTGATCCACTCTCCCTCTCAGGCATTGCTACGCAATGCCCTGACGGGCAGCGGACCAAGGCTCACAATTCACCAGCATGGAATGGGCTTAATTTCTAAAGCACCACAATCTGGAGCACAGTATGAGCCGCCGTGGAAACTGCCATCCCTTTCATGCATGTAAACATGCATTGCCGGGCAATGGATAATGCAGTAGCTGAGAGCTTCTTCAACCTGCTGAAACGCGAACGCATTCGGCGCAGGACATATAAAACCAGAGAAGACGCAAGGCGGGATATATTCCCTTCTCGGTGATTGCTACGCATTCACCTGTCAGGCAGCGGGCTACATCGAAATGTTCTACAATCCGAAACGCAAACACGCTAGAAACGGGATGCTGTCGCCCGTAGAGTTCGAAAGACAGCAGAAAATGAAACAAGAAGGCGTCTAGGAAACTAGGGGCTATTCAAGCATCTTGATCTGGTGTGACAGAAGGTCGAGAAGTTCTGTGTCCAAATCCACCAATTCGGTATCGTGGTGCTGTTGAATTTGACACTTCAATCGTTTGCGCAATTCCACCAACTGACGACGCTTTGTGCTCAAGGCATTGAGATGGCGTAGTTTCTCTGCAGGTAATTTTCGCCCGCAGTGGGGACGGAATGCCATGAACTCGGCAATCAGACGTGCATCAATCGGATCCGTCTTTGCTAACGCTCCCGTTGCACGGGCAAATGCACGCACGTGCGCCGCAGAAACTTGCCTGACATCGTAACCCGCAATATCCAGTACTTCCCATACGGCCCAGTCATACCTTCCCGCGGGTTTCAGCGATGATCTGGCTTTGTGGCGCACCCAGCTTACTCTGCAGACCGGCATGGCCAGAGGGTGTATTGGGAACAACAAAGCAAGAACTGGTTTTGCTAATGAATGCGTAAATTTCAAGCTTTCCGACATCCAAGCCGACAAAACCTTCATTATGTGTCATAATCTAAATCTCTTTCTTATGCTCCGGGGTCATAAGCCCCAACCAACTGGGTGAGTTTGAAGAGAGAAAAGAGTCGCCAACCTAGGCTACGTGGTCCAAC
>JAESQH010000019.1 GCA_016765235.1 Paracoccaceae bacterium
TAGCTGGTTTCCGAACGGGTTTTCACTTTGTGAGTACCCGCTTGGCGTTTAGCTAATTGATAACGAACCATACGGTGCAGAATGTCTGCGCGTGGTTCTAGCCCGAAGATAGCGTCAGACAGTTCAATTGAACCGGCTTTCTTAGCGTCGAGTTTGATTACATCAGTCTTCATTCTTCAACGCCTCCTTCAGGGGCTTCAACAGCCGCAGCTTCAGTTGCAGTAGCGCGAATGGCCGCTGGCATTGGAAGATCACTAGGGGCAGCTTTCTTAACTGCGTCCTTGATAGTCACCCAACCACCGCGGGAACCCGGTACGGCACCTTTGATCATGATCAAACCACGATCTGCGTCAGTTTTCATAACTTGCAAGTTTTGCGTAGTTACACGGACAGCGCCCATGTGACCGGCCATTTTCTTGCCTTTGAAAACTTTGCCCGGATCCTGACACTGACCAGTCGAGCCGTGCGAACGGTGCGAAACAGATACACCGTGCGTAGCGCGAAGGCCTTTGAAGTTGTGACGCTTCATAGCACCTTGGAAACCTTTACCGATGGATGTGCCTGCGATGTCCACATACTGACCGATCAGATAGTGGTCAGCAGTGATTTCAGCACCAACCTCGATCAGATTGTCAGCAGATACGCGGAACTCGGCGATTTTACGCTTCGGCGCGACGTTGGCCGCAGCGAAATGGCCACGCATGCCCTGCGATGTACGTTTAGCTTTTGCATTGCCCGCACCCAACTGAACGGCTGTATAGCCATCACGGTCAGATGTACGCTGCGCAACAACTTGCACGTTTTCCATTTGAAGCACGGTAACAGGAATCTGTTGGCCGTCTTCTAAGAACAACCGGGTCATGCCCAGTTTCTTGGCGATTACTCCAGAACGCATAATCATAGCCTCCTAAAGTTTGATTTCGACGTCCACGCCAGCAGCGAGGTCGAGCTTCATCAGCGCGTCCACGGTCTGTGGTGTGGGGTCAACAATGTCCAACAGACGCTTGTGCGTCCGGATCTCGAATTGCTCGCGCGACTTTTTGTCGATGTGCGGGCCACGAAGAACCGTGAACTTTTCAATATGGGTCGGCAGTGGAATAGGACCACGAACCGTAGCGCCCGTGCGCTTAGCCGTATTAACGATTTCAGCTGTGCTGGCGTCCAGTACACGGAAATCGAAGGCTTTAAGCCGGATGCGAATATTTTGACTCTGCATTTTGGTGCCTCTGTGGCTGCAGTGAAATTAAACGTGACCGAGGATCATACCTCGGTCACATGACGAAGTGCTCGAGTTTGCTTACTCGATAATTTTGGAGACGACGCCCGAACCGACTGTGCGGCCACCTTCGCGGATCGCGAAGCGGAGTTTGTCTTCCATCGCGATTGGTGCGATCAGTTCAACGTCGAACTTCAGGTTGTCGCCCGGCATTACCATTTCCACGCCTTCAGGCAGGGTAACAGTACCGGTAACATCCGTGGTACGGAAGTAGAACTGTGGACGGTAGTTCTTGAAGAAAGGTGTGTGACGGCCACCCTCTTCTTTTGTCAGAATGTATACTTCTGCTTCGAACTTGGTGTGTGGCTTAACCGAACCCGGCTTAACCAGAACCTGACCGCGTTCAACCGATGAACGGTCGATGCCGCGAATAAGAACACCAACATTGTCGCCAGCTTCACCACGATCCAGCAATTTGCGGAACATTTCAACGCCGGTACAAGTTGTTTTGATGGTGTCTTTGATGCCAACGATTTCAAGTTCGTCGCCAATGTTAACCACACCGCGTTCAATACGACCTGTTACAACAGTACCGCGACCGGAGATCGAGAACACATCCTCGATTGGCAGTAGGAACGGCTTGTCGATATCGCGCTCTGGCTGCGGGATGTAGCTGTCAACAGCTTCCATCAGCGCAATGATGGATTTTTCACCAATTTCAGGATCGCGACCTTCAAGGGCTGCAAGGGCAGAACCCATGACCACAGGAATGTCGTCGCCCGGGTAACCGTATTCNGTNAGAAGCTCNCGGATTTCCATNTCNACNAGNTCCAANAAGCTCNTCGTCGTCGACCTGATCAACTTTGTTCATGTANACAACCATGTACGGAATGCCAACCTGACGACCGAGCANNATGTGNTCGCGTGTCTGAGGCATAGGGCCGTCGGCTGCGTTCACAACCAGAATGGCGCCATCCATCTGCGCCGCGCCAGTGATCATGTTTTTCACATAATCGGCGTGGCCCGGGCAATCGACGTGGGCGTAGTGACGGTTTTCAGTCTCATACTCAACGTGAGCAGTCGAGATGGTGATCCCGCGTGCTTTTTCTTCCGGTGCGGAATCAATGCTGTCATATGACTGAAATTCACCAAACTGTTTGGTGATCGCTGCTGTCAACGTCGTTTTACCGTGGTCAACGTGGCCGATTGTGCCAACGTTAACGTGTGGTTTCGTGCGTTCAAACTTTTCCTTACCCATGATACTTTCCTCATGTAATTGGGCCTATAAACACCCGTGGATTCATGGCCGTGCAGATAATAGCTGTCACGGCATAAATCAACAAAAATCCGTTACGTTTTAACTTTTCAAATTAGGGTTTGTCAATTTTGCATGTTCTTGCAAGGCAAAACGGTCTGTCATCCCCGCAATATAATCGGCAATAACCCGCGCGCGGTGGGTCTTATCGCCCAACGCAGCCACCTTCCATTCCGGTGGCATCATGCCCGCATCGTCCATGAAAATATCAAATATATCGACCACGATTAGCGCCGCCTTGCGCCGCATCCGACGCACCGTCCAATGGCGATACATGTTTTCAAACAGGAATTCCCGTATCTGTTTAAGATCGCCAAATAGCCCGTCTGAAAACTGGATAACCGGCGCATCCAAATCCCGAATACCTTGCGCCGATTGCGCGCCAGATGCCGCCAAACNCGCGCGACTGGTGATCAATACATCCTCGACCATAACGCCAAACACCCGCCGCAACGCTTCGTGACGTCGGCGCAACGGGTCAAGGTTCGGGTATTTTTCATCCACTGCCTCAAAACATTTACCGACAATCGGCAGCGCACAAATATCATCAACGCTGAACAAGCCTGCCCGCAAACCATCATCCAGATCATGGTTATTATAGGCAATATCATCCGCAATCGCCGCGACCTGTGCCTCCGCACTTGCGAACGTGTGAAGCTCTAGATCATGCTTTATCGTGTATTCCGCCAGCGCAAACTGTAAATCTCCGGTGACTGGTCCGTTATGTTTCGCGATCCCTTCCAGCGTTTCCCACGTCAAATTCAAGCCGTCAAAATCCGCGTAATGCCGCTCCAGCGACGTGATAATCTTCAATGCCTGCGCGTTATGATCGAACCCGCCGAAATCTGCCATACATTCATTCAACGCATCCTCGCCCGTATGCCCGAACGGCGTGTGGCCAAGGTCATGCGCCAAGGCAACCGCCTCAGTCAGATCGATATTCAGGCCCAACGCCCCCGAAATCGTCCGCGCCACCTGCCCCACTTCAATCGAGTGCGTCAGCCGCGTGCGAAAGTAATCCCCCTCGTGTTCCACAAACACTTGCGTCTTGTGTTTCAACCTGCGAAATCCGCTGGAATGGATGATCCGGTCGCGGTCCCGCTGAAACGCCGAACGATGCGCAGAGCCCCCCTCGTCAAACAGCCGCCCCCGACTTTGGTCAGGGTCACTTGCGTAAATTGCGCACATCTTAGCCTCCGGTCTTGTTCCAACCCACTTCGGGGTCTATATTCCTTTTGATACAGCAATAGGATACGGGCCGAAAGATGCAGCTTACTCTACCACCTAAAGTTACAGACCGCGCGTTCGCACAGATCAACGCCATCAACTCGACAGCGTCCGAGGCGAAATGCCTGCGCGTCGCTGTAGAAGGTGGCGGTTGTTCCGGCTTCCAATACGAAATCAAACTCGACGATCCGGCCGACGATGACCTGATCCTTGAAAAAGACGGCATCAAAGTCCTGATCGACCCGATTTCCCTACCGTTCCTGACCGACGCTGTGATCGACTATTCCCAAGAACTCATCGGGGCGCGCTTCGTTGTCGAGAACCCGAACGCCACGTCAAGCTGCGGCTGCGGAACCAGCTTCTCCATGTAGTTCCGCGCGACGGGAAATCGGATGGGTTCAACCGATAATACCCATATCGCGCCGCCAACTCCCAGTCAATCAACCCGTTGATCGCGGACACCACATCGGCCGTTAACGATTTTTTCCAGCTCTCCTCCCTGTAATAAGCCGATATATCCTTCAACGACTTCGATGGGCCCTTCGTCGGAACAACCGTTCGCACATCCTCGAACGCCACCCCAAAACCCATCAAAACTTGCCGCACCTCCGCCACCGGATCGCTCACAAAATATTCAAACCGGATCAACCGCGTCGGCACACCCCCTTCCCGCATAAACGCCCCATAAGCCCCAACTTTTCCGTTCCACAACTCCATAGGCGAGCGCAGCACCGCCTCCATATTATCCCGCGAAACCGTCAACCAAGGTTGCGTCACAAAATCCACCACACGCGGCGTTTTCGGCCCCTTCTGGTGATACGGCGTCCGCGCCAGCGACAGCGCCCACGAATACGGATTGCGTACACAAAAAACCACATGCGCCTGCTTTTCCACAAACGCCGCGTCCCACACCGGCAACGCATGCTTCCACGCCTTTGTCGGACACGCCACCGCCTGCTCGTTATCCCTTACCGCATCACGGTAAATCTTGCGCCACCGCCCCTTATACGTCGCCTCAACCACCGCCCGCAGGTCCGCGTTNTGCGGCAGGTTCATCGCCCCCCGCTCCCCTGCAGCCTGCATCCGCACACCACGCTGGGCCGCCAACATCCGTATCAGCGCCCGCGTACCGGTGTTTCGCTCCCCAAAAACCTTAACAAATTTATAATCGTCCACGACCCAATCCACAGTTCCAAAGCCCGCCTGAAACCTATATCAATCAAACGTAGACAAACCGTTAACAAGAAGGCCGCCCATGAAAATCGCATCGTTCAATATCAACGGCATCAAGGCCCGCCTGCCCAATCTGCTAACATGGCTCGAGGAAACCACCCCCGACGTGGTCCTCCTTCAGGAAATTAAATCCGTTGATGAAAACTTCCCCCGCGAACCCATCGAAGACCTCGGCTATAACATTGAAACCCACGGCCAAAAGTCCTTCAACGGCGTCGCGATTCTGTCCAAATACCCGATCGAGGATGTCACCCGCGGCCTCTCCGGTGACGACGAAGATGAACAAGCCCGCTGGATCGAGGCCACCATAAACACCGTCCGCATCTGCGGCCTCTACCTGCCCAACGGCAACCCGCTACCCGGCCCGAAATTCGACTATAAACTCGCCTGGATGGAGCGCCTGTTCACCCGCGCCCAAGACCTCCTAAACTCCGAAGAAATCGCGCTAATGGCGGGGGATTACAACATCATCCCCCAACCCGAAGACTGCGCGCGCCCCGACGATTGGTGGGGCGACGCGCTTTATTGCCCCGAGAGCCTCGCCGCCTACCGCAAAATCCTGAACCTAGGCTTCACCGAGGCCTTCCGCACCCTAAACACCGCCCCCCTAACCTACACATTCTGGGATTTCCAGCGCGGCGCATGGAACAAAAACGACGGCGTCCGCATCGACCACTTCCTCCTAACGCCACAAGCCGCCGACCGCCTGAAAGCCTGCGAAATCGACAGGCATATGAGGGGGCGGGAGCGGCCATCCGACCACGTCCCGATCTGGGTGGAGTTGGACGTTTAGGGGATACACAAAATGCGAACTCTGCTCTACAAACATAGCACTATAGGTTTCTTTTATTGATCTTGTTGGGTGGCTGCGAAATGCGGTTTTGGAGAAAAGAGTTTTCAGACGAGGAGATTCAATTCGCGCTCAACAAAATTAGAGAATTTAGAAGTCTTTCATCAGAAGGTAATGTATCACTCTCTGGAGCCGGAAATGTAGATGCTTGGACCGCATTTTTAGTGTCGGCCGTGGGGCTTGATATTCGTACGGACGCGCTCCGAACTAGCATAATTCGTGGCGTACTTTTCTCACCCGATCTAAACGAGGACTTTTCTGAAAAGGATTTCAAGAAAGTTACATACAAACTCAAAAACCTCTACCAAAACATAGAAACTAAAGCGTATAGGGTTGTTTTTCCCATTTGGAACAAACCGAGTTTTCTTCATGGCGTAAAAAAGGGTGGCGATGTATCAATAAATTTTTCACCATCAACACAAACCCAAGTGTACAAGAGGATTGTTCGTGAGCGCTTTGAGCAGCAATCAAGCAAGAGTTTTCTATATTTTTTTAATGATGAGCGCCTTCACGACATAAGTCGGTGCTCGCTTTGCATTGCTTATGTTAAAGCAAACACCCCCGCAGACGCAAATGAACGTGCCTCTGAAGCGGTATACGAACAGTTAGGTTTGGTAAATTTAGCAAAAGATGGCGGGAAATACTGGCGCAGTTCGACGCGGGTTAATGGAAAGTACCCAGTTTCAGAAGTACTAATTGGACCCCACACAACAACACATTTCGATGATGGTATATTAACTCATGCTGGATTTTGGCATGAAAACTGGGTAGGTGGCCCGTCTCAAACACAGTGGAATTCGGACGCAATGCAGTCGTGGGAGACACGATACGCACAACTGGCTAGGGGAGTGGCACAATCAGCATGGAGACAAGATTGTAAGTTAGCAGCAGCACGATATTTTAAGGCGTTTTCCAATCCCAATCTTGAAGAGTCATTTCTTGACGGGTGGAGGCTTTTTGAGAGTGTGACCGGCACGCAATATGAAAAAACTGACGAACGAATTGATCGCGCTTCAAATGTATTCGAAAATTATATAGGAAAACGTATTATTGGGAAGCATCTTGCACGTCGCAGAAACCTCATTGCACATGGACACTCCATCAAAGCAGACGATGAGGAGGTTTTAGCATTTCAAATGCTTCAATTCATTGCTCCATATATGGAGTGTTTTNTTCTTAATGCCTTTTCATTTAAGTCCCCGCGCGATTTCTGGGATTTTTTAAATCTGCCAAACTCCAAAGAGAAAAGAAACAAAGAGCAGGATGATTTGAATCGTAGAATGTCACTTCTTGAGAAGGCTGCCCTATTTCGTGAGGAGAAACCTTAGAGGGCCGTCTGTCTCTGCAGTATTGTTTATGTCCGTTTGGACGCAATCCAAACCTTGACAACAATTTGACCGAAGGCATTTCACAACCTCACCCCCAAATAGTTAACGCGTAAGCGTCCGGTGAACCGGCAGTTGCCAGTTCAGTCTTTTGACCAGTACCATGGCATGAGTTCATCTATCCGGTTGATTTTGTGATCAGCGACGTGAGTGAGGACCCAAGTGAGCCATGCTTCTGGATCGACTTTGTTCATCTTTGCGGTTTCGATGAGGGTGTAGGCAATTGCGGCTGCCTTGCCGCCGCCGATTGATCCCATGAACATGTAGTTTTTGCGGCCAAGTGCAATGGGGCGGATTGACCGCTCACAGATGTTGTTGTCGAGCTCCAACATTCCGTTGCTGAGATAAGCGCGCGCCTTTGGCATGCGGCCCAAGGCGTAGCGGATTGCTTGGGCCAGCGGCGTTTTGCCGGATATTTTGGGCAACTGCGCCTGAAGCCAGACGTTCAGATCATCGAAGATGGGTTTGGCCTTGGCCTGCCGAAGGGCCACGCGCACTTCAGGGGATTGGCCCCGCGCTTCCTTTTCCACGCCGTAGAGGCCTGCGATCCGCTCGATCACCTCCTTGGCGATGGCGGAGCCTTCGCGTTCAAAGACGTCCACAAACTTGCGGCGCACATGGACCATGCAGGCCTGCTCATCCGCCTTCCCCTCGCCGAACAGTCCGTTGAACCCTGCATAGCCGTCTATTACCTGACAGGTGAATGCGCAGCAATCACCGAGAGGGCGCATGCACGGTGCCGCAATAACCCGACAGGTGATTGACGGTGTGTTCCCCTTTGCGGTCCACGCTGAACTGATACCACGCGCAAGGCGGGGCTTGCCCCTGCCAAGGGCGTTCATCGCGTACATCGCTCCACAGCCGCGCTGTTTGGGTCTTCTTTATTTTGGTTTTGGTTTGCAGCTTTACGGGCGTGTCATCTGCGAACAATGCTGGCCCTGCGCGGACCAGCTTGCCGATATGATCGGCCAGTGGTTCCAGCAGGGCGGTGGATCGCCCCACCCAATCTGTGAGGGTGGAGCGGTGTAGATCGACCTGTTCACGCGCGTAGATATTTGATTGTCGCGCCAATGGCAGGTGATCGCAATATTTGCTGACCCGTTGACCGGCAGGCGATGCTTGCATCGCCGAGAGGGGGCACATGGGACAAAAGGCCCGGCCCAGGGCGACCACGCTCAATCGGGCGCCCCTCTCGTGGTTTGCATGCAAACCACTGTCGGGCAGTGGATGGCAGCGGTGCTTGGCTGAAAGCCTCGCAGCAAGTGCAGGTCATACGAGGGCGCACGATGCGGCGCACCACGAAGCGGCCTGGGATGTATTCCAGCTCTTCGGTGACATCCTCGCCAAGCTGGCGCAGATTGCCGCCGCAGTCTGAGCACGCATCTCCTGCGGATAGCACCTCGTCCATCCGTTCGAGATGATCTGGCAGAGGTTTGCGGCTGTGCTTGCGTTTGGTCGGCTTCGCCTCAGAGTGTTGTTCTGCCTTCTGCTCTTGGGCAGCGACCTCAATCTCGGTGTCTTCCGCAAGATCGAAGATCAGTTGATCAAGGGTCTCGGAACACAAACATATGGCCGGAGTATGGATCTTCAGCCAGAACCTGCTCAGCTTGCGCCGCCAGCGTATTGAACCCGCGCCGCATGTCCGTCACACCGGTGGCCAACCACACCCGCGTATTGCTCGGCACCGGGATCATGCCATCAACCCCTGCACCAAACCAAGAACCGACGTGAGCGCCGTTGGTCCCTCGACCAGAACGCGACGGCCGTCCGACAGAGTGATGTCTACGCGGCTGGCCGAAAGCGGTGTACTGTGCTGGGGCAACCTGGCCTCCATCACGGGAGCAAAGGCTAATGCTGACGCTTCAACCTCAATGGGGAGGAAGTTGCATTCGGCACCCCCTACGTCTGAGGCGTCAGTAGCGGGGCCAAACCGTGGATCACGCAGCCATTTATGGATCAGGTTAGCATTCATTCCGTAGCGCCGCGCAACCTGCGCTACGGACACACCCACCGTCGTCGTTTGTTCACAAATTGAGCGCTTCTCGTCATCAG
>JAESQH010000020.1 GCA_016765235.1 Paracoccaceae bacterium
CTTATATGCTATCGGAGAGACANANGCTGATANTNTATTCGTNCACACTGGCAGAACNGGCAANNAAGCGGCACAGATTGCACATAATGCAAAAATGAAAATGGTAAGTGGTGACAGGCTTTTAAATTTGCTTTGTCCAGAGAAGGAAAAGAAAAAATGAAAAGTAAAATTATCGACGGTGAAGAATTCTTGATACAGCCCGCCAGTGAATGCACCAGCGCGGAAGAAATGCGACAGTTTGCCCTTAAGTGTCACAAGGAAAAAGTGCGGGGCTTGGTTGATGAAACGGCCAAAACCGACAAACCAGCCAGTAAAAATAGAACCGCCCTACCCGGCGGTTTGCGCCCATTTCCTCGAAAAGTTCACTCTTCATCTGAATGCCAGAAATATCATTCGCTGGCAATACTTCCCACTATGCAACCAGTGACTCCTCCAAATCATTAGAGAATGGGTCTATTGTTTCGAGCAAATCTTCCAGATTTATGGATGCTTCTTGACTGTCGAAGGTATAATGCCCAGCCAGCTGTATATGGCGCCACGCGACTGGGGATAGATTGGCTATCATATCGACGACTTTCTGATTGTTGAGTTTGTCGAATTTATCAATCAATCCAGATAGTAATGCTGAATTATAGAAAATGATGCAGTTCGCGATCAGTCTGGCACAGTCATTCCATTGTTCAACCTGATAGTCATTGCCTCCCCGAAATTGATTTCCATTGATTGAAGCGATGGTTCTTCGAAGTTGATGATAAGCCTCACCTCTGTTGAGAGCTTGTTGTACGAAATGTCTCAGCGTTTTATTGTCGATATACTCGAGTAGGTANTGGCACTTTATCANGCGGTCGTACTCGTGTAGNGCAGCTAATGTTCGGCTGTTCTTCTTATTGTTTGATAACTTTTTGATGATAGTACTTTGAGTAGTCGTTTTGCGACTGAGGGAACAGAGTATCCGTTGAATTTGTTCCCATTCCCGTTCAATGAGGCGGAGATTTATCGGCTTCTTTAATTGAATCGTTATTTCGTCGCCGTAAATGACCTCGAACTGGTCATTAAAGACGTTTTTAAATTTTGCGTATCGTGGTGCAAATTGATACCCGAATAGATCCAGTATGGCGAAGTTAACATTATTGACGCCGTGTGTGTCTGAGGTCAGGGTCATAGGCTGAATGTCACTCGCGTTATTGTAGAGTAAGTCAAACGCGAAATGAGCTTCATATTCATTTGGTGATATAACTGTTGTGTTGACTGGTACATGATTCGATACAAGCGTTATTGCCGATACCCCTTTGCCTTTACGAAAATACTTAGCCGAATACCTTGCTCTAAAGGTATTGATCCGGCAAGCATGTTTTTGACCATCGACGCTGCCGAAGGGTGCTACTTCATTAATCGTATAGTGTTTAAAAATAGGGAGTTTGGCGATCGCGTTCGCAATGATATCATTTGCAGCGCGGGATGTTTCTGGTCTTATATAACCATCATTCACTGTTCTTAGAGAACCCATTGTCCGATCTGACACAGAGGACATTCGATGAAGCCCATAATTGGATCCATTACCAAAGATACAGGCAAGTAGATCCTCGTCGCTTGCCTTGGTACTATGCTTTCGAGAAGAAATGTTTTTAAAGGCTTTTAAATAGCCTGTTTTTTTATGAACGTAATCCATTATCTCGATAATTCCCATGTGTTTAAGTTGAGAATATATTGGATTTTCAACATCATCTTTCCATCGTTTATTGGCAATTGTCCAGGATAATTGATTAGATTTAGATTGCCGTTTAACAAATTCGTTAGCACCATTATTGATATTATGAGTAACCTTTTTTATTTGTAATTGTAGTTTTTCGGTCAGTTCGGACAAAGTATTGCTAATGGGATTGATGAGCTTGGCTAAACCTGTTTTTTCAACAATGGGATCTTTATCATTCCACTCAATCAGTGGAATGAGATCATCTTCTAGGCGTTTATTTTCTGCACTTTCATTGACATAAATTTTATGGTTTTCCATCATTTTGAAGATCCGATGGTAAAGATAAAACTCAAATCGNCTTGCGTTGACTTCACCCTCTTNGATTAANTANGCCTTGTCNTTATTNAGAATAAAACGTTGATCAATGGTTGAAATCTTTTTGTTAGATTCAAGTTCGACTCGGGCGGAAGCAAGTTGTTTAATCATCGTAGACTGGTCAGCGTCGGTTTCAATATCAATGGCTAGAAACAACTTCCGCATCGAGTTGGCAATCTTTCGAGACTGTTTATCGGTGTACTGCCACTCATACTGGAGCTTATCAAAGTCGTTCTCATTAAGATGCTGACTAATCATACTGATTTCATCTTTTGAGATCAGCTTAAAGGCTTCTTTTCGAATTTCACCAAATTGCATCGAGTCGCTTAACTTGTCATCGACGAAAAAACCAAGGATATTACCCGCGTATTTAAGCTTGTCTCGTATGACTTCCAATTCATCGGCAATCCGCTGTTTTGCGTTANACTTCGCAGCCTCGTTATGTTTTCTGACTAAGTATTGAAATGCTGTCACCAGTTTGTCATTGGTTTCACGGTACCTAAATAGCAGATAACAAGCCATATACAACATGCCCTGCCATTCTGGATACCGCCGGATTTTATAGATTGATTGATGGTGAATGATCGAAGCATAGTAGCTCAAATTGCCTTGAGACAGACTGAGCTTGCTAATCAAACTTTTTAACTCAAGATAGACATCTTTAATCGTATTGTGAGTTTTGATCTCCTGTGCGAGCTCCATCGGCGTAAAGTCTTTTGCCGATCCTTTGTAAACCGATAGGCTATTGAGCAACCCTTTGGTATTAAGGATCTTCTTCAGTCGTTGATAGGTTAAGTCGGACATGTGTTTTGATAGGATTGTCTCGGTTCGTTGTCGCTCGCCGCCTAGCGTTTCAGTGATAAGGTCTTGCAGCGTAGTATATCCAACCAGACTGATCCGCTTTTGACCGAAAAATGCCAAACACTCATCAAACATATATTGGGGATAGGTGCAAATCGTCGCAACATCCTCCAATCGGCAAGCCAAGGCTTTTTCATGCTCTCGTGAGAATCGTTCAAATCCTAAAATGGATAACATTTTGTTGACCAGCTTAGAGCGGGTGCTTTTAGCGATAATTGAATACTTTGGTGACTCATCCGGAAAGTGGGTTTGACAAATATAGTCAACATCGTCTTTAACTTCGCGTAATGTAAATTTTGGCACAACCGGCTTTGCTCTGAAATAACCGATCAGCAGGATTAGGTATATTCTGGTTTCCAGCTTGTCCATGTTATTGAGCATATTGAGAGTTTCCTCATCTAAAGCAAAATATTCTTCTCTCTCTGTTGGATTGAATAACGGCCTTAAATATAGCTCCTTAATTTCATCGGCGGTCAGTATGTGGATCCGTTTTTGATTGGTTTTATTCATGCTTTTCACTTATGTAAGGTCAGAGGTTGCGAATACAATGGGATGTTGTGACTTAGCACATTAGGGAGCGGAACTAACGGCTCTAAGTGGATTTCATTCACATTGAGAACGATCTCGCTGCTTTTTATTCTCAAAACTTTAGCTTGAATTGGAATAGAGCCGTTAAGTTAATATTAAATATCCTTACCACCGATCGGCAATGCTTGCTCAATTGGACTCACGTACACCCAACCCGAAATATTGGGGCCGATGCGTCCGGCTTTGCATATAATGGTCGTTACTTCGTCTACCTGACTTTCTTCACACACTAATGATAATCGGACTTCTGAAATGATTACCCCAGCCTCGGTTGAGTAATCCTGCTCAGATTCACTTATTGCTTTTAGGGTACCTTTAACATCCATTATCGTAATATTTTTATATCCTGCATCACTTAAGGCTTCGACAACAGTTGCCGAACGAACATGATGGATAAACACTTTAATTAGCTTCAGCACTTTAGGTGTGTTTGTCTGTTTAATTTGATTCATATTATTTTCTCCAAAATATGATTATTTTTTTAATTGATTGAATATTTTAGCAACAGAAAAGGCTTCTTCCTGTTGCTAACTCATTGATATCAAGAAGTTATTGCGTCACCATTTTCTGTGAGTTCGCGCGGTTTTCGATAAGCCATGCGGTAAAGACCAGGCAGTACTAAAAGCGTTAACAAAGTGGACGATATAATGCCGCCAATCACCACTGTCGCTAGTGGTCGTTGTACTTCAGCGCCGGTGCCTGTATTG
>JAESQH010000021.1 GCA_016765235.1 Paracoccaceae bacterium
GATGATGGTATCAGTGACGATAAACTCGATGAAATCCCGCAAAATTGCGCCAGTCAAAGATGCCGGGCATACACGCACGTGGTTCGGGCATTTCACGCATTTCATTTCGGGTAATCCGATAATGCCGGTGGTTTCACTCGTGCTGACAGCGGCGCTGGTCGCCGGCATTTTCATAACGTACCAAGCCAAAGGCAAGGGCGTGGAATTTTTCGTTCAAACAGAACCCGAACGCGCCATTGCTTATGTCCGCGCACGCGGAAACCTGTCGCTTGATGAAAAGGACCGAATGGTTCGCGAAGTAGAAAATGCAGTTATCAACATTCACGGCGTCGAAAGCATCTTCGCCTTTGGCGGCGGCGGTGGCCTAAACACGAACACGGGCGGAGCTATAGCCCCAAGTGACGCAATCGGCCAGGTCCAGATCGAGCTGGTTTCGTGGGACATCCGCAACGACTGGGGATCAGAGGGCAAGGGTAAATACATCCTGCAACAGGCCATCAACGCGATGGAGGCCTTGCCCGGTATTCAGGTCGAGATACTGGAACAGACAATGGGTCCCGCGTCCGCCAAACCGGTGAAACTGCGGATCACCGGCACCGATTGGGATGACATGCTTGCAGCGACTGCGATCGCGCGCGCCCGTTTCGATACCATCGACGGGCTAACGGGGGTCGATGATACGCGACCTCTGCCCGGTATCGACTGGCAGATCAACGTCGATGTGCAGCAAGCCGGGCGCTACGGCACCGATGTGGCCAGTGTTGGCGGCATGGTCCAGCTTGTGACACGAGGCTTGCAACTTGGCACAATGCGCACCGATTCCTCGGATGACGAGGTCGCCATTCGTGTGCGCTTTCCTGAAGCGGACCGTGTTTTGTCAACCATCGACACGCTGCGCGTTCGCACTCCACAAGGGTTGGTGCCTTTGTCGAATTTCGTAACACGCGAGGCGGTGCCAAAACTGGGCCAGATTGATCGCGTCAACACCCAACGGTTCTTTGACATCAAAGCCGGTGTTGCCGACGGCGTAAACGTTAACGAAAAAATCGCTGAAATAACCGAGTGGCTGGAAACTGAAAACCCCCTCCCCGCTTCTGTAAGCTGGGAATTCACCGGTGATGCGGAAGATCAAGCCGAGTCTATGGCCTTCCTCGCAGGGGCTGGCGTCGCCGCGATGGCGTTGATGTTTATCATCCTGCTGGCGCAATTCAACTCGTTTTATAATGCCGTGCTGGTCCTGATCGCCGTAATCCTGTCCACCGCAGCTGTGCTGGTGGGGATGATGGTGATGGGGCAAGCGTTCTCCGTCATTATGACGGGCACAGGGATTGTGGCCTTGGCGGGAATCGTGGTGAACAATAACATTGTTTTGATCGACACCTATCAGGAATATTCCAAGTTCATGCCGAAGTTGGAGGCGATCCCGCGCACAGCGCAAGCCCGTATCCGACCTGTGCTGTTAACCACGATCACGACAATGGCGGGGCTGGCACCGATGATGTTCGGCCTGTCGCTCGATTTCGTTAACGGGGGATTTTCGTTCAACACGCCAACGTCGCTTTGGTGGAAACAACTGGCAACCGCCGTGGTCTTTGGCCTTGGTTTTGCCACCATGTTAACGCTGATCGTAACGCCTGCGCTGCTGGCGCTGCGGATCTGGGTCGCCAACGGTGCGTATTCTTTCAAAGCAATGATGTCGGTCATCTTGTTGCCGCGCGATCACGCCGTGCGCCGCGACCTGCGCCTTAAACGCGCGGCTCGAAAGGCTACGGCAATTGAAATCAACTGGGAGCAAAAGTTGCCCGCTTTGCAAGAAGTACAAGCAAGCCCCTCCCACGCCGCGGAGTGATACTTGCATAAATGCCTGCGCCGGACCGCTGGCGCAGATTTCTATTCGACAACCCCTGTCTTCTTCGTTAGAAGATGCCGATCTTCGCTTTGCGAAACTGTGATAACCTGAAAAGAGACGCCGCTTATGGAAAATATCGTCCTATCGATCCACCTGATCCTGACACTGAGCCTTATCGGCGCAGTCCTTTTGCAACGCTCGGAGGGCGGTGGCCTTGGTATGGGTGGCGGAGACGGCTCGACAGCGGGCCGTACTGCTGCGAACGTCATGACGAAACTGACATGGATGCTGGCGATTGGCTTCCTGATCACAAGTGTGACGCTAACCGTGATTGCCGCGAAGAACGCCGGCGAGGGCTCCGTTCTGGANCGTCTTGGTCTTGATGGCCCGGCGGCNACTACNACANTGACCCCAGATCTGGGCNACGTGATCCTGACACCNCCATCNGCAACGGANGCACCAACGGCNCCCCCNGCAAGCGAGTAACGCGGCAGGATATACCNGCATCTGATTGTTAAGNTNTTGATCAAAACAAGGCCCGCACCTAACCCGTGTGGGCTTTTTTCGTGGTATTTGANAATCGTGTGATGGAATGGGGTTGGTGANTAANGAAGGNCACNTGNCNAGATNGANCNNGCNTTNNCCTTGGGTGNNGCCATCAAGGTNCNATGATAGCGAGTGTCGTGTCNCGNGCTTGNCGTANCNTTTCGCGAGCTTCTTCCGCNGGCATTCCGTCGAATATTGGGTCGAGGTTATTGGTGCTGATTGTCAATCTGAACTCGTCGCCAAAGGGGCGCCAACCCCAGCATTGGGTCACACTGTCGTCGTCGGGCAGTAGACGCACTGAACCTTCGGTTAGGTCGCCCTGACGTTCCTTTCTTAGCGAACCCTTACCCCAGCAAGGCTTAGGAAAAGCTAGGTTGGATGCCGAACTGATAAATATCTTGCCAATATACTTGTAGGGTTCAGGAGAATAAACACTGCACCAAGAAGGTGGCGCATCGCCCTTGCAGGTGGAGGCCATGACCGTGTTGTTTGAAGCAGGGTTGATCCAAACGGTGTCCATGTCGATAACCCGATCACCATTTCGGCTCTTCCGGCAAAGCCCAGCAAAGTCGACTTTTCTGTCAGTTCTACCGAAGACGGCGATGTTCGTGCCGTTTTCTAGACGCGGCCGTAACTCGGGCGGAAGGTGCAGGAAACGAGATCGGAACGTAAAGCAGCACTCGAATTGCGTCTTTTTAGCGTCTTCTTTTTGTAAGAAATTCAAAATCTGTCTGGCCTGCAGTAATTGCTAACCCGAGCAATTCTTTATCAAGATCAGGAATAGTCACATAAGAGCGAGTGACGGCAACGAGCTTCGTAGCATAGCTCATTGAATCAAGTGCGGTTTCACCTAAAAGATTAAGGAACCGAGTCAAGTCCGATGGGTAGTTAAGATCGGTATCCGAGGGAAAAATCTTGTGGCCTGTCTCGGGAGCAGCATATGTGTTGATGGCCGTTTCGAGCGCAAACCAGCTTATCCCTAATTGTTTATTGAGTTTGTTGCTGCCGAGAAATGCATTCGTATAAGGTAGCCACTCGAAGGTCTTTGCTGTCAGGTCAGGCGTGAAGTGCCCAACATAGATATTTCTAAGATATTTAAAGAAATCGAGATCCGTACGAGTTGCTTTGTAAAGCTCTCCGAGATTGGGATGGTTTTTGTAGAGCCTGCCCGAGATCGCTGCAAGGTCAGCGATGTTTGCAATCTCTAATATCAAGTGTCGAATGAGAACCAAGCGTAAGTTCATGCTCTCAGGCCCATCTTCAAGCAATTTATGTGCAGTCTGTAGATCGTGAAGAGCCACCATGCCTGCCGTGCAGATATGTCTATAATCCATAACAAGAATGTTGCACAATTTTTAGCTTCAGGAAAGCTGCATTCCTGCAAAAAATGTTACTATACGGAGGCTAAGGGCCGATAATAGCCTTCCATAAACCATAATTATGTCTAGAAAAATATGGCCTACAAAGAAGTGCGTATTATTAAATGCAAGCGCCATGCTGACATAGACTGATAACGAAATTAATATGACCCACATGTTTTGTGCGGGTCACATTTCGTGGACCAATGTATTTATTGGCGGATATCTCGATACCCCCGCACCTCACGGTGTGGGCTTGGTTTGTGGCTACTTTGAGGTTCAAATGGTGGCTGGAGTAAATTAAGGCAACTTCTCCAGTTCGGCAGCAACAAGGCTTTGCATCCGCCATACAGTTTTATCGTGGATTCCCATCTCTTCAAGATGGGTGGCCGTATTTAGTACATAATCCGCCATTGACCCAAACATCCCGACCGCTGGCGCAATCTGGCGTGCGGTCTCTTCCGGGGAGAGGTCGCCGACATAACCCATCCCGTCGGGGATGCAAACGAAAGCCAGCGCGTAGATCGGGCCTTCGGCCGTTTCTGCCTCCACCCAAACGGGCGGGATGGGCGGCTCGCGCGTGATCAGGTCTTTCAAGTGTTCGGGCAAACCAGTCTCATCCAACCGAAAGGCTACGCCTTCACAGGCACCGCCGTGATCGAGCGACAACATTAAGCCAGGGCACGAAGGATTACCGCGGTAGCGGGTGTCGGGCCCAAGACAAAATGCGCGGTGCCAACCTTTTACATGCGCTCTTCGTTGTTCTTCAAATGTCGTAATCGGATTCCACATTAGGGAACCGAAAGCAAATATCCAGAACGCATCATGATCTGGGCGGGTCTGCAAAACAGCGTGCAAAGTTTCTGCTTGAACTTCATCCGTCTGATATTCTGCAATTTCTGCGACGGGACCTGGGTCAGGAATTGAACCGGGAATCTTGTCGACAAGAGCACGCGTTAGGCAAAGTGTCCGCATCACAGTTACAACCTTTCAGGGTTTTCTTGAGGCGATACTAAACATAACAGGCTGCAACTTTCGATTCCGGCTGTCACTGTGCCTTCCGAAATTACATCACCCTTCCCTTTCCCGCGTCTCGTGCTATCAAGCCTAAGAAAAGGGGACATTATGAATTTCTTGCAAATCTCGTCGCTATTGATCGTGTTGGCTGGCGCTTTCGGGGCGATTAACTATTTCTTCCTGCGGCTACCTTCCGCTATCGGTATTCTGGTCGTGGCGTTGTTGGCGTCGCTGGCGATGATGGGCATCGACTGGATTTGGCCCTCCGTCGGGATTGCAGGTAATATTCGCGGTGTGGTCGAGGGGATCGAGTTTTCTAGCGCGTTACTGGAGGGCATGTTGGGTTTGCTATTGTTCGCTGGCGCCTTGCACGTGAAAATCGAGGATTTGCGCGAACAGGCGTGGACCGTCGCATTGATGGCCACACTGGGCATTGCGATTTCTACGGCCATTGCCGGTTTTGGTTTCGCGTGGTTGGTCGGGGCGCCTATACTGGTGGCGCTAGTGTTTGGCGCGCTGATTTCCCCTACTGATCCGGTCGCGGTATTGGGCGTGTTGCGCGCGGCGAACCTTCGCAAATCCCTTGAAACCCAAATCGCCGGTGAAAGCCTGTTTAACGACGGCGTCGGGTACGTCGTCTTCCTTTTTCTTGTTGGGTTAGCGTGGCCAAGTGGCCTTCACCAAGCCGAGGGTCTAGCGGGGGCGCTGCGGCTGTTCGGTCAAGAAGCCCTCGGCGGAGCGGCCCTTGGCGCGTTCCTCGGGTGGATGACGTTTCAGGTTATGAAAAGAATCGACGACTATCCGTTGGAGGTGTTGTTGACCTTGGGCTTGGCCTTTGGTGGGTATGAGCTGGCGGTGTATCTAGGCGTATCCGGCCCGATTATGGCGGTGGTCGCGGGTTTGTTTATTGGCGATATCGGCACCAAACACGGCATGAGCCAGCAGACCCGCGAATATGTTAACGCGTTCTGGGAGTTGATCGACGAGATTTTGAACGCCGTATTATTCCTGTTGATCGGAGTTGAAGTGTTTGCTGTGGCCTTTAACACCGGTGCGATCTGGGCAGGTATCGGGGGTATTGCCTTGTCGCTGGTTGCACGGTTGGCGGCGGTTACGGTGCCGGTGCTGTTGCTGTTGCTGTCGCGCTGGCGCAAGTTTGGTCGCGATGTGATACCGATCATGACATGGGGTGGCTTGAAAGGCGGGATTTCCGTGGCGTTGGCGTTAAGCTTGCCGGACAGTGAGTGGAAGCCGATAATCCTGACCACAACTTATATCATCGTACTGTTTTCGATCATCATTCAAGGGCTAACAATCGCGCCTTTGGCCAAGCGGCTTAATCGGGAGCAGGAACTGTTGTGAAACGGCAGTATAGTGAGTATTTATGCAAAGGAGAAGCTGGGGGCTTTCGTCATCTGGTTTGGTCTTGTAAGGAACACGTATGACAAACCATACAATAATTGAGCGATGTGAAACTGCCGGTCTGCGGATGACTGGGCAGAGNCGTGTTGTGGCGCAGGTGTTGCAGGAAAGCGACGATCATCCTGATGTCGAAGAATTGTATGCGCGGGCCAGTAAAGTGGACGATGGCATTTCTTTGGCCACGGTTTACCGGACTGTGAAGCTGTTCGAGGAAACCGGCATACTGGAGCGGTTGGAATTTGGTGACGGGCGCTCGCGTTACGAGGATGCAGAGCGGGAACATCATGACCATCTGATCGATATTAATACAGGTAAAGTGATTGAGTTCGTCGATCCCGAGATTGAAGCGTTGCAAGAAAAGATCGCGGCCAAGCTGGGATATGAATTGCGTGGGCATAAACTGGAACTTTACGGGGTTCCAAAGAAATAACACTGAAAGTCACGCATGGAAAATTTTCGGGGCATGGTCTTGATTACCGGTTCAATGCTGGCATTTGCAATCGCCGACGCATTGATCAAGATCCTAAGCGAGACGCTGCCTACTGGTGAAATCCTGATGCTTATGGGGATCGGCGGCGCCGCCATTTTCTCTGCTATCGCGTTGCGGCGCGGTGACAGGATATTCACGAAAGCCATTCTCAACCGCTCCATTCTGCTTAGGGCTTTTGGCGAGGTGACTGGTACCGTTGGTATGATCACAGCGCTGGCGTTGATCCCGTATTCGACCACTGCCGCAATCACACAAGCAATTCCTTTGGTTATCACTATGGGTGCCGCGCTGTTTCTGGGTGAAACCGTTGGCTGGCCGCGTTGGTCAGCGATCGGCGTAGGTTTTGTCGGGGTGCTGCTTATCATCCGCCCGGGACTAGACAGCTTTGACCCTAACTCAATTTTCGCGGTTGTTGCGGTTCTGGGCTTGTCGATGCGAGACTTGGCAACGCGTACCGCGCCGCGCCTTATCTCCACGCCCGTGCTTTCGGCTTACGGGTTCATAGTGTTGGTTCCGACAGGACTGGGTTTGTGGCTGTTTACAGGTGGCGGGGAACCGCCGGATTTGCTTCGCTCCGCCTATCTAGTGGGGGCCATTGTGCTGGCCGTGATTGGTTACGCGGCGATTACAATGGCGATGCGAATAGGCGAAGTGGCGGCGATCACACCATTGCGCTATACGCGTATCGTCTTTGCCATGATCATTGGCGTCGTTATTTTTGGCGAGCAACTGGACACAATGACGCTGATCGGTACAGCAATCGTTATTCTATCCGGCCTTTTCACGATTTATCGCGAGCATCGCGCCAGAAAACGAGCATAGGCCTTCCTTATTTCAAAGCCGAGGTATACATAGCCCTTGGCCCCCGTATTTTGACAAACAGGACAACGAACACATGAGTGCAATCCTCGATATTACCGCCCGCGAAATCCTTGACAGCCGGGGCAACCCGACCATCGAAGTCGATGTAGTACTGGAAGACGGTGCGATGGGTCGTGCCGCTGTGCCATCGGGTGCCTCCACAGGCGCGCATGAAGCGGTGGAGCTGCGCGACGGTGACAAGTCCCGTTACAATGGCAAGGGCGTTCAGAAGGCGGTTTATGCCGTGAATGGCGAGATTTACGACGCGCTGGTTGGCCTTGATGCCACACAACAAGTCGAAGTTGACGCGATTTTGATTGATCTGGATGGCACGCCAAACAAATCCCGCCTCGGGGCAAACGCAATTCTTGGCGTTTCACTGGCCGTGGCCCATGCGGCGGCTGACAGTGTTGGCCAGCCGTTGTACCGCTATATCGGCGGTACTTCGGCCCGTGTTCTGCCCGTGCCAATGATGAACATCATTAATGGCGGCGAACATGCCGATAACCCGATCGACATTCAGGAATTCATGATCATGCCGGTGTCTGCCGAAAATATTTCGGAAGCAATTCGCATGGGGTCCGAGATTTTCCATACACTGAAGGCCGAGCTTTCCGCCGCAGGTTTCAACACCAGCATCGGCGACGAGGGTGGCTTTGCGCCGAACATTTCTTCTGCCACCGATGCGCTGGATTTCATCATGAAATCTATCGAAAAGGCAGGCTATAAGCCGGGCGAAGATGTGTATCTGGCGCTGGATTGTGCGTCGTCCGAATACTACGAGGACGGTGTCTACAACATGAAGGGCGAAGGCAAGAAACTGTCTTCGACCGAAAACGCTGCCTACCTTGCAGCATTGGTTGATAAATACCCGATTATTTCCGTCGAAGACGGTATGGACGAAGACGACTGGGAAGGCTGGAAAATTCTGACCGATTTGATCGGTGATCGCTGTCAGCTTGTCGGCGATGACCTGTTCGTGACCAATCCTCAACGTCTGGCAGACGGTATCGAAAAGGGTGTGGCAAATTCGATTTTGATTAAAGTGAACCAGATCGGAACGCTGACGGAAACGCTNACGGCTGTCGATATGGCGCATCGTNCGCGGTATACATCGGTGATGTCGCATCGCTCTGGTGAAACAGAAGACACCACAATTGCTGATTTGGCTGTGGCGACAAACTGTGGCCAGATCAAAACCGGATCGCTTTCACGTTCGGATCGTCTGGCAAAATACAATCAGCTTATCCGGATTGAGGAAGAGCTGGGCGAAACAGCCGTATACGCTGGCCGTTCGGTTCTGCGCTAAAACAATCGGTGCGTGGGAAACCGCGCACCTGACCAAATTTGCCAGAAGGCCGTTTGTTGCATATCCTGACCGGAATTACCGGCCACAGGGATATTGCCATGGAAACCCATCATAACGAATTTGTCGGAACGATACCGGAAAACTACGAACGCTATTTCGTTCCGCTGATTTTCAAAGACTATGCCGAAATTCTGGCGGGGATGCTTGATGTCGGCGACGGGGCGCGCGTGCTGGAAACGGCTTGCGGCACCGGAATCCTTACCCGAAACATCTTGCGCAGGCTTAATGGCAAAGCACATCTGACTGCGACGGATTTCAACGAACCAATGTTGGCGCAAGCCAAACAGTCGGTGGATGACAGCCCGATGATCAGCTTTCAGCAGGCGGATGCGACCGAGCTGCCTTTTGAAAACAATACGTTCGATGCGATGTTTTGCCAGTTCGGCATCATGTTCTTCCCGAACGCAGAAGCGGCAATGTGCGAGGCCGCGCGGGTGCTAAAGCCCGGCGCTAAATTCCATTTTAGCATTTGGGATACGTTGGAAAACAACGGGTTTGCAAACTCCGTTCACAACGCAATCGGGGCGCTTTANCCCGATGACCCGCCGATGTTCCTGACCCTGCCCTATGGTTGGCGGGACATCACCAGCATAACAAACACCCTGCAAGATGCGGGTTTCGCGGATATCGACGTGGCGGTGCGCCCGCTAACCACGCAAGCCCCATCCGCGCGCCATATTGCCTTGGGCTATGGCATGGGCGGGCCGTTGGCCAATGACGTCACTTTGCGCGGAACTTTAAGTTTGGAGCAGGTTATTGACGCGCTCGAAGNCAGCCTTCAACGCGAATATGGTGAGGGCACATGTACCGCCCCGATGCAGGCAATCCAGTTCAGCGCGACATTACCCCACAGCTAGCTGGACCCTGTTACCAACACGCGGTAAGAGGTCCACGAACCTTTGAAAGGCAGCCCAATGTCCCAGCCCGATTCCGCACAGATTTACCTGACCACGCCGCAAAGCTTTGATTTGNCGGAGTTTGCTCCACAGTTGGAGGCNGTATTGGANGCNNNGCCNGTTATCTGCGTGCGCATATCNCTGACAACNACGAATGAGCGCGAACTTTCGCAAGCCGCTGACACCCTGCGGGAAATCTGCCACGCTCGCGATGTGGCGATTGTGATCGACGATCATTACCGCATGGTTAAGACGCACGGGCTGGACGGGGTGCATTTGATTAGCAGTTCACGCCACGTTCGCGAAGCCCGCGAGGAACTGGGCAATGACGCGATTGTCGGGGCCTACTGTGGAAGTTCCAAACATGCGGGCATGACGGCGGCGGAAATCGGGACCGATTACATCTCGTTCGGCCCTATCGGGGACAGCGCGCTGGGGGATGGCTCTACTGCTAACGCGGAGCTGTTCCAGTGGTGGTCTGAAATGATCGAAGTGCCAGTGGTGGCAGAAGGCAATGCGACGCCTGAAGCAATTGCCGCCGTGAAAGATCACATCGATTTCCTGTGTGTCGGGCCGGAAATCTGGTCCGCGCCGGAGGGACCGGTTGCCGCCCTTCAATCCATCAACGCGAAACTTCAGTAACAGCGACCCCCAGATCCTTAGCGAACCCTGCGCGCACTTGCGCCTCGCAATGCCGCGCCAACTCCTTACGAGTGCTAAAATCGCTGGCCTTCACGGGATCATGCAACGTCACCCGCACACGTCCACCACGTGAATAAGCGAGTACCGCGAAGATGTGCGGTGCGAACTCCATCGCCCCCCACCAGCCGTAAAAATCCGCTGCCTGCCCGTTAGGGGCGAAATAGGTTGCCGTGGCGGGTTGGACCCATACGTGGTCGATCAGCTCGGGTGTGTGGAAAACGCTAAACAGAGTGGATTTGAATTCAAAAATGCGACGACCATCGGTACTTGTGCCTTCTGGAAAGAAACAAAGTTGATCGCCGCGATCAAGGCGTTCAAGCAATGCCAACTGGTGCTTTTTGGCTAAGGATGGTCTGCGTTCGATAAACAAAGTGCCGGTTACACGGGCCAGAAAACCAATGACAGGCCAGCTGTTCACCTCGGACTTGGAGACGAAAGATATCCGTGCCGCACTGTGGAAAGTGAAAATATCAAGCCACGAGGAATGGTTGGCCACCAATGCCCCGCCGTGCTTCATATGCTTACCCACGACTTCCAGTTTCACACCGGATATGAACAGTCCTAACCGCCCCCAGAGGGTTGCAATGACTGAAGTCACATTCAAGCGCGGCAGCACAATTTCAATCGCATGAAACAGCAGATATAGCGAAATCAATACAATTGTTCCGATCGCCAATATGGCGATCCGCAAAACAATTCCCGGCCAGTGATAGGGTTTGGGTGCAGGGATAAAAACGTCGCGCGGTTCCATCATGCGCCTCTTCTGCGTCCATAGAACGCTCGATACTTTTCAGTCATAGTTTGAGTGTCCATTATCAGGCAAACATCGACCGTGTTGAAATCATGGTCCACGTATGCCCCTTCGCCGATATACCCGCCAAGGCGCAGGTACGCTTTGATAAGCGACGGGATAAGTTGCATCGCGCGGTGTTTGTCGATCTCATCGGCGGGCATCACGTTCATCTCAGCGCGGTTGTCCGGCAGGGCCGTGACGCGCAATTCGGGCGGGGCGAGGTGGTTGTGATACAGGTACGACAACGCCTCGGCTATCGGGGCGGGGTCGGCGTTGTGAAAGCTGGCAACGCCGAAAAGCACGCCGATATCGTGTTTGGCAACATATTGCCCCAAACCATTCCACATCATGTGCAAACCAAGCCCGCCGCGATGTTCCTCGGCAATGCACGAACGCCCCAGTTCCAAGGTTTCACGCTTAAGGTTTTCCAGCTTCGTCAGATCGTATTCCGCAGCCCCATAAAATCCGATCCCCGCCCGCGCCGCACTGCCGCGCATAAGGCGGTAAACGCCGCAAACCTTGTCGAGGGGGTCACCCTCCGCTTGCGTGTCAATTAACAACAGGTGTTCGAAATAGGGGTCAAACTTATCCCGCTCCTGTCGCGCAGCGTGTTCTTCAGGAGTGGCGTTTGCACCCATTTCCTCTACGAAGACTTTATAGCGCAAGCGCTGCGCGGCGGCGACATCCTGCGCCGTTTCCGCGAGGCGTACTTCAAAACGATCTATGTCGATTTTCATTAACTAATGCCCTCTTTGCAAGGTCAATCTAAGGAGTTCGAAGTATGGGTGCAACTGTTACGCATGGTCATAGCGTGTAGCTTTACGGTTGTAATTTTTCGCGTTAACATTACCTTAACGATTATGCGCTACTTGCTGTATTCCCGTTCCAGAAGGACTTGCGACCCGATGATCACGACTTTGCCCATATGTTCAAAATTGACCGTGATGCGGTCGTCAATTACCGATTGCACCTGCCCTAACCCCCAATCGGGTTGGCCGGGATGTCGGACCAGGTTGCCGGGTTCAAGAAACTGGTTCATCGTGCTCTCCGGTGGTCTGTGATGGCACATTCCATCGACGCGCTGGTATCTTCGCGCATCTGCCATGACTTGATAAGCCCTGTCGGGGCCATTAGCAACGGTGTGGAGCTGTTGGACGAAGTCGCCGCCACCATGCCCGAGATCGGTTTGATTGCCGACAGTGTTGATAACGCCAAAGCCAAATTGCTGTATTTCCGAGTATGTTTTGGGCAAACATCGCGCGACGCACGAATGGGCGCACGCGAGTTTGAAACGATTGCAACCGCGATGATCCAGACCCCGCGCATAACGCTGGAATGGCAAATGCAATCGGCGGATTTTGCGCGAGAACGGATTAAATTGTTGTTTCTGTTGCTGCTGTGCGTGGAAACCGCCGGCACCACAACAATCTTCTG
>JAESQH010000022.1 GCA_016765235.1 Paracoccaceae bacterium
CCGTCGCTCGCCCTTAACGCCAAATTCCTGAAGTGTCTGGATGATCCATTCTTCCAACAGGTTGACGTATTTGCGAACGTCCTTTTCGCGCTGGTTTAGGTTCAGCATCGTATAAGCAACACGCTGCCCCGGTCCATGATAGGTGTATTCGCCACCGCGCCGGGCCTCGTAAACGGGGAAACGGGTGTGATCCAGCAAATCTGCCTCGTTCGCGCTGGTTCCCGCGGTGTAAAGTGGCGGATGTTCGAGCAACCAAACCTGTTCGGGCAATTCGCCGGATAAAATCCCCGCAACGCGGTTTTCCATCCCTTGAATTGCGTCTGGAAAATCCGTTAATCCGTCTGAAATCAGCCACTCGACCACTGCAAAACTCCGCTGCCAAATAAATCATCCCACCCATACCATTGAGGGCTTCACAAGCCCAGAGGCCAATGCTATACGCCCGCTACCTTAAGTGCGGTCGTGGCGGAATTGGTAGACGCGCAGCGTTGAGGTCGCTGTGGGGTAACACCCGTGGAAGTTCGAGTCTTCTCGACCGCACCAAGTTGAATCGTTTCAACGATACCTACCGGAACGTATTTTTATTTTACTGTGAATCTGTCCAATACTGGTCAAATGTCGACTTGAAGGATGTACTGCCGCTTGCCTCGTAATCGGCGACGGAAATAATCTCGCCACCAATACTGTAAGTGCTTCCATCATCCGAGACGTAGATCGGGTTCCCGGTACTGTCGTCAACATAACGGGTTGTGATGAAGGCTGGATCATATTCGTACCCGTTTGGGGCGTCGGCGTCGACTTCCAAGCGCGCATCTAGCCATGCTTCGCGTTGATTATTCGGGTGGGCGACAATGCCAAAATCAAAATATGCAACAACGCTATTGGTGATTGCGGGGCCAAAGCTAAAACTCCAGTCCCGATTGAACCCGCCCAAGATACTATTGGATGCTTGACTGACGCCGCCTGAAATAAAGACAATGACGGCCAAAGAAGTGCCAACAATGGCAGAGGTTATTACAACCCAGTCAACTGTGACTGCGCCTGACTCATCATCTTTGAAATAACGTAAAACTTTCATAATAAACGCTTCTTTGTCTCGAATGTTTCGGGAAAAATACCGTTTACTGAGTAAAATAGTTAAATATATTTAGGACTGTAACAGGAAACTCGGACAAAATTAAGGCAAAATTCAATTTCGCGGAATCGCCAGTCCGATTCTTAGCATCGCCAAAAGACCGCACTTCGTGGCGAGTTTCAAACTTACGGAGTGTTTACGGTTGGTTAGTCCGACATGGGATTGCAAGATATGCCATGCGTTTATGTTCAGTTCGGCCCCGTGCAACGGAATCGAGGATCAGACCGCAAGCGAACATAACCAATCCAACCATCAGCATACCAACAGATAATATCCAGCGTGGGATTTAGGTTACAAAGCCGGTTCGAAAATATTCAATTAACACTGGCAACCCGAAGAAGGCGGAGATCAGGAGGGCCAATCCTGCCAGATAACTGAAAACCACAAACATAGAAGGAATCCTGAATCCGTCCCCGAATGTGGATAGTTTACTGACGGAACCTTCCATTCGCTTGCCATAGGAAACTTCAACCTCGGTAACAGGTTGTTTAAGGACCAGGCAGTTTTGTTTCATTCTCGAAACCGCTCGAAAGGGCGGGAAAACTATTGACGAAGCGGCGGGGAAATTCACGGTATCCGGAAAAATTATCGGAGAACCCATCCGCAAACATCCGGCGGATTACGTTGCCTTTACCTTGTCGTGGCTCCGTGCAAACAACTGCACCGGCTTCGGTTGCGCGCGCAAGTGTTTAGTCGGAGGAGTTGTTGCCATAAACATAAATCGTCGCCTCGGGGATCGCTTTTTTGAAGCCGTGTACAACTGACGAAATAGCATGTTCTTCGTTATAACAAGGCAATAGAACTGCAATTCGTGGCGAGGGCGTTTCACTCATGGCTCAGATCCGTTGATTTCAAATCAGGTACTTAGCGCGAGTATGATAATATCCAACGTCTTCAGCAAGGTGATGCGCTGGATCAAAATTCAAGCGAATAGCTTACAGCCAGCCCGACGGCGGTTTCACCGTCTACATTGGCATTATTCAGAATGTAGGCGGCCCCAAATCGGATGGATTCAAATTGGTCTAGCGGTACTTCGTACTCTANNCCNAAGTCGAGTTGGCGNTCCGCNGGNGCCAGATCAATATCGAAAACGGTCGATGTTATATTCCCGTTAACATCGCGCGTCTGGGGCAGGGAGACAGACATAGTACCACTGTNAATTGCTATTGGCTGACGCACCGATGCAATAATCTGATCATTTCCTGCGAACACGTTGGAAAAGTTCAAGGCGATACCATACGCACTGAAAGTGGTATCTTGCTGCCCGCCCCACATACCTTGNCCNCTTGCGGTTANGCTGCCGAACTGGGCGTTGGCATTAAAGCTGAAGTTTTTGTCGAGGGNCGCCGTATATCCNACGNCNATNGCNCGCGATATGCTTGAAAGACCTTGGCCAGTCGCAAGGCTTTGCATTCCAAGNGCCGCGCCTTGTTCCTGCATGATCGAGGCNCCCAACGATAATCGACTGGANATTGANCCAAACTGTAGCGCGAAACCAACGCCTGAAGCGGCGCTAAGCGCCTCCTCGTTTGAAGCGTATAAATAGGCGGCAAACGCGTTGCGACCATCGATTGGCGTTTGTATCCCGAGCGAATAACTATCAGCCGGAATTTCGGCCATAGTGATCGGGNCGTAAAGCAAGCCAGTTCGTTCGGGCACTAAGCCAATATCGGAGATTACGTCAAACGTGCTGCCGCCAATGAAATGGGCATTGCTGTTCGCATCCAATGCAAAGGCGAGGGATTTAATTGCGCCGGAAACNCCCGAAAGGGTTTTGCCGTCGTCAACGAATAGCGCGAAAGTGTTTGTGGCGTCCTGAGNATTGGNCGATATGACAAAGGCCTCCGCGGGAACGGTGAAGTTTCCGGCAAGAGAATCAATTACCATTACATCGAACTGTCGAAGTGCAGTGATGACCGCGTCGCCTTGCGCGAATCCAGTTGCGATTGATGCTGCCTGAAGGGAAGTTGTACCATCGCGAACGGACAACCCCGTGGGGACACCTACAGTACCGATTGGTAGCAGTGCTGCCTCCAAATTCATGAAACCATGCCCGTACCCGGAGCTGTAGTCGTGTGAGATGTCTGTTCCAAATACCCGCGTGCCTTGTATGTCTACCGGCACAAAAAACGAATTGTCGGCGGTGACTAACAGACGATCACGAATTTCGGGTCCGCCGAGGCTGGGAAATGCTTCCGCTAGAATGGCGATACCGCCAGAAATTATCGGCGCGGCAAAGGATGTACCGACGAGTGGCCAAGCATATGAATTGGCACCAGACGTTGCATACACCGCACCTTCGGCCATCAAACAACTGCGGGCCATTTCGAAACATTCTGCAGACAATCGTTGGGCTGAAGTTATTTCACCAGCGCCGTTGAATGTAGGCACGCCGTTTAAGGCAGTGATCCAGCCGGCCTCCAATTGTGGAAAGGCAAGTGGCAACGCCTCCATCAATGATAGCGAGGTTGCGGTTTCGTCGTTGCTGTTGGAGAACACGATGATGCCCGACTGCGTAAACCTATCCAGCGCGTTGATGTATTTNGTTGCNGTTGACAGAGTCNCGCCAATCTCGTTNGCAAACGCNTGNTCTGCNGTCATNCNNGCCGGGCGATCGAGGAGGTTAGCAATGCNGGTGCCTNNATANCCCCANGAATTATTTTGNACGATTGCCCCTTTTAGACGAGCATCNTCCGTTGCGTCCGCAATCACGGACAGGCCGTTTGATAGTGCAGTCAGATGTAGTCCGGCATCATAGGCCACTCCTAACATACCGGNATCATCTTTAATGCCAGCGGCGATGGCGGCTACACTCGTGCCATGGTCGTCCAAGGGTTGAGTACTGCCATAAATCGTGATGGATTTCCCGTCTAGCTCGGGGTGTCTCGTGTAAAATCCGGTGTCCACGATTGCGATGGTTTCGCCCTTGCCAGACAGGCCTAGAGAGTGGGCGAATTCTGTGCGAACAGCGCGAAGCGAGAAGCTGGAATAGACGCCGGGAATATTGGTAAACACCCAGTCAAACTGCTGTATCGCGAATTCAGCAGCGTCACGCGCGAGGTTTACGGCCACTTGATCAAAGTCCGTTACACAATAAACATCTACAAAAGCAGGGCCTGTTCCGCCTGACCGATTCTCGCACGGCGTTCCGTCTGGATCGTTCGCAGGAGCAAGTTGTGAAATGAGCGCTGCGTCTTTACAACCGACTAAAATCACTAGCAATGACAACAGCATGAGCTGCCAAAAATTCAGATTTGGTTTGATGTTGCGCATTGATTGCCTGTAGCTATCGGAGGTTTGAGTCGAATTGAAGTTCAGATGTAATGGCAAATCGCAAAATAATTATTAACACCTGTATATACCAAGTTGGTTGTGTTTGCATGGGGCGTTCATCTAAGAATGTCGGGATTTAACCAATAAGTTGGCAAACTTGCCACATTTTAAGAATAGATACCTGATAATGAAAAACGATTCTCTGAAATTTTCCGCAAAAAACCGATCGCGCGCAATCTTTTGGGCGGTTTATTTTGTGACGGTAAGTATCGTTATTCTAAAGGGGCCAGATTTCTCCATTCCCGTTTGGGATATTGGTAATGATGATGCGATGCGCCTGATTCAAGTTCGCGACCTTTTGGCCGGACAAAGTTGGTTCGACGTCACCCAATACCGTTTGGGATTTGAGGCAGGGACGCCCATGCACTGGTCGCGCGTGATTGATCTGCCTATTGCGGCAATCCTGTGGGTGACATCGTTGTTCTTAAGCCAAGATTGGGCGGAAGCCGTGACGATGACCCTTTGGCCGCTGGCGCTGATTGCGCCGACGCTCTGGGCAATGCAGCGCGCTGCGGTTCGGTTTGGCGGGGTGCAGGCAGGTCCGTTTGGATACTTATTCGCCATCATTGCCATATTCACGACCCGAAAATTCGAGGTGGGGGCACTGGACCACCATAACGTTCAGATGATGCTGATGGCGTTTATCCTGATGGCCATGATGCACGGCAAAAACCGCACGCAGGACGGTTTGATTATTGGGGTAAGTTCTGCGCTTAGTATTGCAATTGGCTTGGAAATGTTGCCCTTCATCGCGACAATAAGCCTGATGATGGGGGTCAATTGGGTTTGGCTAGGTGCGGAATTCAAGGGAAAAGCCATGCATTTTGCGGGGTCTTTCGCAGGTGCAATGATTGCCGTGTTCGTTTTAACCCGCCCGGATTTCAGCGCGACTGTTTTTAGATGCGATGCCTTTGGGCGCGAGTTGTTAATTATTGGCGTCGCAGGTGCTTTGGGGCTTTTGGCCTTGGCAGCGACGCTTAGCACTAAACCAATGACGATCAGGGTAGGTGCCGTGCTGATCTTGGGTGTTGTCGTTATTTTGATCGCGGTGAATTTTGCACCGCAATGCCTCGGAAATCCTTACGATCCGCTTTATCCTGATGTCGCCCGTGAATGGTTGGGACGTATCGGCGAAAGCAAGTCGTTGATTGGGATCATCTCGGCAGGGCAGCTGAAAAACCCAGGCTTTGTAGTCATCCCGATTATCGCAATAATTTATACTATTTATATAGCCCTCTACCCGAATTTCAGATTGCGTGCCATTGCATTGTTTCTAATTTTGGCTGGCGCTTATGTAATGATGTTCTATCAGATACGGGGCTTGTTCTTCCTTTTGCAACTTTGTGCAATTCCATTGGCCGCCATGATGGGGCAGGTATACGGACGTTATAAAGACAGTAAGTCATCCATTGCTGGAATACTGTTCATCGCACTGTTATTTGCCTCGATCCCAAACACATGGATTGCCGGAGCGGCAAGGTTCCCTAAGGATGAAACGCCAACGAAATTTGGAGAACCATCAGGCGTGTTCAAGGATTGTTATAAACCACAGGTGTATGACGCATTAGCAGCGTTGCCAGCAGGTCTGGTTGCAGCTTCGACCGATTTGGGTGTGCGGATTATGTTTTCCACACCGCAAAGGGCGTTGGCTGCAAATTTCCACCGAAATCAAGATGGTATTCAAGCCGAGATTGACTTGATGCGCGCAGACTTGGCGGACGCACCTGCTTTGTTGGCCGAATGGGGCGTGGATTACGTTGTGTTGTGTGCAAACGATTTTGCCACTAAAGCGTTGGCGGAAACTTACCCTGATGGCCTTTGGAACAACCTTTACAACGGTGATATCCCCGATTTCCTGACATCGGTTTCCGATGGGGCCGAAAGCTTGCTATACATTTACAAAACGCAGCCCTGATAAGAGGATTAGTCATGTTTTCAATAACGCTATCGCCAGCCGTCTGGATTGGATTGATCCTGACCCCGATAACAATCGGGGGTGGGCAAATCTTGTTCAAAATATCAAGTGGCCGCATGGGCGAGGCAAACTTGGCCGGGTTCATCCGTCTGATTTCGGATCCGGTATTTATTCTGGCGATAACTATCTATGCCTTGGCGACGTTCGCATGGGTGTTCGTATTACGCTCCGTCCCATTGTCCTTTGCGTATTCGTTCATGGCATTGACGTTCGTAATAGTGCCGATATTATCCGCGTTGCTTCTTGGCGAAGTATTAACGATCCGTAACTTTATTGGCGCGGCGTTAATTATCGGCGGATTGATGGTCGTTACCACCGGCGGTTAACCACAGTTTTTGCTTGTTACAACTTGTTCCTATTAGCTTTAGTTCTTATCTGACTTTCCTGTTACCGTTAATCCAAGGGACATATTATGGCGCGCGCTAAAAAAGAAAAAATTGAAGACGATCGCGAGAAATCCAAAACTATCAGCCCTCTTCGAGGGTTGTTTCCATTTCTAGCACCTTACAAAGGTTTGATGATTGCAGCCGCTATTGCGCTGGTATTTACGGCCTCCGTATCATTGGCGTTGCCAAGGGTAGTTCGCGAAGTTGTTGACGGATTCACGCTAGAAGCGGTGCAGCAGTTGGACGGATATTTCGCCGCGATTATCGTCGTGATGGGCGCGATGGCAGTTGGTACTGGATTAAGGTTTTATTTCGTAACAAAGCTCGGCGAACGCGTAATCGCGGATGTTCGCATGGCGATTTACCAAAAAGTCATCAGCCTTTCCCCCGCATTTTACGAAAAAATCCTGACGGGCGAGGTGCTGTCCAGATTAACCACAGACACAACGTTGATCTTGTCGGTCATCAGTTCCTCGGTTTCTGTCGCCCTTCGCAATGTGCTGATGATGTTTGGCGGGCTTATATTCATGTCGCTGACCTCGTTCAAAATGACGGGTTTGGTGCTGCTGATGGTGCCCATCGTAATTCTACCGATCATGATGCTGGGCCGAAAGCTACGCGTGCTTAGCCGTGAGAGCCAGGACCGCATCGCTGAAAGCTCTGGCGAGGCATCAGAGACATTGTTGGCCGCCCAGACAGTGCAGGCATACACTCACGAAGGGATTAGCCAGGACAGTTTTAACGTTCTGACCGAACAGGCATTCGATGCCGCACGGCGCCGGATTGTGACGCGGGCTATCTTGACCATTTCGGTGATATTCCTTGTGTTCACTGGCGTCGTTGGCGTGCTGTGGATGGGTGCACGCGACGTGATCGCGGGCCAAATGACNGCNGGGCANTTNGTGCAATTCNTGATCTATTCGGTCATGGTNGCGGGNGCNGTTGCAGCGTTGTCNGAAATCTGGGGNGANTTGCAACGCGCNGCNGGNGCTACNGAACGNNTGATCGAATTGTTAGAGGCCGAAGACATCATCAAAGACCCGGTGTTGCCNGTNCCNGCNCCNGAACGCGTTACGGGNGACATAAAGTTTACNGATGTGACGTTCACCTATCCGGCGCGACCAGAAATNAAAGCGCTGGCGAATATGAATNTGCATATCAAACANGGTGAAACNGTGGCCTTGGTNGGCCCTTCNGGGGCCGGTAAATCNACGATATTTCANCTTTTNATGCGGTTTTTTGATCCCNATACGGGGACGATTTCGGTTGATGATATGGGCATTGATACGATGCTGCGCGAAGATATGCGGCGTGCATACGCGCTTGTGCCGCAAGACCCCGTTATATTTGCAACGACCGCGATGGAGAATATCCGTTTCGGCCGCCCGGGCGCGACGGACGCTGAAGTTAAAGAGGCTGCGAAAGCGGCTGCGGCGCATGAATTCCTTGAACGATTGCCCAAAAAATACAACTCCTATGTCGGGGAACGCGGTGCCATGCTTTCGGGTGGTCAAAAACAGCGGATCGCGATTGCGAGGGCTATTTTACGCGACGCGCCAATTTTGCTGCTAGACGAGGCGACCTCGGCACTTGATGCGGAAAGCGAACTCGCTGTGCAGTTGGCTGTGGAACGGCTTTCTAAAAATCGCACTACCTTGATTATCGCCCACCGGCTGGCCACTGTTAAAAAAGCGGACCGGATTGTTGTTTTCAACGAAGGCAGGATCGAAGCCGAAGGCACACACGACGAGCTGGTCGCACAGGGCGGCCTTTATGCGCGATTGGCGAAGTTGCAGTTTACGGATGGTGTCCTCGCCTGACGTTAGGTTTCCCCTTGCTTACCAAGGGGAAACCGCACATTCTGCTGGTCAAATATCGCCAAAAAATGGCGGATAGCATGACCGGGAGAGAATATAATGCCAAATTACGCGACCCTAGCGGATAAAATTGCAACAGAAACTGCGATGTCTTTTACGGATCGCGTACCCGAAGTGACGCTATATCAGGTGCTTTCACGCACCACCGCGAACTTCCCGGACCGCAACGCCCTGAGCTTTCAGATTAAATCAGGCGTCAAAGACAAGGCCGAGACGCTTTCATGGACTGCCTTGAAATCCCGCGTGACACAGGCCGCAAATGTGTTTCGTGGACTTGGTGTTGGCGAAAAAGATGTGGTCGCCTATCTTTTGCCCAACTGTAACGAGGCGGTTGTTAGCCTGCTGGGTGGCTCTACCGCGGGGATCGTAAATCCAATTAACCCCACAATTGAAGACAATCAAATCGCCGCGATTCTGCGGGAAACTGGTGCCAAGGTTGTAGTCACACTTAAAGCTTTTCCCAAAACCGAAGTGGCGCAAAAAGTGGCAAATGCCATTACCATGGCCCCGAATGTCGAAACAGTTCTTGAAGTTGATCTGGCGCGATACCTAAGCCCACCTCTCAGCTGGATAGTGCCGCTAATTCGACCAAAAGTTAACATCGAGCATTCGGCCAAAGTTCTGGATTTCAACGCCGAATTGGACAGTGCCAACGCTGCGTCGCTGGATTTCGAGGAATCGACCGAAGACCGTGTCGCCTCTTATTTCCATAGCGGTGGCACAACCGGTATGCCGAAAGTGGCCCAACATATGTCCTCGGGGATGATTTATCAGGGCTGGTGTGCGCAAGAAATGCTGTTCACCGAAGAAGACGTTCTGATCTGCCCGCTGCCCATGTTTCATGTGTTCGCGGCCTATCCAATCCTGATGGCATGTTTGGCCTCTGGTGCCCATATGGTGATGCCGACACCGCAAGGGTATCGCGGGGACGGGGTGTTCGACAATTTCTGGAAACTTCTGGAACGCTGGGATGTGACTTTCATGGTGACGGTTCCAACTGCGGTGGCGGCACTTATGCAACGGCCTGTNGATGCGGATGTNTCCTCGNTGAAATATGTTCTGTGTGGTTCTGCACCGTTGCCCGTCGAGCTGGCAAAACGGTTCGAGGCGTCNGCCGGTGTTAAAATTCTGGAAGGCTATGGCATGACCGAGGCGACGTGCCTTGTGTCCATTAANCCTCCACAAGGCGAACGNAAAATCGGTTCCGTNGGNTTGCCNTTTCCGTATTGCGACACCAAAATCCTGAATTGTGATGCAGCAGGAATTATCATCAAGGAATGTGCAGTAGACGAAATCGGCGAGATTTGCGTCGATAATCCCGGTGTTGTTACCGGGCATACATATACCGATGAGGCCAAGAATGTAGGCCTGTTTGCAGGTGGAAAATACTTGCGAACCGGTGATTTGGGCCGAATTGATGCGGACGGCTATCTGTGGATTACGGGCCGCGCGAAAGATTTGATTATTCGTGGTGGGCACAACATTGACCCGGCGATTATCGAAGAAGCCTTGGCCGGAAACGAGGCGGTGGCCTTCACTGGCGCCATCGGCCAACCTGACGCGCACGCGGGCGAGGTCCCTTGTGTCTACGTCGAACTTATCGACGGCGCGGACACGACAGTTGATGATCTAAACGCCTTCCTAAAGGAAAACATAGGTGAAAAAGCCGCTATTCCGAAGTATGTGGAAATTCTGGACGAGTTGCCCAAAACCCAAGTCGGGAAAATTTTCAAACCTGATCTACGCAAAATGGCAATCACACGCGTTTACGACGCGGCTATGGCTAAGGAAAACATCGACGCCAATGTTGAATCGGTGTTCGAGGACAAAAAACGGGGTCTGGTCGCAATCGTGAAATACAATGACCCTGCGGTCACTGACGATGCCGTTAACAATATCCTTGGCAACTTCACTCCGCAGTGGGAGCCAGCGAAATAGGGGTGCAGCCCCCTAAACACTCCCCAACTTGCAAAAGCAGGACGATTTTACTGGAACGTCAGTGCGAGCATTAGCCAGATCGAGGCGTTGCATGATAAGTCCGGCTTCATCAATCCGTCCAAGGCGCGTTAGGCAATCGTGATACCCATGCAGGCTCCAGACATTGTCGGGATGTTGACAGGCGCGTGAAAGGGTGGAGTCCAGTCCAAGGTCTGCTTTGTAAACGGCAGCGGCTTCTTCCACATGGCCTTGCTCCAGCAGAAGTGCCGCCAATGCGTGGCGCGCGGGCTGCATCCAACCCCATGGCTCGTCGTAGGTTAGGTTGTCGCTCAATTCCACTGATTTGCGAAGATGGGCGTATGCGGCATCGTAATTTTCTTTCCGATACGCGATTTCGCCCAACATCATTTCACGCGCGATGGCAAGAATATCAAGGCAGGTGTTGTTGAACACATACCGACTGTCTGGCACGCGCAACACGGCGGCGTCGAACAAGATCGCCTCTTTTTCGGCTGGCTCAACATGGCCGCTGGCGGCCCATGCCACGGCTTTGGCGTAATGCATCNTCGCAGCTGTGACGCAGAATAACTCCGTGTTTTCCGGCAATGGTTGGTCAATAATTTCCTGCCATTTACCGAAGCGGATGTAGACGTGCTGTTTCATCGAAATAAACCCCTCCAGCCAGTCGGCCATGGGTGGGGAGTCGGTCCTTAATAACTCTTCAGGCAGGGTCGATATCATCTCGTCGCTGGTTTCAATGGCGTCTTGGTAACGACCAAGAAACATCGCGCCGTAAATTTTGAAATGGTAATCGTGGCAACGATAAAGGGAGTAGAAATTCAATGGGCCTTCGCGATCCAGAAACTTTAAATCTGCGTCAATCGCGTTTTGATTGGAACTCACGACACGCTCGTAATGCCCACATAAAACATCGATGTGGGTCGGCATATGCTGCAAGTGACCCGCATCNGGCACCAGATCCCGAAGNGCGTCNGCNGCTTTCAGCGCGCGTTCGGGGTGCGGCGACATTTCCATAAGGTGAATATACATATGAAGAACGCCCGGATGCACCATTCCGCCCTTTTGCGCCAAGGCCCGCTCCAACACTTCAATCGCTTCAACCGTGGAAGCCCGTTCGGCAATCTCGCCGGATTTTAGATCCCAGAGTGCCCACGGGGTGCGGTTCATAATCGCTTCGGCAAATAAAGCTGCGATATCCAGATCGTCGGGGAATTGTGCGTAAACTCCGCGCATGGCGTTAGCGTAATCATCGTTCCATGTGTTCATGTCTGCGGCAGGGCTACGCGCGGGGTAACGATGTGTTAATGCTTTGATAAGGCCAGCCTCAGCCTCACTGGCATGTTCGATCTTGGCGAGGGCGTTTTGCGTCGCCTCATACGCTCGCGCAACGGAGCGCATGGCGTCTGCCTCGTCAAACGCCTCCCAAGGTTTGTTGTAATTGCAGCCGGACGCATACGCGATACCCCAATAAGCGATCGCCAAATCCGGGTCGGACTCGACCGCTTTTTGAAAACAGGCAACGGATTCGTCGTGGTTAAAACCTACACACCACATCAGACCACGATCAAACCACATTTGCGCGTCTTTGGACTTTGTAGAAACCAGACGTTGATAAGAGCCTAAATCATAATAATCGGTCATGTGGTTTAACCCCTGATGAAATTTTTATCACGCGCCCAGAACAATCGGATTGCCGTGCGGTGTGGCACGGGCGGCTTTGTCCNAAGCAGTTTTGCAAGCCTCGCGTTCCTCGTTTTGAACGATGTTTTTCTGGTCTAGCAACTTTTCCAGCGCGCTTAACCAGTGCAGGTAATAATTATCAACGTGATCATCCTCGCCCGCCGCCTTAAGTTCGCCACTTAACGCATCAGCCCATTCCGGCCATGTGAACGCGCCNTTTTCGTGGAGCTTTACNGTCATNGCNNACGCTTGCGCTTGCCANGGTTCGGCAAAAACCGGCCCGTCATCATCCACGGGAATCTTGGGCAGTTTACGCGCCAGATCGGTTGCTGCGTCAGACAAAATACGGCTCCCATAGATCCGCGTGGACATGGTCGTTGGCGTTTTTATCCGCGCCCCACAATTCAGTAGCCTTAAAGCGAATGGTATAAAGCCACTGCGGGTTGTCGCCTTTGTCGTGCGCTGAATAATCAGGGAACACATGCGCACCGTGAACAATCACCACCTCGCCTACATGACCACGCAAATAGCGGGGTAGGCGGGTGTGATGCGTCGGGTGGATGTTTTTTGTGGTGATGCGATCACCGACTTTATATTTCGCAGGGCCTTGCAGTTCCCTATTAGCTGGTCCGCCTCTGGCAAGAGTGGCGGCGACTTTGTCGACTCGCAATGGTGTCAGGGCGTTGCTGGCCGCAGTTGCCTCCTTACTCAACAACGCAAACTGTTCGATTAAAGATTCCAGCCCAGCAAGCCAGATACGGTAATAACTCCAGTTTAGGTATTCCGAGGGCGGCCGATTTTCACGCGCGAAGCGGCCTTTGTCGATATTCCATAATCCCAAAGCCCCCATTGCCAGCGTCAAGCCAAGGACGCGGGCCTCCCATTCATCGTGGAAATATGGCTCGTTTGGTTCGTCTATAACGGGGCCAAACCCCATCACACCGCCAAGATCCTGTCCGCCGTTCATGCTTCCAACTCGGCAGGCGTAAGGGCCATGCCCGTACCGATCATAGAATTGCGCGTGACCAATTCGGCGAGTTTATCTTCGGCCCACCCGTCAGTCCCCTTCGGGCGTTGTGGGATAACGAGATAGCGCACCTCCGCCGTCGAATCCCAAACACGGATTTCAGTGTTTTCTGGAACGCTTACGCCGAAATCCGCCAAAACACCGCGCGGGTCTATGACTACACGCGAACGATATGGCGGGGATTTGTACCAAACGGGCGGCAACCCAAGAACGGGCCATGGATAGCAAGAACNCAGCGTACAAACGACCATGTTATGCGTTTCAGGTGTGTTCTCGACGGCAATCATGTGTTCACCTTGACGACCAACGAAATCCAGCTCTGCGATTGCCGCTGTCGCGTCGGTTAACAACCGTTGCCGATATTCCTCATCCGCCCAAGCTTTCGCAATAACGGCTGCGCCATTTCGTGGGCCAACCTTGTTTTCATAGGTATCAATCAAATCATCAAGCGCGGCGGGGTCTACATACCCCTTGTCGACAAGCAATGTTTCAAGGGCGCGAACGCGCAAAGCCGTCTCGGAAAGGGCGGAGCCTCCGTCGTGGTGATGATGATCTGTCATCCACACATTCTGGACCCAAAGCTGAGACGTATCAAGAGATTTAGTGGATGGTGCTGCCGGGGAGATTCGAACTCCCGGCCTCTCCCTTACCAAGGGAGTGCTCTACCCCTGAGCTACGGCAGCATTTGTGCGCCTTTTAGCCGAAATACCGTCAAGTGCAAGGGCTATCTGGACCCCATCCCTGATGTTGGTGTAGAGAAGTTGGTATGGCAGATGACACACAAAATCCGATACCCGATAGAACGGGCAAAAAGGCTAAGGCGGCCAAGCGCGAAGAACGCTTGCGCGAGGCTTTACGGGTAAATATGCACAAGCGAAAATCGCAAAAACGTGCGCGGCAAGTGACAGATAAGGACGAGCAGGATGGATAGAATTGTAGTTACTGGCGGAACGGCCCTAAACGGCCAAATCCCGATTTCGGGGGCCAAAAACGCTTGCCTGACATTGATGCCTGCCGCGTTGCTAAGCGAGGAGCCGTTGACGTTAACCAATGTCCCGCGCCTCTCGGATATTCGCACCATGACAGAACTGCTAGAATCGCTGGGCTGCGAGGTGGCCTCGTTGCAAGACGGCCGTGTTCTGGCGATTGGCACGGCTAAAATCTCAAACCACACGGCGCATTACGATATCGTGCGCAAAATGCGCGCTTCCATCGGAGTGCTTGGGCCGATGCTGGCACGCGACGGTGAAGCCGTCGTTTCGCTGCCCGGCGGCTGTGCAATTGGCGCGCGCCCAGTAGACATTCACTTGTCGGGTTTCGAGGCCATGGGGGCCGTGTTGGACCTTCGCGACGGGTATATCCATGCTACAGCGCCCAAGGGCTTGATTGGCACAACGTATGAACTGCCGTTTCCATCCGTTGGAGCGACAGAAAATCTGTTGTCAGCCGCGACACTAGCCAAGGGCACTACGGTTCTTAAAAACGTAGCGCGGGAGCCGGAAATTGTAGACCTCGCGAAATGTCTACGAGCAATGGGCGCGCAGATCGGAGGGGAGGGGACGTCTACCCTGACCATCCAAGGCGTCGACCGTCTGGGCGGTGCAACACATCAGGTTGTCACCGACCGGATCGAACTTGGCACATACATGCTCGCCCCCGTGATCACCGGCGGCAAGGTTGAACTTTTAGGAGGGCGTCGTGATCTGGTTGCGGCCTTCAGCGATAAACTTGAGGCCGCGGGCGCAATTATCGAAGAAACCCCCAACAGTCTGATCGTGTCGCGCAAGGGCGATATCATTCATCCTGTCGATATAAAAACAGAAGTTCACCCCGGCTTTCCAACCGATTTACAGGCGCAAATGATGGCGTTGCTGACACTGGCCGATGGCACGTCNNTNCTNGAAGAAACCATATTCGAGAACCGCTTTATGCANGCCCCNGAACTAATNCGNATGGGNGCNGATATCGANGTTCANGGTGGNCANGCGACNGTNAANGGTGTNAAATCCCTGAAAGGTGCGCCGGTAATGGCGACGG
>JAESQH010000023.1 GCA_016765235.1 Paracoccaceae bacterium
GGTGGATTCAACTGATCGATGCAACACACTCCGCGAACTTCTCAGCTGGGGTTTGATATTGCAAGGTCTTTCGCGGCCTCTCGTTCAGCTGGCGTGCTATGGCGCTCAGTTTTGCTTGGGAATGAACAGATAGATCAGTTCCACGGGGTAAATACTGTCGAAGCAGCCTGTTGGTGTTTTCGTTTGATCCGCGTTGCCAAGGTGATTGCGGGTCACAAAAGTATACATCAACGTCGGTCGCCATTGTCAGGCGCGGATGATCGGCCAGTTCTTTGCCACGATCCCAGGTCAATGATTTATAGAGCTCGCGAGGCAACCGGTGCGATTGTTTGATCAGTGCAGACACAACGCTTTCAGTGTCTTTGTTGGCAACCTTCACCAGCATCACATAGCGCGAATGTCTCTCAACAAGCGTTGCGATATAGCTGTTCTTCGAGCCGCCAATCAAGTCTCCCTCCTGTCAGGCGACAGGGGAATGCGCAGCAATCCCCGATAGCCCAGTGCCCGGGAACTGCGCGATCTTCGACGGATGCGGGTCTTTCGCTGATCGACACGGCATTCTTGATTTGTCCTAAGCCGTTGCGCTTGAGGCTTGCATGCTTCGATCTACGGATCGTGCGTTTAGCGCGCAGATGTTCAAGAAGCTCCTTTTTCAGAACGCCCCGTGCCTGTATTTAAAGACTCCGATATATCGTTTCATGTGACACCTGTTTGTGAGGCTCCTTGGGAAACGCACGTTTCAGCCAACCAGAAATCTGTTCTGGCGACCACTTGCGGCGCAGCTTACGCGACACTGCCTTGCTTAAGTCAGGGTGACAAGCCAACTTGCAAATCTTGGGACGCAAAGCGCGATCCCATGCCGCTTGGTCAGACGCCGTAGCACGATACTGGCGTACACCGCCATTACGTTTGACTTCACGGCAGATCGTAGACGCAGAACGCTTCAAGGTTTGCGCAATTGACCGCAGAGATTTCTTGGCACAAAGACCTCTGGATATCTCTTCGCGTTCCGCAAGTGTTAAAGCTAAACGGGATCTATTGCGATTGGGTGTTTGGTATGCCACCCGTGCGGGCCAACAGCGGATAAATCGATGAAGACGCGCGGTCAAAACCGCGCCCGATTGAACTCATCGACTCTCCGCGCTGCCATCGATCCCAAATCTCGGACTTCTGTTTGTCCGTGTAAAACGTACGTTGACGATACTTCATGATTAACACTCCATCTTTGCTTAAAGATTAAAGTGTTGCGTCCACCCGTTGAACCCACCGCCGAAAGCAACTACATTCGCAACGCACAGGTTTGATAGTACGTGGCGGGCCGCGATTAGTTCAATTGACTATAAATATGAATGAAATCTTGAGAAGTGCAGCCATTCATCAAAGTGGCCGAAAAATTATACTTTCATTACAATGACTTCCATCGTACTAGCTTCTCCAAATCCTGCCCCCGCAACCAACTTAATTTGCCGAACGTCGTCTTTGGAAACGGAGGCGGCTTTTTTATTGGCTTTTGATAGACTTAGGATGCCTGCTAGGCTTCCCTGAATACNGATTTGGGTTTTTCCAGCGTCGTCGAATTGTACTGTGACCGTATCTTTCAGGCTGCGTAGTATCTCCGTGGCTTCTGATCGCGCATCATCACTGCGAAGGGTGTTGGCGAGCTGCGCCACACGCTCGCGATAAAACCTTCCCATGTTGGGGTGAATAACGACATTTGCGTCAGGAGACGCTTCACGTTTGGCTACCAACTCAGCTTTGCGTTCCTCAAGAGCCACCATTCGGTCCTTAATGCGATCGGCAGGTATTCCGGCACAGATCGCATCGATCAGGTTTTCCAGATCGCGATTGATCTTTTCTATCTCGGTAGAAACGGACGCTTGGCTATCCCGGTTTTGCGCATGAAGCCGCGTAAGTTCTCGAACATATTCTTCTGCGAACACTTTGCAAAGTTCTGGCTCCATCAGCTGATGCTTAAGACCGTCCAGAACGACATCTTCAAGTGTCGTGCGTTTAATCGAGCGGCGCTCACTACAAGTGCCTTTATTGCGAGCATTGGCGCAACCGATGTGTGTTTGAGAAATTACCGAAAACCCGCCGCCGCTTGCCGCGCATCTTATCAAGCCAGAGAGGAGATAACGGGGTCTCTGCTTGGTCCAAAAATCACCATTTCTCTTCTGACTNAACGCGAGTTTGCCCTGACGCTTTTTGACCTGGTCCCAAAGGGATTGTTCAACGATCCTGAGATCGGGCACGTCTTTTGCAATCCATTCATCTTCGGGATTTAGGCGAGAAACCCTCTTACCGGTCTCAGAATCTTTCATGTAACGCAGCCGGTTCCAGACCAAGCTACGTTTGCGATGGGCAAATGACATCTCGACCTTTTTGNGCAGCTTGCGCGAGATTGCATATTGCTGGGTTTGCGACAAGATGCGGGCGACATTGCGGGAAGTTTCTTAAATATATCTGATAATTTTACGCTGTGGTTCTTTTTTTGGTGTGCAGCGTTCCTTTAAAATGCGGGCGTCACAGTCTGACTTTCTTGCGCGGCAACCTATCGTTTCATCCATGTTTACACCCGATCTTAGTGTTTTGAACGCACGACGATATTGCTTGAGTTCTTTGCCGCCACGACAGATATACAAGTCGTTCTCCGTATCAAAGGTGAAGTTGGAGCATTCAAAAGTTCCGTCTTTGCGCCCAGATTTATCAATTACTGGAATGTGTGGCGCGATTCCGCGCTTCTCGACCAGCCAATCCAACATGGGGCTTGATGCGTCTGGGGAAATGTAATTTCGCGCCCTTGCCGTGATTATGCGGATGCGCATCCTATATCGCGATGGACCCTTGTGACTTCATGCATTACATTCGGTTTAGACCTGTAAATCAGGACCGAAATTTATGAAAACGCGGGGCGTTAAATGCTGACTGTAATTTCTCCGGCCAAGAAGCTGGTTTTTGAGGCGACTTCGCCAAAAATAGCGACAAGCCTTCCGGTTTTTCAAACGGATGCCTACAGCCTTAGCCGTACTGCGCGGCGGCTTAGTGTGGCGAAGTTGCGAAAGTTGATGGCAATCAGCCAACCTTTGGCACAGCTTAATCAGAATCGTTTTAAGGCGTTTGAGGAAAACCCGGCTCCCGAAGTTACGAAATCGGCGGCGCTGGCTTTTGCTGGCGATACGTATTTGGGGCTGGAAGCCGGAACGCTCGACGCGAGTGAGTTGGCATACGCGCAGGACCATTTGCGGATATTATCCGGGCTTTACGGATTGTTGCGCCCGATGGACCTGATCCAACCTTACCGTCTGGAGATGGGCAGCCGTTTGGCAACGCGACGCGGGAAAACGTTGTATCAATACTGGCGCGACCGCCTGTCGATTGCCTTGAACGAGCAGGCTGAATTGACAGGTTCTGATACGTTGCTCAATTGCGCTTCGGTTGAGTATTTCACGGCGGTCGATCTTGCTGCGTTGAAATTGCGGGTGATTACGCCCGTTTTCATGGAAGATCGCGAAGGCGACAGTAAAATTGTCAGCTTCTTTGCGAAACGTGCGCGCGGAGCGATGGCGCGGTATGTAATGCAAAACCGGTTGACGGNTGTNGAGGACCTGAAAGGGTTTGATCTTGGTGGNTATGGNTTTAGGNCGGACNTGTCTGAAGGNNATCGCATGGTTTTCACGCGCGATTATCCCGAGGCTGTTTAAGGAATAGCGTGGCTGCATCGGCGTCTTCGTGAACCAATTCAGCAACCTTACTTTGTCAGGGACATAAACAATTTCGGCAGTTTTTCCGGCAGGCTTTCGACACGGTCAATTACGGTGAAATTGTTTCGGCCAAAAATGTCGGCAACATAATCATCGGCGTTTGGGTCAANGCTGATGCAATAGGTGGTGACGCCCTTGCTGGCCAATTCGCCCACGGCCAGATGGGTGTCGTCTTGCAGATATTTCGGGTCTGTCACGTCAATATCGTGCGGTTGGCCATCGGTCAGTACCAGCAGCAAGCGTTTTTCCTCGGCACGGTTTTCAAGGTAACTTCCGGCATGACGCAGAGCGGCGCCCATGCGGGTTGAATAGCCGGCTTTCATGGCTGCGAGGCGGGATTTCGGGGCATCTCCCCAAGGTTCTTTGAANGATTTNAAGTGGGANTAGGACACNTCGTGCCGNGTGTTGGANGAAAANCCNGCNATGGCGAGGGGGTCNCCCAANGCCTCCACNGATGTTGCCAGAAGGGCNGCGGCTTCTTGCGAGAGNTGCAGNATGGTNCTTTCTGNNCCCGCAGGCACTTCGTTAACCGATTCCGACANNTCCAGCAGCAANAGCACNGCNATATCNCGNCCGTCTTTNACNTGGCTTTGCATGATNCGGGTGTCGGGCGTGGAGCCGATCCGGTAATCAATCGCGGCGCGGATGGCGACNTCNATGTCAAGATCATCCCCCTCGTTCTGGTATCGTATTCGGCGGCGTTGCTGGGGTTTTAGAAGGTCTACGATTGCCTTCAGTTGCTTAAGCAAACGCTGGTGTTTGTCCAGAAGTTGGTCGATATCGCTGGCGCTGCCCATTTCTTGAAACGATTCATGTACCGTCACCCAATCGGGGCGATAGCTTTGCAATTGGTAATCCCATTCGGGGTAGAAACGTGGCGGTAGCAGGCCGTCATCTTCCTTGTCAGTCAGCCGTTCCTGTGCGCCATGATCGGAATGGAAATCATCTTCTTCCTCGGCCTCTTCAAGGAACATCCATAAATAACGGTTGTCGTCGCGGTAGGGAACCTCGGTATCCTCGAACCACACGTTTGGCTGGCGGAAATTATGTTCAAAGTTATCGCGTAGCCATTCGACGCCAAGATCGACGGCGAATTTAGGGTCGTTCGGGTTTGCTTTGAAGCGGTCGCGGAATTTTTCAACATATTCCAGCAAGGCGGGTTCAGTGTAGCGGTGATCTGGGTTAAGAATTGCGTAAGATAACATCGCCAGTTTGTGACGGATGCAGGCCCAGCCGTCGGGGCAGGTGCCGGGCGTCGGGATGGGGTGCATCTTGATCCAAAGCGCACGCAGGCCGGGGTATTGTTGCATGGCCAGATGTTCTACGCGTGCATCCTCGAATACTTCAATGGCGAGGTGCTGGAAGACGCTGAAATTATCGGCCAGCAGCGGTTTGGTCCATTTTTTATGGGCCAGCATATGTGCAAGGATCGCCCAATAACGGTGCAGGCCAGACAGGCCGTATTTGTCCTCGTAAACATCGGGGATGTGGAGGCCGAGGCTATCGAGGTGCGGTTTGGGTTTACGGGCGGTTTCGAACGCTTCGGAATAGGGGCGCAGGTCAAGATCACTTTGCCAGAAGGCGCGTTGGAACATATGCAGTTGGCGTTCCACATCCATGAACAGAGTTCCGCTGCGCTCTTTAACCAGCATGGCTTTAGCATCCGCACTTTGCAGGCTGAAATAATCCGGCAGGCGGTGTGGATGGTCACGATAAACACGCATGCCGTATTCAACCCAGTTTTGCACAGCGGGAAGGGAAAGTTGGGCGAACAGGTAGGGGGCGCGGGCCAGCAGGGGCGTTGTACCGTCTTTGGCCTCGGCCACCATTTTGCGGATCAGGCGAAGCCACACGCGCAACAGATCAGCGTTGTCGAGGCGTCGCGCCACAGCGGCCAACGTGCCAAGAAACGGCGCGATGGAACCACGCACGGCTTTGGCCGATAGATGTGCAGCCAGATCGGCGACTTCGGGGATGATTTCAACGTCGGAATGCTTCACCACTTCGGGGATATCATCGAGGAACAGTAAAACCAGTTCGGTCCCGCGCCCAAGGGCGCAGACTTTATCCGCCCCGGCCAGCCATGCTGTCAAACCATCATCGTCCAGTACATCTTGTGCGCGCGCCAGTGCAGCCTCGAAGATGCCATCCGCCTTTTTGACGGTACACTGAAGGCGGTCGCGCCAGATTTGGGCTTGGGGTTCCATCGGCCTAGCC
>JAESQH010000001.1 GCA_016765235.1 Paracoccaceae bacterium
AACGGCTTCACAAAGGTCAACCCGCGTGCACCAGCCAGCCGCGCCCCAATATCTTCCCGAGAATCTCGCAGTCGGTCATATGTCACCACTTCGGCGCCAAGCGCCTTTGTGTTAGCGATTTTCAAAATTGGCGAGTCTGCAGGCATCAAGATTACCGCCGGAACCCCGAATTTCGCTGCCGCCATCGCTACGCCTTGCGCGTGGTTTCCGGAGGAGTACGCGATAACACCCTTAGCACGCTGCGCCTCTGTCATGCCGGATAACGCCGACCATCCGCCACGGAATTTGAAACTTCCGGTGTGCTGCAAGTTTTCAGCCTTAACTAACACGCGGCGGCCTGCCATCTCGTCCAGAAACGGAGAGCTGAGCATCGGTGTCCGCCTCACCACAGGCGCCAACCTTGTTGCCGCCGCTTTGATCATCTCGATATTCATCCAACCTGCCCAATCAGTTTCTCAATTGCCTCTACCGCTTCCGGCTCGTTCAGAAACGGCACATGCCCCCTGTCAGGCAAGTTCGCATAAATCATATCCGGCCGCCGCCGCTGCATTTCAGCGACGCTAACCTCGCTCAACAGATCCGAATTCGCCCCGCGTATTAACGCCAGCGGCAGACCTTCCATTGCATCAAATAGCGGCCATAAATCTGGCTGTTCCTTGGCCGATTGTTCAATTACCGCGTCGCGCAGTTTGGGATCATAGTTCAAGCGCAAACTGTCCGGCCCCATCTCCATCCACCGCTTGGCGTGTTCCAGCCAATCGGCGTCCGTCAGTTTGGGAAATTCTGCGCCCATATTTGCGCGCAAACCAGCAGCGGCTTCCTCAAAAGTTTTCGCTTTGGGTTGAATGCCAAGATAGTCCATTATCCGGCTCAAGCCCGCAGTATTATCTCCGGTCCAATGTCATTCAACAGCACACCGGACATTCGGACCTTCGCCATCGCAGCCGTCAACATCGCAATTATCCCACCTCGCGACGTCCCCACAAACAACGCCTTTTCTATGTTCAGATGGTCGAGCAGTTCCAGCGCATCCTTGGCCTCTTGGGGCACATTGTAATTCGTGTAATTCGAGTCGTAATCCGACGCCCCACGCCCCCGATATGTCAGCCGTACCAGCCGCACACCACTGATTGCGGTCGCCAAATCATCAAAGTCCCGCGCATTCCGTGTTAACCCGGGCAAGCACAGTAACACTGTCCCTTCGCCCGCGTCTTCATAGGCCAGTTGTAAACCATCGCTGGTGGTAAACTTCATGGTCGCGCCTTCGCCAGTTCAGGTATTCCGGTTAAATCCGACATCACTTCTTGTGGCTTCCAAGGCAGGCGATCCATCGGTTCGCCAGCGCGGTTGACCCAAGCGGTGTAGAACCCATAACCCGAGGCGTTCGCCGCGTCCCAGCCATTGGATGACACGAACAGAACTTCGGATTTCTCACCCACGAAGCGATCACAAACCATGTCGTAAACAAACTTGTGAGGCTTGAATACACCTACATCCTGAACACTTAACACATCGTCCAGAAGGTCGGTTATTCCGGCACTAGAAACCGCGCCCTTCAACATTTCGGGCGAGCCGTTCGACAAGATCGCCGTTTGCATCCCCGCATCTTTCAACGCTTTCAACATCGCGGGAACTTCNGGATAAGCCGANAGCTCCCAATAAAGCGCTAACAACCNTTCGCGCANCTCGTCGTCCTGCAATCCNGCCGCCTCAAGCGCNTAATCCAGNCCGTTTTGCGTGACTTCCCAGAAATCCGTATGNGCATCNNCNACNGCNCGTAGCCANGTATATTGCAACTGNTTNAGNCGCCAATCTTGNGCGATCTGCGGCCATTTCGCNGCAAACGCCTCGCGGCCCGGTTCAGCCGCAGCGATACGTGCNGCAGCAGTTACNTCAAATAATGTCCCGTAGGCATCAAATACACAGGTTGTGATTGGCATAGGTTCGTTCCTCCGTTGCCGGCACATTGGCACAAGAGGAACCATTGTTAAACGCTATATCGTGCTAAAGATTTTCCGACTGCATCATACCCATAATGTGATACCCGCCATCGACGCGAATGATCTCGCCAGTGGTATATGCGCCATAGTCCGACAGCAGAAATGCCGCTGTTCCACCCACCGAATCCGGCGTCGCATTTGATCGCAGCGGAGCATTCTCACCAATCGTGCGATACACTTTACGCGCCCCGCCGATAGCAGCGCCGGCCAGTGTTTTCATAGGACCGGGGCTGACCGCATTCACGCGGATATTGTCAGGCCCAAGGTCGTTCGCCAGATACCGAACCGAGCTTTCCAGCGCCGCTTTCGCCACGCCCATAACGTTATAATTCGGCTGCACACGATTGCTGCCCATATAAGTCAGCGTTATCATTGAACCACCGTCCGGCATCAACGCTGCTGCACGCTTGGCAACGTCCACAAAGCTGAAACATGATATATCCAACGAATTCAGGAAGTTCTTGCGCGAAGTATCAATAAAACGCCCCGCCAATTCTTCCTTGTCCGAATACGCGATTGCGTGGACCAGAAAATCTATCGTGCCCCACTCGTCTTTCAGCGTTTTGAATGTTGTGTCCAACGATGCTTCGTCTTGAACGTCCGCCGGAATAACCAGCGATGAGCCAACACCTTCGGCCAAGGGGCGCAGGCGTTTACCGAAGCCCTCGCCTTGGTAAGTGAACGCCAGTTCTGCGCCTTCTTCGGCCAATACCTTGGCGATTGCCCAAGCGATTGAACGCTCATTCGCGACGCCCATAATCAGCCCGCGTTTACCCTTCATTAAATCAGCCATGATATTTGCTCATCGCTAGGGTCGCGTTCGTGCCACCAAAGCCAAAGCTGTTGGAAATAACAGTATCCAATCCAGCATTTTCAATATTGGCCGTCGCGATTTCATTCGCACTCAACTGTGGATCAAGTTCCTTCACATTTGCCGAACCAACAATGAAGTCGTTCTGCAACATCATCAGGCAATAAATCGCTTCCTGAACACCCGTCGCGCCAAGGCTGTGGCCTGTCAGCGACTTGGTCGAAGAAATCAGTGGTGTGGAGCCCTCGCCAAATATCCGGCGAACCGCTTCGACTTCTTTCACATCGCCAACTGGCGTCGAAGTGCCGTGCGCGTTGATATANTCGACCTTGCGATCNCCCAGNGTNGACATCGCCAACTTCATNGANCGCTCGCCACCCTCACCCGANGGGGCNACCATGTCNTANCCGTCAGATGTNGCGCCATACCCCGTAACCTCGGCNTAAATCTTTGCGCCACGTGCCTTGGCGTGTTCCAGTTCTTCCAGAACAACCATGCCGCCGCCGCCTGCAATCACAAATCCGTCACGCGTTGCGTCAAACGCCCGTGCCGCCAGTTCTGGTGTGTCGTTGTATTTGGAAGACATCGCGCCCATCGCGTCGAACAGACAGGACAGAGTCCAATCCAGCTCCTCGCCGCCGCCAGCAAAGACGATGTCTTGCTTGCCAAACTGAATTTGCTCAACACCATTACCAATGCAATGCGCCGAAGTAGAACAAGCAGAGGTTATTGAATAGTTAACGCCTTTAATTTTGAATGGAGTCGCCAAACAAGCTGAAGTAGTAGAGGACATCCCCCGTGTAACCATAAACGGCCCCATACGTTTGGGTGCACCCTTTGCAATCACAATATTATGCGCGTCATGCAGATGTTTGGTGGACGGCCCGCCGGAACCAACAACCAACCCCGTACGCTCGTTCGAAACATCGCTTTCTTCAAGTCCCGCATCTGCAATCGCTTGCTGCATGGACAGATAGGCATACCCTGCCCCGTCGCCCATAAATCGCCAAACGCGTTTGTCGATGTTTTCCTTCAGATCAATCGTTGGCATACCGTGAATTTGCGAGCGGAACCTACGCTCCGCATACGTCGGGGAAAAACTAATTCCGGATTTCTGACCCTTAAGCGAAGCCAGAACCTCTTCAGCATTATTGCCAATTGACGAAACGATCCCGAGACCGGTGATAACTACGCGACGCATAATGTATTCCTTTAATTCAGATAATTTCGGAGATTACTCGGCAGACAACGCGACTTTCATGTCTTTAACCAGATAAATCACTTCACCGTCGGCCTCGACCCGACCGTTTGCAACACCCATGGTCAAGCGACGCGTCTGGATGGCTTTGGTGAAATCAACGTAATACGTCAGCATTTTGCGCTCCGGCCGTACCATTCCGGTTAGTTTAACTTCGCCTACTCCCAGCGCATACCCGCGGCCTTGCCAACCCCGCCAACCAAGGTTGAAACCGGTTAGCTGCCACAGACCATCAAGGCCAAGGCAGCCGGGCATAATCGGGTTTCCGGGGAAGTGGCATTCAAAAAACCACAGGTCTGGGGTGATGTCGAATTCCGCCACGATATGGCCCTTGCCATGCTCGCCGCCATCGCTGGAAACTTCGGTAATGCGGTCCATCATCAACATGGGTGGCATCGGCAATTGTGCGTTCCCCGGTCCAAAAAGCTCCCCGCGTGCACATTTCAAAAGGCCATCGCGATCAAAGCTTGAAGGAAATTCGGTCATGTTAGGGGATGCTCCTGAAATTCTGTTTATTTGTGCATTCTTACCACTGCGGTGGGAGGCGGCGCAATAGCGCTGGTATGGGTCTGGTCAATCACAGCTCTTTTGGCGTATATTAGTGCAAATTATAGGAAATCGCGCGATGAACATCGAAATTCAATCCCCGCAGCAACGTGCATCGAGCTGGCTTTCCGGCGGTGGCTTACGCCCCACACGTCAACGTCTTTCTTTGGCAGAATTGCTTGTTGGCGACGGTCAAGACAGGCACGTCACGGCAGAATCCTTGTTCGACCTCACACACGATACCGAAGCGAAAGTTTCCCTCGCCACCGTCTACAACACGCTTGGTGCGTTTTGTGAGGCCGGGTTGATGCGCGAAGTAAGCGTCGACGGACACCGTTCATATTTTGATACGCGGGTCGATGATCATTCCCATTTCTATTGGGAGGATGAAGGCATCTTAACGGACGCCCCCGTAGGCTCGATTAAATTTGAAAGCCTGCCGGATTTGCCTGAAGGCGCGGAAATATCAAAGATCGATGTGGTGATACGTTTGCGGCGGAATTCCTAAACCTCGGATTTTATCGCCCACGCCCGCGCAGGCATCACAATTTCGCCCTTTGAACCGATGGTTTCTTTCAACAAACCTCTCAACGCTTCCCTATGGGGTTCGTCAAGAGACATGCAGTAACCAGGCGCCGGACCAGCGCCGAGTGTGAATGGATGCCAGAAATCGTCGAATGTGGGGAATACACATTCGATATCGATCGCCTTAACAGTAACCGATTTTAACCCAGCTTTGTGACAGAGTTCAGTTAAACCTTCAGGGGTACAGAACGGAAACCGTTTGCCTTCCTTCAAATCTTCGGCCTTGTCATCCAGTTTTGCCGCTGCTTTCCAGAATGCACTCATAAAACCAACGCTAATGCCGGGGTAATCCCATACGTAAAACGAAACAATACCACCAGGTTTCGCTACGCGTTTCATTTCGGTTAATGCGGCATGTTTATCGGGCACAAAGTTGAGAACCAACGCCGAAGAGACAACATCAATCGAACCGGTCTCGATGATCAAGTTCTGTGCATCACCAACAGAAAACTCCGCGCGATCATCTGTTATTGTGGATTTTGCGTGGGTCACGAAGCCTTCGGATTGCTCGATCCCGTGAACAGATTTTGGGTTACACTGGTCCAAAATAGCCGCCGATAGCGCGCCGGCTCCGCTTCCGACATCAATCCAATCGAGGTTGTTAGGCGCGTTCAGCCAATCTAGATATTTGACGGCGACCTGACGGCTCCAACGGCCCATATATTGCTCGTAACTATCGCCCGCGCTCCACGCGTCGTGTTTTGCAGATGTATTCACAGCTCCCCCCTTCGAAAGTATCAAAACGACTTTCTGAGGGTCAGATTAGCACATGTTGCATTGTCACGATACAAAAAGGCCCGCCAAATGACAGGCCCCCATGTTTTCCGATTGGGTTAAATCACACGCGATTCATTCGGTTTTCGATCAACTCTTCAACCACTGAGGGGTCAGCTAGCGTTGATGTATCGCCCAATGATCCGTAGTCATTTTCTGCGATCTTGCGCAGGATGCGGCGCATGATTTTGCCCGAACGGGTTTTCGGCAAGCTCGGGGCCCATTGAAGTAAGTCCGGCTTTGCAATCGGGCCTATTTCTTTGCGCACCCACAGTTCCAGTTCTTTACGAAGCTCGTCGGAAGGTTCCTCGCTGTTCATCAAAGTGACGTAAGCGTAAATACCCTGCCCTTTGATNGCATGCGGATAGCCGACAACNGCAGCCTCGGACACTTTTGGATGGGCGACCAAAGCTGATTCCACTTCGGCGGTTCCCATTCGGTGGCCGGAAACGTTTATCACGTCGTCCACGCGCCCCGTAATCCAGTAATATCCGTCTTCGTCACGACGACATCCGTCACCAGCGAAGTAATAACCTTTGTAGTCCGCGAAATAGGTCGAGATGAAACGGTCATGATCCCCAAACACTGTTCGCATTTGCCCCGGCCAGCTGTCTTTGAAACACAAAACGCCGTCGGCGACAGTCGTGGTGATTTCGGCACCGGTTTGCGGATCAAGGATCGCAGGTCGTATGCCAAAGAACGGATTAGTTGCTGACCCCGGTTTTAGCGCCGTTGCGCCCGGTAGGGGCGTTAACAAGATGCCACCAGTTTCGGTTTGCCACCATGTGTCTACAATCGGGCATTTACCTTTGCCGACGACGCGGTTGTNCCATTCCCNTGCCTCTGGATTGATCGGCTCACCGACCGAACCCAGAATTCGCAAAGATGACAGGTCGCACTTTTCGACGAACGAGTCCCCTTGTCCCATCAACGCCCGTAACGCAGTAGGGGCGGTATAGAATTGGTTAACTTTGTGTTTATCGCAAACTTGCCAGAACCGGCTTGCATCTGGATAGGTAGGGATACCTTCGAACATCAGCGTTGTCGCTCCATTGGCTAACGGGCCATAGACGATATAGCTGTGACCAGTCACCCACCCAACATCTGCTGTACACCAGTAGATGTCACCGTCGTGGTAATCAAAGACGTACTGATGAGTCATCGACGCATACAGCAAATATCCGCCTGTCGAGTGAACAACACCCTTGGGTTTGCCGGTAGATCCCGATGTATAAAGCACAAACAACGGGTCTTCGGCGTTCATTGGTTCNGGTGGGCAATCGGTCGANGCNTCNGCCGTCATNGCNCGGTAGGAATGATCGCGCCCTGCTTTCAAGCCAACATCNGCGCCNGTGCGNTCNACCACCAAAGTGGTAACATCGCCGGAAATTTCCAANGCNCTNTCAACGTTCGTCTTNANCGGAGTGTTTCGNCCACCNCGTNGGGCCTCGTCCGCTGTGACCACCAGCTTNGCNCCAGAATCCGCAATCCGGCTGCCCAATGCTTCGGGCGAGAATCCGGCGAATACGATGGAATGTACCGCGCCAATCCGCGCGGAGGCCAGCATTGCATAAGCCGCCTCGGGAATCATAGGCATATATAGAACAATCCGGTCGCCCTTTTTGACGCCCAGTTTCTTGTAAACATTTGCCAAACGGCTGACGTGTTCATGCAATTCGTTGTAGGTGATATGCGCGTCGTCTTCGGGATTGTCGCCTTCCCAAATGATCGCAACCTGATCGCCACGGTCTTTCAGATGCCGGTCAATACAGTTGGCCGAAACATTCAATACTCCGTCTTCGAACCATTTGATGGAGACATCCGGATACTCAAACGTCGTGTTTTTCACCTTCGTATAAGGTTTGATCCAGTCGAGGCGACGCCCCTGTTCGCCCCAGAATGCCTCGGGATCACTGATGGATTCAGCATACATCGCCTTGTACTGATCTTCTTTAATCAAAGCCTTGGCGACAGTTTCTTTCGAGGGCGGATAAATGTGCTGTTCCATGGTATTCTCCAGTGGTCGTATTTATTAGATAGCGAGATATTCTTCGCGAAGCGTCTCATTGTCCAGAACCTCTTGAGCGGTTCCATCAAAAACCACGAGTCCTGTATCCAGAATGACTGCACGATCTGCCAGTTTCAAGGCTGCAACCGCATTCTGCTCTACAATAATCGTCGTGATGCCCAATTCCTTGATCTCCCGCAAGGTTTTCTCGATTTCCTGCACAATCACCGGAGCCAAGCCTTCATAAGGCTCATCCAGTAGCAACAGCTTCACATCGCGTGCCAATGCGCGGCCGATCGCCAACATTTGCTGTTCGCCACCCGAAAGTGTCGTGCCCTCTTGGCTTTTACGTTCTCCCAATCGGGGGAACAGTTCGTAAATCCGCTCAATTGTCCAGCCATGCGGAGGGGCGATCTGCGCCAATTCCAGATTTTCCTGAACCGTCAGGCCCTGAATGATNCGNCGATCTTCCGGCACCAANGCCACGCCCGCGCGGGCCGCCTCGAACGATTTCATTTCGTGTANGGGTTGGTGGTCCAGCCAACATTCGCCACGCGTTACCTGAGGACTGCCAATCTGCGCGATGGACCGAAGGGTCGAGGTTTTCCCCGCGCCATTCCGACCCAGAAGCGCCAGAATCTCACCTTCGTGGAGCTTAAACGACACCCCCTGAACGATGTAACTCTCACCGTAGTACGAATGGATATCATGTAGCGAAAAATAGGCCGGCTTATTCGTCTTGTCGTTCATACTTCTGCCTCCCCAAGGTACGCTTCGCGAACTTTCGGATGCCCCTTGATGTAATCTGGCAACCCTTCAGCAATGATCGCGCCTTGCGCCAGAACCGAGATTGTGTCGGCAAGGCTGAACACCACGTGCATGTCGTGTTCGATGATAACCTTGGTAATGCCACGTGTCTCGCTAAGATGTTTCAGCAAATCAATTGTCGCATTTGTATCTGCCCGAGCCATGCCCGCTGTTGGTTCATCAAGCAATAGTAACTTGGGGTCCTGCGCCAGACACATCGCCAATTCCAATCGCCGTTTGTCACCCCGTGAAAGCGAGGCTGCATTCATGTGGAATTTGTCCTGCATATTCACGTCGATCAACATCTGCTCGGCGCGTTCACGGATGCCTGTTTCGCCTTTAACACTTCTCCAGGCGTTCATCATAAACGCCCCGTCGCGGTGTGCAAAACACGGGATCATTACGTTTTCGAAAACCGTCAGATCGCTGAATATCTCGGGTGTCTGAAACACACGGCTGATACCCAGTTGGTTAATCTCGTGCGGCTTCTTGCCAAGCACAGGCTTCCCTTGAAACATGACCGATCCAGTATCCGGTGCCAGCTTCCCAATCAGACAGTTGAGGAACGTTGATTTCCCCGCACCGTTCGGCCCGATGATCGCGTGAACCGAACCCTCTTTCACATCAAGGTTAACGTTGTTCAGTGCATGTAGACCGCCGAAATGTTTATTGACGTTCTGGACTTCAAGAATTCCCATAATCCTTGCTCCTTATTCAGCCGGGGTCTTGGCGTTTTTCGCCGAGCCGCGTTTCAGTTTAGCAAGGCGTTTGCCGATGCGGTTTGCCCCTTCCATAAGCCCACCGGGCAGGAAGATCACGATAATCATAAACACTGCGCCCAATGTCAGGCTCCAGCCTTTTCCCACGAACGGATCGACGATCCAGACCATAAAGTTTTCAAGAAAACCGGGAAGAAAACCGGACCATTCGTGCAACACGTTTTCGTTGATGCGCGAGAAGATCGCCTCAAAGTATTTGATAACGCCTGCACCAAGAACTGGCCCAAGCAACGTGCCCGCACCACCGAGGATCACCATCAGCACAATCGAACCGGACTCGGTCCACTGCATACGCTCGGCACCCGCAAGCGGATCCATCGAGGCCAACAAACCGCCTGCCAAACCGGCATACATACCGGAAATGACAAAGGCCGCCAGCGTGTAGGGTTTGGTGTTAATTCCCGTATACATAAGACGGTTCTGGTTGGTTTTAACCGCCCGCAGAATCAACCCGAAGGGCGAGCGGAAGATGCGGATTGACAGGTAGAACACTGCGATCAGAATGAATGCACTAACGTAGAATCCGACGTTGAACTGCAAATCCATACCCATAAACGTTGTTCGCCATGTATCGTTCATCTCTAGCCCGAAAAGGTTGGTAGATGGCAACGAGCCGGAGTCGTTCTTCGAGTCCAATATCCGTGCATCGGCCAGCCGTATCTGCAAACCGGTCTCGCCGTTCGTGATGGGTGTGAAAACCGAATACGCAAGGCTGTAAGACATTTGCGCGAACGCGAGCGTCAGAATAGAGAAATAGATACCGGACCGCCGCAGCGTGATAAATCCGATCAGCAGCGCAAACAGGCCTGACATAATAACCGCGAGGATAATGCCCGGAATGATATTCATCGTCAGCAGCTTGAACATCCAGACGGTCGAATACGACCC
>JAESQH010000024.1 GCA_016765235.1 Paracoccaceae bacterium
TCGGTGAGTGGTTCACCGCAGGTCTGGGCTGAGCGAGCCGTTGCCAAGGCGCGGGAATATGGTGCTGACCGGTTGGTGGCGGAGGTGAATCAGGGCGGTGAACTGGTAGAATCTTTGGTGCGATCAATTGATCCGCTGGTGCCATATCGTGCCGTCAGGGCGTCACGCGGGAAAGCGGCGCGGGCGGAACCGGTGGCGGCTTTGTACGAGCAAGGGCGTGTGTTTCATTGTGGTGGGTTTGCGGAGTTAGAGGACCAAATGTGCGCGATGACGGTGTCGGGGTTTACTGGCAAGGGTAGCCCTGATCGCGTCGATGCGCTGGTCTGGGCGATTACGGATTTGATGATTGCACCGGCGCTGCATTTTCAGCGGCCGCGCGTGCGTGGACTTTAGATGGGGAGCGTAGGGTAATGGTTTTGCAATTTTTTAAGTCGATGAGTGGTGGCGAGGAGAAAGCCTCGGCGGCGGCACCGGTGATTGCGTTTCATGGGTCGGGGAGGGCTGTATGGTCCGCGCGCGACACGGCGAGTTTGACGCGCACCGGTTTTACTGGAAATCCGGTGGGGTTTCGATGTGTGAAGATGATTGCAGAGGCGGCGGCGGTGCCGGTTTTGTTGCAGGATTTGGAACGTCGGTATGACGCTCATCCGTTGCTGTCGCTTCTGGCACAGCCCAATCAAGGACAGGGTTCTGCCGCTTTGTTCGAAGCGTTTTACGGGCAATTGTTGTTGTCTGGCGACGGGTATCTAGAGGCGACAGGAGAAGATCGCCCGCATGAATTGCATGTGCTGCGGTCTGACCGAATGTCTGTTGTGCCGGGGGCGGATGGTTGGCCAGTGGCATATGAATATAAGGTCGGGTCGCGCAAGCATCAGTTTGATATGCGGGGGGATTTTGCACCGATTTTGCATGTGAAGGCGTTTCATCCGCAGGACGACCATTACGGATTGTCTCCGATGCAGGCGGCCGGAGCGGCGTTGGATGTGCATAATTCAGCGTCAAAATGGTCGAAAGCGTTGCTGGATAACGCCGCGCGACCTTCGGGGGCGATTGTTTACAAGGGTGCTGACGGTATGGGGGCGCTGGCCACGGACCAGTATAATCGGCTGGTGGATGAGTTGGAGAGCCATCATCAAGGGGCACAGAATGCGGGGCGCCCGATGTTGTTGGAAGGCGGGTTGGACTGGAAACCGATGGGGTTTTCACCGTCAGATATGGAGTTCCAGAAGACCAAGGAAAGTGCGGCGCGCGAAGTCGCGCTGGCCTTTGGTGTGCCGCCAATGTTGCTGGGTTTCCCCGGGGATAATTCTTATGGGAATTATCAGGAAGCAAACCGGGCGTTCTATCGTTTGACGGTTCTGCCGCTGGTGGCCAAGACTTTGGAAGCTTTGACCGGATGGTTGGGGCCATTGTTTGGTGAAGGTTTGGTCGTGAAGGCGGATTTGGATGGCATTCCGGCGTTGGCGGCAGAACGGGAAGCGCAGTGGCGTCGGATTTCCGGAGCCGAGTTCTTAACGTCTGCGGAGAAACGGCAAATGTTGGGGCTGCCTAAGCTGGCGGACGATGAATGAGCCGGCGAAGCGGCGGATCAAAGTACCTCTATGAGCCGTTTGATGCGGCGAGTGCACGGATAGAGGCGCATGAACGAGTTTTCGATGAGCGCTGGCATGGGCTGGAGCGTCGGTTACAGGCGATAGAGGGCATGCTTGAACGGCTTGAACGACGTCTTTGGTTGGCCGTTTATGGCGCTGCTGCTATGTTTTCAGTAGATGTGGTCTATGGTCTAGTTACGCGTGTGTAAAGTCGAAAATAATCGATTAATGCAAGTATTAGGAATATGCGAAGGAAAATACATGAATTATGAAAGTAATTTGGGAACATTAGAGACGAAATTTTGTGGTTTTGACGCGAATATCGAGTTGAATGATAGCGCAGAGATCGCCGGCTATGCATCTTTGTTTAATGCTGAAGATAAAGGTGGAGATGTTGTGCAAAAGGGGGCTTATGCGGCTTCTTTGAAGCGGCTTTCCATGGCTGGTGGCAAAGTGAAAATGCTTTGGCAACATGATCCAATGCAGCCGATTGGTGTTTGGGATGAAATTTACGAGGACGACAAGGGTCTGTTTGTTAAGGGGCGTTTGTTAACCGAAGTGCAGGTCGGGCGTGAGGCGATGGTGTTGCTTCAAGCCGGGGCGATTGATGGGTTGTCTATAGGCTATCGTACTGTTCGTGCGGAGAAATCTGCGAAGGGGCGGTTGTTGCATGAAATTGAACTCTGGGAGGTGTCGATGGTCACCTTCCCGATGCTTTCGGAGGCCCGTGTGGCGCCTTCGGATGATGAGGCGGCGCTGGCGCAAAGTCTGGCTGAAACCTTTCGACAGGCCCGCGACCTGCTGGCCTGAACGTATTTACCAAAGGAAATTTTATGCGTGACAAAGAAATGAAGTCCCGTAGCGGTGCTGCTACGGGGGGATCCCATGCTGTCGAGGTGAAGGCAGCGATGAATGAATTCCTGAGTGAATTCAGCGGGTTCAAAAACGAAATTAAATCAAAACTTACTGAACAGGAAGAACGTTTGAATATGTTTAATGCTAAATCACTTTCCACTTCGCGCCCGGCACTTTCCACAACAACAGAAGTGGGTATTCCGCACAAGAAGGCGTTTTCGGCATACCTTCGCAGTGGCGACGACGAGGCGTTGCGTGGACTTCCAGTGGAAGAAAAATCGCTTTCAACGGCTGTTTCGGCTGACGGTGGGTATCTGGTCGACCCACAGACTGCGGACCAAATCACGGGTGTGCTGCGTGGGGCGTCTTCCATTCGCTCAATCGCGAATGTGGTGCAGGTGGAATCTACGGCTTACGATGTGCTGGTGGACCATACGGATATCGGCGCAGGCTGGGCCTCGGAAACCGGTATGGCGGCAGAGACCGGTACGCCACAGGTTGAACGAATCTCTATTCCTTTGCTCGAGTTATCCGCACTTCCTAAGGCATCGCAACGTCTGTTGGATGACACGGCATTTGACGTTGAAGGCTGGCTGGCAACACGGATTGCAGATAAGTTTAGCCGCGCCGAGGGTGTGGCATTTATCAGTGGTGACGGCGTTGATAAGCCGAAGGGTTTCTTGACGTATACGGCGCTGGACAATGCGGTTTGGACCTGGGGGAATCTGGGATATGTGGCGACGGGCGCAACGGGTGATTTTGACGGGATCGATCCTGCAGATTCGATCGTTGATCTAGTGTACTCGCTTGGTGCGCGATACCGTGCGAATGCGGTGTTTGTGATGAATTCCAAGACGGCGGGTGCGGTTCGCAAGATGAAGGACGCTGATGGTCGGTTCCTTTGGTCTGACGGGTTGGCGGCAAGTGAACCGGCACGCTTGATGGGGTATCCGGTGCTGATTGCCGAGGATATGCCGGACATTGCAGTGGATGCTACAGCCATTGCTTTTGGTGACTTTTCAGCGGGTTACACCGTTGCAGAGCGCCCTGATTTGCGGATCTTGCGCGATCCGTTTAGTGCTAAACCACATGTGTTGTTCTATGCGACGAAGCGTATTGGTGGCGATGTTAGCGACTTCGCCGCGATCAAACTACTGAAATTCTCGCTAACGTAAGTTGGCTTGAGTGCCCGCTGGTTTAAGCGGGTTTTTGCACCCCTGTATCTTCTGGCTTTTGCTGCTCCCTCCGCGTGGGCGATGCAGGGGTGTGTCTGAATTTCCCCTAATGTGAGGTCGCGAATGAGTGGATATTTCCTGAAAGACCCTAACTCGGAACTGGAGCTGTCGGTGGATTGGCGCGCCGGATATCTTCAACAAGGTGAACGGGTTAGCGATGATTTAGGCTGGTCTATTCGACCGGTCGAGGATGTACCGGACGAGTTGAGGGTCGTGTTGCAGGAATGTGGGGCTGCGCGATCAACTGCGACGTTTGAGGGCGGGATTCCAGGGCGGATTTATATGGTTTCAAGCAGAATATTGACGACGCTGGGGCGCGAATTGGAACGAACACTGATGTTTCGGGTTAAAGAGAGGGAATTGCCATGATGTTAGAAGAATTAACGGCGGTTGCGACGACTGATTTGCCGGTTCGTGCGTTTGCAGAGCACTTGAAACTGGGCAGTGGGTTTGCGGATGATGGATCCGAGGATGCGATTCTGGAGGTGTGCTTGCGGTCTGCGATGGCGGCCATTGAGGTGCGGATTGGCAAAGCGTTGATGACACGGATTTTCAGTTGGGAGCTGACGCGATGGCGTGCGGACGGTGTGCAGGTGTTACCGATTGCGCCAGTTGTGGCGGTAAATGGTGTGACTTTGGTGGATCGGGCGGGTGCCGAGACTGTCGTGGATGCCGCGGCCTATGTGCTGGAGCGGGATAGCCAGCGACCCAAGATTATTGGGAACCTGCCGAGTATTCCTGATGGTGGGCGTGCGGTTCTGACGTTTGATGCCGGATTTGGCGCTTGGGATGATGTGCCCGCCGATTTGCGCCACGCGGTGCTGCTGCAAGCGGCAGGGTTTTACGAAAATCGGGCGGGCGAGGGGCGCGTCAACGGGATGCCGTTTGGCGTCAGTGCGTTGATCGAGGCTTATCGCCCCATTCGGATCGGGGGTGCGTGGTGAAGGTTAATCTTTCGCGCAAACTGGTGCTTGAGGAACGCACGAACACACCAGATGGGAAGGGTGGTTTCGCCGTTGGCTGGCAGGTTATGGGCGTCGTTTGGGCGGATGTTAATGCGCGCTCTGGTCGCGAGGCGCTGGTGCGCGCACGGGATATTTCGCGCGTACGGTATCGGATTATTGTACGGGGGGCGCCGGTTGGGGCGGCATCGCGGCCACGACCGGATCAACGATTTCGCGAGGGAGATCGGGTGTTTTCAATTTTGGCGGTGGCGGAATTTGATCCGGCGGGCCGTTGGCTGGAATGTTGGGCAGAGGAGGGCAAGGGATGAGCGTGGCATTATCCGGTGCGCTTCAGGGCGCGATATATTCTGCATTAACCGGGGATGCGGCGTTGGTCGCGCTGGTTGGGGCAGAGATTTATGACGCGCCGTTGCCTTCCGGCGGCGTGTTGCCTTTAGGCGAGCAAGTGACGTTGGGCGAAGAAGTGGTGAAGCCGTTTAGTTCGGCCACGTCCAGCGGTGGAGTGCATGATTTTGACGTTGTTGTGCACTCAACCGCGAACGGATTCGCGGCAGCAAAGTTGGTTGCGGCGGCGGTTTCGATTGTGTTGGAAGATGCGGATTTTGCTGTGGCAGGTGGGCATTTAGTGTCGCTTCGTTTTTTGAAGGTTAAGGCCAAGCGCAGCACTGCCCCCGAATTGAGGCGAATTGAAATGCGGTTTCGGGCCGTTGTCGAAGATATTTAATCAAAGGATTACAAGATGGTAGCGCAAAAAGGTAAAGATCTTCTGATCAAGATCGATATGGATGGTTCCGGCACGTTTGAAACGGTTGCGGGCCTTCGGGCAAGCCGCATTTCGTTTAATGCCGAAACGGTGGATGTGACGAATTTGGGCAGTGCTGGTGGTTGGCGAGAGTTGCTGGGCGGTGCCGGGGTGCGGTCTGCTTCGATCAGCGGGTCGGGGGTGTTTCGGGATGAAAATACTGACGAGCGCGCACGGCAGATATTCTTTGATGGTGAGATTTTACCTTTTCAGGTGATCATTCCTGATTTCGGAGTTGTCGAGGGACCGTTCCAGCTGACGTCTGTGGAATATTCTGGCCAGCACGATGGCGAGGCGGCTTTAGAGTTGTCGATGGCCTCGGCTGGGGCGCTGATATTTACGGCGATTTTGATGGTGAATCCGTACCACGGTGACGCGGAGTTGGTAATCGGCGGTGTGGCGTATGTGATGCGCCTGCCGCTGGGCGTGTTGGCGGAGCTGGAGGCTGAAATGAATGCCGATAGCTTGATGGGCATGGTGCAACGGTTTGAAACTGGTGTATTTTCGGCGCGGGATTTGGTCTGTTTATTGAAGGCTGGATTGCGCGGTGGCGGTTGTGACGTGGCATTGGATGTTGACGGCGGGCCGATTGTAGCGGCGCAGGCGGCGGCAAAGTTGTTGGCCGTGACGTTCGCGGTGCCTGAGTGAGCAAGGTTAACTGGCCCGCTTTGATGCGGCTTGGGCTGGTGGATTTGCGGCTGCGGCCGGATCAGTTCTGGGCGTTGACGCCAGCGGAATTGATGTTGATGGCTGGAGTGGATGGCGATGTGGCTTCGTTGTCGCGCGCCGGGTTTGCCGATTTGGCGGCGTCCTTTCCTGATGAAATTAAGGAGTGAACATGGCTGTTGAGACGGATTTGGAAAACTTGGATGGGTTGCTTGATGATCTTGAGGGATCACTGGTTGGAACGCAGGCGGCGACGCTGGCTTTTCAGCGGGAATTGGACGGGATGAAGTTTTCTGTGGCGGGGGCGGGTGCAGAGGCGCGCGCCCTTAGCCGGAACC
>JAESQH010000025.1 GCA_016765235.1 Paracoccaceae bacterium
ATATGGACATTGCCCTGTCAGAAGCCCGCTTGGCCGCCGAACGTGGCGAGACACCCGTGGGGGCTGTGATCGTGGCGGATGGTAAAGTTTTGGCGCAAAACGGCAACCGCACACGCGAATTTTCGGACCCGACAGCGCACGCCGAAATTCTGGTGATCCGCGCGGCTTGCGCTGCGGTGGCGTCTGAACGCCTGCCGAGAATGGACCTTTATGTGACTTTGGAGCCTTGTCCCATGTGCGCCATGGCAATTTCGTCTGCCCGTATCGCGCGGCTATATTACGGTGCAACGGACCCGAAATCCGGTGGTGTCGAACAAGGCCCACGCATCTTTAGCCATAAACAATGCCACCACAAACCCGAGGTTTACGGTGGCATTAACGAGGCGGCCTCCGCCGCCCTGCTTCGTGAATTCTTTGAAATGCGCCGCTAACTAACCGCCCATCGACTTCATCTCGGCCACCTCAACGGATCCCATGTCCAAGTACGGGCAGCCCTTTGCAATTTCGACTGCCGCATCCAGATCTGGCGCTTCGACCACAGTATAGCCCGTCAGTCCAGTCTCCGTTTCCGAGACACCATCATTGCTAACCATCATGGATTTTCCAAACGGTGTGCCCGGATTTACCATCGCATCGCCAAGTTCCTTAGTCCATTCCATCCATTTTGCCTGATGCGCCTTACCTTCCTCGGGCGAGGACGGATAACTGGTCGCCGCGTGATAAATGATAATAAAATTAGCCATTATTAGTACTCCCTTTATTGGTTTTGGTTACTAGGTTTTCTAGTCTCAGCAAGGCCGCATTCCAGCCTTTGTTCATCATGTCTTCGATATGTGCAGGGTCCAGCCCCGTCTGTGTCAACGTCAGGTGCGAGCCACCCGTATCCCGCGCGCTTACTTCAAACCGGATGGTAGATTCCGGCCCACGGCCATCCTCCATCTCGAAACTTAATGTCAGTTCCACAGCATGCGGGGCGGTGACTTCCAGCACTTGCCCGCCAACTTTGGCGGAACCACCTTCGGGGCCAACCATCACCGCGAACCATGGCCCGACTTTTGAAAAATCCAGGTTGTGATCGCGAATAACTGTGCCCTCCGGCCCCCACCAGTTCAACAGATTTTCGCTTTGCGTCAAGAATTCGAAAACCTTGACCGGCGGCGCATCAAACACCCTTTGCATCGTCAGCATAGCCATCAGCGCCCCTCGCGTTTCATCGCGACTGCCAGACGGTCAAAACTTTCGTCCCAAAACTTCCGGTAGCTCATCGACCATTCGCTGATGGCTTTGACTGCGTCCGGTCGTACCGAATACATACGCCGCTGTTTATCGATGCGCTGGGTTAATATTCCGGCCTCCAACAATACCTTGAAATGTCGCGATAATGCGGGGGGCGAGATATTCTCGACATCTTGTAAATCNCCCGCCGCCANCTCGCCCTCCTTAAGAAGNCGCTCAACTATCGCGAAGCGCGTAGTGTTGCCAAGGGCAGCGAAGGATGAAGTCAGATCTTGCATTACGCTCTCAATTAATGGTTTCGTTAATTAACATACATTGGAAATACAAGTTGTCAACATACATGTTGTGCATTTGCCCCACTCCTGCGCAATGTGCTGCATGTCTAAAATCATTCTCTTTAACAAACCGTTCAATGTACTGTCGCAATTCACCGACGCAGGAACAGCTGGATCTGCGCGCAAAACACTGTCGGAATTCATCGATGTGCCGGGGGTTTATGCCGCCGGTAGATTGGACAAAGACAGCGAAGGGTTGCTCGTTTTAACCGATGACGGACGATTGCAACACCAGATCAGCGACCCCAAGCACAAGACGGCCAAGACCTACTGGGTGCAAGTTGAAGGCGTGCCGGATGACAATTCTTTGCGAGCATTGCGGGACGGCGTGAACCTCAAGGACGGCAAAACTGCCCCCGCCGAGGTTCGCCAAATGGAGGAGCCCGGCGATTTGTGGCCCCGCGACCCCCCAGTGAGATTTCGCAAAACTGTGGCGGACAGCTGGGTTGAAATAACCATAACGGAAGGGCGCAATCGCCAAGTCAGGCGCATGACAGCCGCCGTCGGTTTTCCTACATTGCGACTGATCCGTTATGGCGTTGGGTCATGGACCATAGACGGGATTGCAAATGGCGAATGGCGAACCCCTGACTGATGGTCGATGTTGCNAGGNCGATATTGCGAAAATTACGCAGAAAATACCTTCGCTTCGAACCTTTTCAAACTTTGATGGGCCGTCGGGCCATAGTTTGACAAATCCTTGCGCAACTCCGGAAACAGTCCGAAAATCTCCTCCCGCGCATCTTCGGCCATGNTACCAAATCCTTGTTCACCGGGGTGAAAACTTTCAGAAGGCGCACCTTCGGCAAAAATGATTTCGTGGTTGTCAAACATGATGTGAAAATATTCCACNGTGCCACCCTCGTCGCGGTAAATTGTATCNCCNTTCACCANATGAATTGCTGCGCTCAAAACTTTTGGNTCACCGAATAATAGCTCGGCCTTCCAACCGCTCAACAACATCCTGTGTTGTGGTGACACACGCAGTTCCCGATTATTGCCCAAAGCGCCTTTGGAAAAAACCACCGGNGCGGCATTGCCCACCGCAGGAACTTTGGTCGATCCGATCCAGNTGATNGCCTGTAAGCCATGATCCATGGTTTCGACCAAATCGCCAACATTCAGATTTTCAATCGAGCACACGCCGTCGCGAACTCCGATTGCCGTTCCGCGCGCGAAACATATCCACTCGGAATAAGGATTTGGTTCGTTATATGACGACACATTGGTGTCAAAAAAGTAGGTTCCGGGTGGCATGGGAGCCGACGAAACAATCCCGACAACCGGTCCTACTTCAAATCCGTCAATCCCCGAGCCTATGTGAAAAGCTGTAATCTGAAGGCCGGTGCCTGAATTCGCCAGATCATAGGCNGTCACNATNGTATCGCCNGCGAAATACNNCACNCCNTTCAATGTTACATCAAACGTCAGTGATTGGGTCGGTCCCGTTGCGTCACCACCACCGCCATTTGTGATTTCCTCACCGAAGTCCAAATCGTCGTCGGTGACTGTAACTTCGACCCAGGTCGCTCCGGCACCAACGGTCAACGTATGTGTTGCACCACCAGCAGCAATCCCTGGAGAGCCAACTTCATCCGGCAAACCGCCCACAAAGTCGTTTGCTTGCAATACGTAAATTGTATATGTGGCCATTTAATCCCTCGTATTTTACTAATTACNTATAATTCAGCCGTATTAGCATCTACGTGACAAAAGTAAATATTACTATAACATTTGNATTCCANACCAGAGATGAGAACACGCCCGGTGGACGGGATTTCCTATAGCTCAATTTCGACCATTACTTCCGGTTCAATGACGTTNACACNNTNNANNTCCGCNNTCATCAANNCNGCGNTCTGNTCCAANAANGGGAACGTGCGGTAGTGGCAGGGGATTACCGTNTCGAAATCGAAGAACTTCTTCGCGGCGTAGGANGCNCGNTTCATATCCATCGTNAAATGCCCGCCTGCACATAGAATTCCGATTTGTGGCGCGTGTAATTCCTGCATCAACTGCATATCCATGCAAATGTCGGTATCGCCCGAGAAGTAGATCGTTTTCCCCTCGCCCGAAATCATAAAGCCGGCCTCATGCCCTGCATAAAGCGGGCCTTCATCTGT
>JAESQH010000026.1 GCA_016765235.1 Paracoccaceae bacterium
CATTTTCAACTGGTATACTACCAACAAGTTTGTGTGATAGTATTAGTTTGAATAGCGGCTAAAGGTTTTGCTACACTAAATGCAGATTGAGGAACCGAAATGAACACGACCGTTATTTCTGTCCTTGCTGCAGGCGCTATGGTCGCCGTGGCCGTAATTTATACACGAAGTCCCTTACAACTTTCTATGCCTAGGAAACGAACGCGGTTGCGCGTTACCCTCAAAATGAGAATTCCCTAGGAGAACCCGAATGTTTTGGTTAATGTCTTAGACACACACAAGCTTCTAAAGGATTCACGGCTATGCGTAGTTCGAGTTGGAGAGTATTTTCATTGATCTTCATTTTGCCTACAGCAGCAATTGCCCAAGATTCCTGTTGGAGCGGTCTAACAGATATTTTTTCCGTTCAGGATTACGATGTTGCCAAAGTGGAAACAGGCTATTCCAGCGGAATGCGACTTGTGGTGACACTTTTCAATAATGAAGAACGTGGAATTCGGATGGTCGATGGTAGCATTGTTTTTCAGGATGTTCTGGACCGTGATATCTTGAGGGTCGGCATTGATCCGGATCAGAAGATTGATAGTGGTGGAACGGTAATCCAAACTGGCGTTTATACGAACTTGCGATTGCTTGATGTCTCAAAAGAGGATGTCTTGGTTACTACCTGTATTCGCGGTCTGGTGTATGCTGATGGAGAAGTTTTCAAAGCAGTTGAGAAATGAAGGCTGCGATTCCTGCGCTGATCGCCCTATTTGTCAGTATAAATCCGTATGAATTACTCGCTGATGTCCAGAAAGACTATGAGGCGGCGGCGATGCGGTTGGCGATAGCTGCTGGTTGCCGTGCGTCGTATGGGGAATATGAACTATTCGAGGTTGCTCTCGCAGAATTTGAAAGGATGGCCGTAGTATCAAATACAGATATCACAGCCGAAGAGTTGGCTGAGATGAAGCAGAGGTTATATGCGACAGAGGCAACGAAGGACGGTAATATGTTCATGCTCGGTTTCTGCGAAAGCCTCAAAAAGATGCTTTTGCCGGTGGTGAAAGATGTTATCGCTTTCCCGCCTGAGTCGGATCCAGAATCAGTCACTGGAATGGTGCCTGAAGCACGACTGGACGTACAGCCCACCACCAAGGTACCTGTCGCAGCGCGCCCGCCGCGCCGTTCATCCAATGTTGCGCGTACAGCCGCATCTGTCGATGAAGCTGTACGCGAAGCAGAAGAGGCTGCCATTCGCGACCTTCTAGACGCAGCACTCGAGGAAGCTTCTGCGCAGGTAGAAGAACCCACAACAGTGGCCTTAACGGGCGGCCAACGTCAGGGAATTATCGAGGCGGTCTCGCGTAACTGGAATAAAAGCATCGTGATCGGCAAAGAAAATTTCGAAGAGCTGGTAATCGTTTTGGAAGTCAGCGTCGCCCCCAACGGAATGATAGACGCGAGTAGCTTAAAACCCGTTGAACCCAACAACCCAACTGGGGATTTCGAAATAGCATACGAGACTGCGCGTCGCTCGGTTCTACGCGCCGGAGTGATCCCGATTCCAGAAGGGCACTTCCCTGAGGGTGGAAAATTGACGTTTACATTTGATCCGGCACTTAACACTGCATCACTTAAATAACAGGCCAGTTTGTTAGGCGATGCTTTCGAAAGAGCAGAGCAAGGTCAAGCCAAACGCTTTTATATAGGGCGGCAATGGTTTATCGACAGCTTGTCCAAAAGTGGCGTCCACCTAAGGCGCATAACTGTTCTTATGTTGAATGCGTTTTCCTTTTGGAACAACGACTTAACCAATTTTTAGGCAAAAAGGCTCTGTTTTCAAGGTCCGCGTAATATTATTACTTATAATAAAATTCTTATGTGTCAACAGGTTACGCGGTTTCTGGAGATTTATGATTAACGTCCTAGTTGGCGCATTCATCACATGCGTTTTGCAGCACAGGCACACTCTTATTCCAAAACCAAATCAGTCTCAAATACTCTGATGACGGGCCTAAACCGAAAGATATCGGCCATTACTCACCGCGCAAATAATAAGGAACTTTTCTATCTTCTTTGACTCTTTCCGCTCGAGCAGTTTTTAGTGCTTCGATGTGTTTTTTTGCGGCGTCGAGAGTTGGGAACTCTTCCTTTTCAACTTTGTACATTCCACGGTCGGCGTAGATGTCATGTCCGCGATATTCTTGAAGTGGCTTTGGTGACATTCGCTTGAACTTTGGGTTTGACGACTCGGAATTTGGGCCACTTCCTCCAACTTGATAGTCATTTAAGCCTTTTAGTAATTTTTTATTAACATCGGCAATATCCTGATTAGTTTCAGCAATGTGAATAATTGCGTTGCCAATAATGCAACTAAGTATTCCTGACAGTGATGAAATAATGGCAGCTATAGCTAGGAAGAAAAATTCTTTGTAAGAGCCGAGTGCAAATAATAGCAGTAGCACTCCAGCGGCTAATAGCAGCCAAGCACCAAACTGAAAAATTGTCAGAATTTTTCGCCCAAACGAGTAATTATATTTCATTAATACGTTCCCCAAAATGCCTTTTTCTTGAATAACGTATACATTGGGTAAGAACAGTCAAATTTATTCGCATGTAGCCAACATAAGCAATACGCGCGCGCGAGGCACGAATAGACCAACACGCGTATTATATCTCCCTGATGAGGGAGTTTTCCCTTATGGGGGAATTATCCTGACAGTTACAGACGCGTTGCAAAGGAGACCCGCTTACTAAGGGATTGTCTTATGGGCTGCTACTATTTGGTAGTTATCCACAAGCAAGGACGCTTCTAACCTCTAGGTAGCCTAAAGCAATACGCGCGCGGCTATATATCTTCACCCCGATGGACTAGAAATCAATCATGCACTAACATTCACGATGGATCTGTCGATGAGGGCTGATCAAGATATTTGGAGGTCAGAAATGAAATACCTTATATTTATTGGATTATTAGTAATTGCCATTATTGGCGGTAAGTCGATGTATTTATCAACAAATAGCACTGAAGTAATATCGCCATCAAGAAGTGCAGCGGACTACAATATCACGGTGCTTGCTGAACCTTTAACTGATACAATTATAGCAATTACTGTTAATACGAATATTCCACTTCCCATCAAAGTAGCTTTGGGCGTCTCCCTTAAAGGGCAAAACCCAGAGGACATATATATTGGATACTCTGAGCAAGTAACGCTGAGAACATCAGAGCAGTCCCTGACAATAAACACCTTTGACCAGAAGCTCCCCACCGCCGATTATATCGCTGAGGTAAGTTTTTATCCTGCTTGGGGAGCGATTGGCGAAAATGTTGAAGCGTCTCAAATTTCAGGCAAGGTCTACGGTTCAGCTTCGTTGAGATTGGTGGGTACCGGTGAATCCGTACTTAATGCAACTCGACGCGACAAATTGCAAATATGGGTTATAGACAATGTGATTGTAGGTACTGATTGGAACGAGACAAGATTTGTAAGTCAGCTTGGAAATTTTGACGAACTCGTTTCCGATTTGCGAGTGCAAAATTCATACTACTTTCCAGACGCGGACATGACGATTATTGTCAATAGGTTTCAGGGTGAAAGTGGTAAAGTTGCAACATGGCGTATGGGCCTCGCATCTCGTTGAATTACGATACAGTTTATACGTAAAGCCTTCTAATTCGATGTCCGCCATCAGAGCTTATGGACCATACTTGCACTATAGAATACGGAAGGTTAATTAATTTTTCGAGACCCTAAAGAACCCAAATATCAAAAGGATTTCAAAATGAGTAGAGGCACCTACACAAAAATCTCCTTTTTTTATCAGTGCGGGCACTCATAATTAATCTCTATTTGAGCTTCGCGAGTCTCTCCTTAAACCAAGCATAGTGTTTTTCATTTGATCGCGGGATGTTATTTAAAGCCATTTCAATAAAGTGAAGCTCGCGCGCTGGTTCCTTTTTCTTTCGGTAAAGTATAGCCAATCGTCTATAGGTGTAGGGGGTATCTGTGCCAGAAGTTGCGAGTGCTTCGTAAATCTCGATTGCCTCTTCTGTTTTACCTTCTTTTTCTAGCGCATCGCCTTCCATATTTCCTTGAGAAACTCTACGCATTTCGGGCATTTGCTCCTGAAAAAGGTCGCTAATTTGGTATTCGAGTTTTTCCAGCTCTTCCGCGTTTATGAAAGGATACTCCGTTGTAATATTACGCAGTTTTCCAACCATTTCTTTGGCGAGATATAGCCTAGACATCCTAGTTTCTAAATTTTTCGACTCCTTAAAGAGCTGCATAGAATCATTGATTATGACGGTTAATCGTTCAGCCTCTTCCAATTTTAATTCTTCTATTTGCGTTATAGAGCGCGGCGCACTCAAATCATTAACCTTGCGTTTTCTGCCAAACAATTTCCTAAGAATTCCAGTCATCTTTCAATTCCAATATATTAATACCGCGAATAATAATTATTAAGAAGGAAGGCTAGCATAGAAAATGTTGTTTTTTGGAGAAGAAATTTTTGATGTCAAAAAAATACTAGTTCAGGAATTTGATTTGGCCTGAGCCGATGTTGAAAACACATGATGCAAGCAAGGTCATCATATATTTCAGCAAGTCATTCACAGTTAATCGGCGTGGACCCTACCCTTGGTCCAAAAACCGTAATTTTTGTGATTTATCTCGCCAAACGCACACATTTTCGCACACATAACTTCTCGAGGCTCTCTACATATATCGCTAAGTCATTGTTTTTAATGGTGCCCGGGGGCGGATTTGAACCACCGACACGCGAATTTTCAATCCGCTGCTCTACCCCTGAGCTACCCGGGCACGGGTAAGGTTTATCACCTTGGGTGAGGGCGTTTTAGGGTAGATAATCGCGGCTGTCCATAGCAATTTTGGGTAAATTCTGTGGAAATTCAGTGCTTGGTNTGCGCGGCTGCCATCAATGCAATTTCATCCTCTTCGGACAGGTCCTCGAGCGCGGCCGGAATGGCATAAGATTCGTTTAACCATTTGCCCAGATCAACGTCCGCACAGCGTTTACAGCAGAACGGTTTGAACTTTGGGTCGGTTGGCTTGTGGCAAATAGGGCAACTCATTTCATTGCCTCCTTAAGCGCAAAGCGTTCGCGTTTGCGTTGCAGTTCAAGATTACCCAGCGGCGTCCAACCTGCAATAATCGTATCCACCCCGTCGCGCCGGAAGGCCGCCCGCAGAGCGGATTCGATCTTCACGCGTTCTTTTTTGTTAACGGGTGCGAAATCGACCGTGATTTGCCCGCCAAGCCCCCGAATTAACAACTGCCTTGAAACCTCTTTAGCCGCAGCCAAATTCGTCTTCAAACCTGCTGCAGGGGAAAAATCTCCGCCGGTGTTAACGTCAATCGCGATCAACGCCCGCGTCGGTTCGATGCTTAACCACGCCGTTTCGCCTAGCTTAACGCGCGTAGCCAGTGCCGCGTCGATATAGTCGAGAATACCGTGATGCTCAAAAGCTCCTTCGGAATTATCTACTTGATCCGGTTCATCCCAATCACGCCATGCTCGTACTGTCGCTGTAGGGGCGTCGAGCAGAAGTTCCGGCTCGGCCCCCTCCGTTCCCGCGATCACGGTACGACACATATCCAGCATGTTGAGGATATCGTTTGTGATCGTTTCACCTTCAGCCCCGTTACAGGCCGAGCGAAGTATTAACCCTTCACTACCGCCATCGATAGCGTCGTGGGCGATTTCCAGCAAACGATTACGCTCTTCTTCATCGTGGATGTTGCGGGCAATGTTCAGGCCGGGGTTAGACGGCGTTACAATGGCATACCGGCTTTTGAACAACAGTTTGCGAGCAACGGGTGAGGCTTTGCCCTCCTCCGTATATGTCGCTACTTGTACAACAATCGCGGTTCCAGGCGACANTCCCTTAGCGTCTTTCAAGAAAGCGCGCTGTCCATCCGGTAGGCGCAAAATCGCGCCGTGCATGCCTTTTAGGGGCCGTTCCAGAATGCCACGATAAATCGCTTCGGGCCGCGGGATAGGGTCGCTTTCGGGTGGGTCGACCAGCAAATCCGTTAACTTTCCGTCAACCAATAGTGCGGCCATGTCATTGTCGAATACGGCTAAAGACCCCTTCATGCGGGTACTCCTTCAAACGAAACCGGGTACCCTGCCCCGATTAACATATTGGTAACTTCGGTTAACGGCAGGCCAACAACATTAGTGTACGAACCGTTAATGGACGGTATAAACGCGCCGCCAATGCCTTGGATTGCATAGCCACCCGCTTTGCCCTGCCACTCGTTCGAGCGCAGATAGGCTGACAGTTCGACGTCCGACAGACGTTTGAANTTCACGACCGTCTCAACCTGCCGCGACCNAATCTTGTCACCAAGACGCAGCGCCACACCTGTAATCACTCGGTGACGGCGGCCTGACAAAAGCAACAGGAATTGCGCTGCTTGTGTCGCGTTTTCAGGTTTACCCAGAATGCGGCGGCCAACGGCCACGACGGTATCGGCGGACAAAATCAAATCATCAGATACAATCGCCCGCGCTTTTTCCACGGCAAGACGCGCCGCGTAAGGGCGTGGCAGTTCGTTCTTAAGTGGGGTCTCGTCAATATCAGCGGGCCGGATTTCGTCTGGCACGACACCGATTTGTGCCAACAACTCGCGGCGTCGCGGGCTGCCTGATCCAAGGATCAGTCGCAATTTACTTGAAGCGATAGTTGATGCGCCCTTTGGACAAATCATACGGGGTCATCTCGACCTGTACTTTGTCACCTGCCAGCACACGAATACGGTTTTTCCGCATCTTGCCCGCAGTATGCGCGATAATTACGTGGCCGTTCTCTAGCTCTACCCGAAACGTCGCGTTTGGCAGAAGCTCGGTTACGACACCCGGGAATTCTAGAAGTTCTTCCTTGGCCATGTGATCTCCGATCTGGTTGTTAAGTGCAAACTTTTGCCTGCGGGGCATAGATGAGGGGTAATCCTTGATAATTCAAGTATAATCGGTGTTTTAGCGTTCAAATTCATCAGGCGGGCCGAAGCGGTCAATTATTTGCTGTGAAACCTGATCCCGCATCTGGCGATAAACCCGTAGTTTGTCTTCGCGCGACCTCCCCAAACCTGTGGGATCAAAAATTGGCCAGTATTCAACTTCGAGCGCATGAACCCGTGTATATTCCAGCGCACGACGCTGCGACGCTGGTGAAAGGGCGATGACGAGGTCGTATCCGTCGATATCGTCCCCCCATTCTTCCATTTCATCGAACGAGCGCGCACGGTGTTTTTCGAGCAGCACGTCGATTTCGGCGGCAACCGCCACAGAGAACCCGTCAATTTCGAGGTCATGCTTCACGCCAACCGATTGCACGAATATCCGCGTGCCGTAGTATTTCTTCATAATCCCTTCGGCCATGGGCGAGCGCACGGCGTTATGGTCACAAGCGAACAACACAGATGTCGGGTTGTCCGCCATGCGCCCTTAACCCTTGAAATGCAGGACGCAAATCAGCGTAAAGATGCGGCGCGCGGTGGCTTTATCGGTTTTGACCTTGCCTGCTAGACGTTCCTCGACAACGTTACTTCCCTCGTTGTGGATGCCCCGTCGCCCCATATCAATCGCTTCGATTTGGGAGGGTGGAAGGCGTTTCACGGCGTCAAAATAGCTTTCGCAAATCTGAAAGTAATCTTTAATGACTTGGCGGAAAGGGGTTAACGAAAGATGAAACTCCCCTGCCATTTCGCCGGATTCCGTTTGCAGGTTAAAAACCAAACGGCGATCAGCGATAGACAGATCAAGACGATACGGGCCTGCCGGAACCACCTGATCGTCGCGCCCAATCGGTTGAAAGAGGTTTTTTTCCAACAAATCGAAAATCGCGACACGGCGTTCCTGTTCGATTTCGGGCGTGGGTGCGGGGAGGCCGGAATCGTCTAGGTTAATCTCGAATATACGATCCGTGTCAGCCATTCTCGCCGCCCTCGTTCAATTGATCGAGACGAAGGCGAACGGACAATCCGTGCGCCTCCAGACTTTCGGATTTGGCCAAGATTTCCGCCGCCGGACCGATGGCTTTCAACGCCTCCGGTGTCATCCGCGCAATCGTGGTGCGTTTCATGAAATCAAGAACCGAGAGGCCGGACGAAAACCTTGCCGACCGCCCCGTTGGGAGCACATGGTTCGGCCCGCCGACATAATCGCCAATCGCTTCGGGCGTCCA
>JAESQH010000027.1 GCA_016765235.1 Paracoccaceae bacterium
GCACCCGCCAGTTCTTGCTGGTTAAACGGCGCATCGAAATTCCCGTTGAATCGTCCGAGTTTGCGATTAATGCTTCAAACTATCGCCACTGGCCGCGCCCCGTTCGTGCTTATATCGACGATATGGTCGACGGCACCGAAGGCCCCCGTGGCCGCGAATTTAATATGCGTTGGATTGCCTCTTTGGTTGCCGAAACGCACAGGATTTTGTCACGGGGCGGCATTTTTCTTTATCCCGGTGATGCCCGCGAAGGATATAAGCGTGGTCGTTTACGGATGATCTATGAATGCGCGCCGATTGCGTTTTTGATTGAACAGGCGGGCGGCAAAGCGACCGACGGGATCGACCCGATCCTCGACCAGCAAGCCAGTGAGTTGCACGGGCGCACCCCCTTTGTTTTCGGCTCTGCCAGCAAAGTGGAAAAAGTTACGACCTACTATGACCTTCCAGAAAACGAGACCTCGGCCCTATTCGGGAAACGCGGTCTCTTCCGCGGCTAATTAAGGACCTTATGACATGAGCACCAAGCATCCAATCATCTCCGTTACTGGTTCTTCCGGCGCGGGCACATCGACGGTTAAAGCAACATTTGACCAAATTTTTCGCCGCGAAGGTATCCAGGCGGTCTCTATCGAGGGCGACGCGTTTCACCGGTATAACCGCGCTGACATGAAAGCCGAGTTGGACAAACGCCTTGCCGCTGGCGACCACTCGTTTAGCCACTTCAGCCTAGAAGCCAACGAACTGGGCGATCTTGAACGCGTATTTCGTGAATACGGCGAAACTGGACAGGGTAAAACACGGTATTACGTTCATTCGGACGAAGAGGCCAAAGCTTTGGGCACGCCTTCGGGGGAATTCACTGAATGGGGGCCGTTTGAAGAAGGCTCCGACCTGTTGTTTTATGAAGGCTTGCACGGAGCTGTGAATGCGGGGGACATCAATGTTGCCAAATATGCCGATCTGAAAGTTGGTGTTGTGCCGGTTATCAATCTGGAATGGATCCAGAAAATGCACCGTGACCGTGACGTTCGCGGATATTCGACCGAGGCGATCACCGATGTGATCCTGCGCCGCATGGACGCCTACGTGAAATGTATCACGCCACAGTTCAGCCAAACCGACATCAATTTCCAGCGTGTGCCGGTGGTTGATACGTCGAACCCGTTTATCTCGCGCTCCATCCCGACCTTGGACGAAAGCCTCGTGGTTATTCGCTTCACTAACCCGCGCGGTATCGATTTTCCGTACCTGATCAACATGATCGAAGGCTCGTGGATGAGCCGCGCGAATTCCATCGTTGTGCCGGGTGGCAAAATGGACTTGGCGATGCAACTGATATTGACGCCGCTGATTTTACGTCTCGCCGATAATTCCCGTCGTGCTTAAGGAGTGATTGATATGACCAATGAAACAAATATGGCCAACGCCATTCGCACCCTTGCAATGGACGCAGTTCAAGCGGCAAATTCCGGCCACCCCGGTATGCCGATGGGCATGGCAGATGTAGCAGCGGTGTTGTTTAACCGCTTTATGAACATTGACCCATCCACGCCAAAATGGGCCGATCGTGATCGCTTTGTTTTGTCTGCGGGTCATGGTCCGATGTTGCTTTATAGCATGCACCACTTGTTGGGCTTCGCGGATATGGACATGGGTCAAATCCGCAATTTCCGCCAGCTTGGGTATCGCACGGCGGGNCANCCTGAATATGGNCANGCGGANGGCATCGAAACCACGACTGGCCCGCTTGGNCAGGGTATNGCNACGGCTGTTGGAATGGCTTTGGCCGANCGTATGCAAAACGCACGGTTTGGCGATGATATGGTTGATCACTGGACTTATGTTATCTCCGGCGATGGTTGTCTGATGGAGGGCATCAGCCACGAAGCGATCGACCTGGCCGGCCACATGGGTTTGGGCAAGATGATTGTGATGTGGGACGACAATAGCATCACGATTGACGGGGCGAAAGACTTGTCCACCTCGACCGATCAGCAGGCACGTTTTGCCGCCAGCGGTTGGCAGGTCATTTCCGTGGACGGCCACGATAATGAGGCCATCGCGGCAGCATTGACCGAAGCGCGTTCCGACGAAACCCGCCCGACATTGATCGCCTGTAAAACGATCATCGGGTACGGAGCGCCCAACAAACAAGGCACTTCCGGCGTTCACGGCGCGGCGTTGGGTGACGATGAAATTGCACTGGCCCGCGAAGTTCTGGGTTGGCCACATGCACCGTTCACCATTCCTGACGACATTTATGCCGATTGGCACACCGTTGCAGCGCGCGGTGCTGCGGCACGTGAAGCATGGGAGGGTCGGGCAAAACAAAGCCCCGCGTCCGACGAATTTTTTGCGGCCACGGGTGGCACTTCACGGCGCGGTCTGACAACAGCGATTGCTGCATATAAAGCAAAGCTGTCGGCGGATAAGCCCAAAGTTGCAACACGTAAAGCCTCACAAATGGCACTGGAAATCGTGAACGCGACGGTTCCTAACATGGTGGGCGGTTCTGCCGATCTTACGGGTTCGAACCTGACGCTGACATCCGACATGTCTGTCGTTACCAAAGGCAACTACGGCGGCAATTATATCTATTATGGAGTGCGCGAGCATGGCATGGCGGCAGCGATGAACGGCCTGTACCTGCACGGCGGCTTTATCCCATACGGCGGTACATTCCTTGCATTTGCAGATTATTGCCGTGGTTCGATCCGTTTGTCAGCATTGATGGGCGTTCCTGTCACGTACGTTATGACCCACGATTCCATCGGCCTAGGGGAAGATGGGCCAACGCACCAACCTGTTGAACAGGTCGCCTCGCTTCGTGCAATGCCAAACGTTAACGTTTTTCGCCCTGCTGATGCAGTTGAAACGGCGGAAGCTTGGGAGCTTGCAGTTATGAATAACGGCACACCATCAATAATGGCGCTGTCGCGTCAGGGTTTGCCTTTGTTGCGAACCGACCACACGGACGAAAACCTGACTGCCAAAGGTGCGTATGTATTGCGCGAGGCTGACGGGACACGCGATGTGACGTTGATCGCGACTGGATCAGAAGTAGAAATCGCAATGAATGCGGCGGATATTCTGGCTGGTGAAGGTATTAAGGCAGCGGTTGTTTCGGCACCGTGTTTCGAGCTGTTCGCAGCACAACCAGCGGAATATCGCAAGGCAACGCTTGGTAGTGCGCCACGTGTCGGAATTGAAGCGATGATTGAGCAGGGGTGGGGCAAGATGCTTGGTGACAATTCCGCATTTATTGGTATGACTGGCTTCGGAGCTTCGGCACCTGCTGACCAGCTCTACAAGAAATTTGGAATCACTGCGGAAGCGACAGCACAGGCTGCGCGCGCTCTGCTGGTAAATTGAGAAAAAGGGAATCGAAACTATGGCTATCAAAGTAGGTATTAACGGATTTGGCCGCATCGGTCGTAACGTTCTTCGCGCGATTATCGAATCCGGTCGTACTGACATCGAAGTTGTTGCGATCAATGATCTGGGCCCAGTTGAAATGAATGCGCACCTGCTGCGCTTCGACTCCGTTCATGGACGCTTTCCGGCAACTGTTACGGTTGAGGGCGACACTATCGAGGTGGGCACAGGTCCAATCAAAGTAACTGCCGAGCGTGACCCGAAAAACCTGCCTTGGGGCGATGTTGATATCGCGCTGGAATGCACAGGCTTCTTCACTAAGCGCGAAGCTGCTGCGGCGCATTTGGAAAACGGCTCCAAACGTGTACTGATTTCCGCACCTGGTGCTGGCGCTGACCAGACAATCGTTTACGGTGTTAATCACGATGTTTTAACGGCGGCCGATACAGTGGTTTCCAACGCTTCTTGCACAACGAACTGCTTGTCGCCTGTAGTTAAAGTTTTGCACGATGCAATTGGTATTGACCACGGCTTTATGACAACGATCCACTCCTACACAGGTGATCAGCCAACTTTGGATGCAATGCACTCCGATTTCTACCGCGCGCGTGCGGCTTCGCTTTCGATGATCCCGACATCGACTGGTGCAGCCAAAGCTGTTGGTCTGGTTTTGCCGGAAATGGCTGGCAAAATGGACGGTGTTTCTATCCGCGTTCCGACGCCGAATGTTTCTGTTGTTGACCTGAAGTTCACGGCGAAACGGGAAACCACGGTTGAGGAAATCAACGCAGCAATCCGTGCGGCGGCAGATGCTGGCCCGTTGAAGGGTGTGCTTGGTTATACAGATCAGCCGAATGTTTCGATCGACTTTAACCACGATCCGCGCTCTTCGATTTTCCACATGGATCAGACCAAAGTTATGGCCGGAACATCTTGCCGTATCCTGACTTGGTACGACAACGAGTGGGGCTTCTCCAACCGTATGGCTGACACGGCTGTCGCAATGGGCGCGCTGCTGTGAGTGATTTGAATATCATTTCTATTAATAATGTGGCCGGACAACGTCTTGTTGTCCGCGCCGACCTTAATGCGCCCGTTCAAGGCGGTAAGGTTTCCGACGCGACCCGTATCGAGCGGTTCGCGGCGGGCATCAAACCGCTTCTGGAAGCTGGCGCACGTATTACAGTGCTGTCCCATTTCGGCCGCCCGAAAGGCGAGCGGAACATGGAATTCACCATCGCACCGATCCTTCCGGCTTTGGCCGAGGCGTTGGGCCAGTCGGTTACCCTCATAGATGATTGTATCGGTGATGCAGCCGTTGCAGCGTCAAATGCGTTGGCCAACGGCGAGATTATACTTTGCGAAAACGTGCGGTTTTATCCGGGCGAAGAGGCAAATGACGCAGGTTTTGCNGCNGAANTGGCCAAGCTNGGCGATATTTANGTGAATGACGCCTTTTCGGCAGCGCACCGCGCACACGCATCAACAGCGGCCATCACTACGTTGCTTCCAGCCTATGCCGGCCCCTTGATGGCCGAGGAAATTTCAGCCCTTACCGCAGCCTTGGAAGACCCGAAGCGTCCGGCGGTTGCCGTTGTTGGCGGTGCCAAGGTTTCGTCGAAAATCGCGGTTTTGAAGAACCTCGTTGGCAAGGTTGACGTTGTAGTTGTCGGCGGCGGAATGGCGAATACGTTCATGCTGGCTGACGGGTATCCGATTGGCAAATCGCTTTGCGAAGCGGATCAGGTGCCGACAGTGCATGAAATTCGCGAATTGGCAGCCAAGTCTGGTTGCAAAATAATTCTGCCCGTAGATGTAGTTTGTGCCTTTGATTTCGCGCCGAATGCTAGAAACATCACGACTGATCTGAACGGGTGTCCAGATGATGCGATGATCCTCGATGCTGGTCCCAAGTCAGTTGAGGTTATTGCCGAGGTTTTCGCCAATTCTAAGACGATCCTCTGGAATGGCCCGATGGGTGCGTTCGAGATGGAGCCGTTTGACATGTCGACTGTCGCTTTGGCAAAGATTGCGGCTAAGCTAACCAAAGATGGTACACTGGCGTCTATAGCGGGTGGCGGAGATACTGTTGCCGCATTGAACCTGGCTGGTGCCGCTGAAGATTTCACATATGTCTCCACCGCCGGTGGGGCGTTTCTCGAATGGCTAGAGGGTAAAGAACTGCCTGCAATAGCTGCCCTCCGCCGCGCTGCGGCTAACTAATTAACTAAAGGATAAAATCAATGGCCCTGATTACCCTTCGTCAATTGCTGGACCACGCTGCCGAAAACGACTACGGCATGCCCGCGTTCAACATCAACAACATGGAACAAGGTCTGGCGATCATGAAAGCCGCCGACAAAGTTGGTGCGCCGGTACTGTTGCAGGCATCGCGCGGCGCGCGGTCTTATGCTGGTGACATTATGTTGCGGCATATGATTCAGGCGCTTGCCGAAATGTATCCGCATCTTCCAGTGTGTATGCATCAGGACCACGGTAACAATGAGCAAACTTGTATGTCCGCGATCCAGTATGGCTTCACATCGGTGATGATGGACGGCTCGCTTAAAGCTGACATGAAAACCCCTGCCGACTTTGAATATAATGTTGATATCACCGAGCGCGTTTCGCGTATGGCCCACTGGGTTGGTGCATCGGTTGAAGGTGAACTGGGTGTTCTTGGTTCGCTGGAAACTGGCGAAGCGGCTGAAGAAGACGGATCGGGCGCTGTTGGCAAGTTGTCGATGGATCAGTTGTTGACTGACCCTGACGAGGCTTTGGAATTCGTGAAACGCACCAAAGTGGATGCGCTGGCGATTGCTTGTGGCACAAGCCACGGCGCGTATAAGTTCAGCAGCAAACCTACGGGTGAGACATTGGCAATGGACCGGATCGCGGCGATCCACGCCAAAATTCCTGATGTGCATCTGGTTATGCACGGGTCTTCCTCGGTTCCGCAATATCTGCAGGACCTGATCAACGACAACGGTGGCGAGATGGCACAAACGTACGGTGTGCCTGTCGAGGAAATCGAGCGGGGCATCAAATCCGGTGTCCGTAAGGTGAATATCGACACGGATAACCGCATGGCATTGACTGGAATGTTCCGCAAAGTGGCCAAGGAGAACCCTTCCGAATTCGATCCTCGCAAATTCATGATCCCGGCGATGGCAGAGATGGAAAAGCTGGTTACTGATCGTTTTGAACGCTTTGGTGCTGCTGGTAACGCAGCCAAAATCAAGATTATCCCGTTGGATGATATGGTTAAACGCTACGCTGACGGCTCGCTTGACCCGAAGGTTGGCTAAGGTACTGACGCCTCGCATTTCGGTGCGGGGCCACCCCTACTCTAAATGAATCGAGGATTATCATGGACCGTTCTATCAAAATTGCGCCTTCCATTTTGGCATCCGACTTTGCCAACTTTGGCGCTGAAATTCGTGCGATCGAGGCTGAGGGCTGCGATTGGGTCCATGTTGACGTGATGGACGGGCATTTCGTACCGAACATCACCTTTGGCCCAGACACATGCAAGGCGATCCGCCCGCATATCAAAACGGTGATGGACGTGCATTTGATGATCGCGCCGACGGACCTGTATCTAAAGGCGTTCGCCGACTCCGGTGCTGATTACTTGACGATTCATGTAGAGGCGGGGCCGCATTTGCACCGCTCTTTGCAATACATTCGAGACCTCGGTTGTAAAGCTGGTGTGGCGTTGAACCCCGCAACGCCTGCGTCCTCGATTGAATACGTATTGGATTTAGTCGACATGGTTTGTGTGATGACCGTGAACCCCGGCTTTGGCGGGCAAAAGTTCATTCACAGCCAAATCGACAAGGTTAAAGAAATTCGCAAGATGATCGGCGATCGCGATATTCATATCGAGATCGACGGTGGTATTACGCCCGAAACAGGCCCTTTGATGGCGGCGGCAGGTGCCAACATTTTGGTCGCCGGTTCGGCAGTATTCAAAGGTGGCTCGGTTGAAAACACAGCACCTTATGGCGTGAACATTCGGGCCATTCGTGATGCTTCCGAAGCGGCGCGTTAATGGCCTTAAAGGCAATTATATTTGACGTTGACGGAACGCTTGCTGAAACCGAAGAAGCGCATCGGCAAGCCTTTAATTCGACCTTCAAGGAGTTCGGCTTACCTTGGGTTTGGTCGCAATCACTTTACGCCGAGTTGTTAAAAACCACTGGTGGGAAGGAGCGGATGACCGAGTATTTGGTTAATCACCTGAACCAACCTGCCGATCAAGACAAGATCGCCGAAATCCACAAGCGCAAGACCGCTGTTTACGGCGAGCTGATTGCCAGCGGAGCCGCTGCGCTGCGCCCGGGCATTGCGGCGTTGATAGAAGACGCGGCAAGAAACGGTGTGCGGGTTGCTGTCGCCACGACTACCAATCGGCCTAACGTTGATCGGCTGTCGGAATCGTGTTTCGGCAAAGCTGCCGGCGACGTTTTCGAAGTGATCGCGGCGGGTGACGAAGTGGAGCACAAAAAGCCTGCGTCAGATGTGTTTGATCTGGCCGTTAGCGGCTTGGGGTTAGACCCGTCGGGATGCGTCGGCCTTGAAGACTCGCGCAATGGGTTGCTGTCGTGCATAGGCGCGGGGGTGCGTTGTGTAGTGTCGCCGGGTGTCTATACGCTAGGGTCCGATTTCAGTGAGGCGGCGGCGGTTATCGACTGTTTCAGTGAAATCGACTCTGTGGAAAAACTCAACAATTTGTTAGGAGAATAATATGGCTGCCGTTCCCCCAGTATGTGATTTTGGCTGGCAAGCGCCGGACTTTTCGTTGAAGAATATTGATGGAAACATGCATTCGCTTAGCGATATATCGGGCCCGAATGGTACGCTGGTTATGTTTATCTGCAACCATTGCCCGTATGTGAAGTCGATTTTGGATCGGATAATTCGCGATGCGAAAGACCTTTCCGATTTGGGCATTGGTGTGGTTGCGATAAATGGAAACGATGCCGAGGGTTACCCCGAAGACAGTTTCGAGGGCATGCAGAAAGCGGCCGCGAAACACGCTTTCCCTTTCCCGTTTTTGCACGATGAAACACAAGAGATTGCCAAGACATATGACGCCGCCTGCACGCCTGATTTCTTCGGCTTCAACGCTAAGGGCGAGCTGCAATACCGTGGGCGGTTGGATGCATCTCGTAAGGATGCGGGACCGAAAGACCTTCACCGCGACCTCTATGAGGCAATGAAACAAGTAGCAGAAACGGGGCTGGGTCCGAAGGATCAGATACCCTCGATGGGCTGCTCGATAAAATGGAAGGATGCTTAATGCGCGCTATAATTTTTGATCTTGACGGAACCCTATGCGATTCTGCGCCAGACTTGCGGGCGACCGCCAACGCTTTGCTGCGTTCGATGGGGTACCAACCTTTATCGCTGGACGTGATCCGTTCATTCATCGGCAACGGTGTACCAAAGTTGGTGGAGCGGGTGATGAAGCATTCGGACATAGAATTCACAGAACAACGCCACGGCGAAATGACTGCAACGTTCGAAAAGCTTTATGCCGAAAACCCTGTTGCGAAAACGGTTTTATATCCCGGTGTGCGCGATGCATTGGACATGCTGAAATCGCGTGGATACGTGATGGGCGTTTGTACAAATAAAGTGCACGGGATCACATTGCAGGTGCTCGAAGGATTGAAAATCGATCAGTATTTTGATGCGGTTGTGGGCGGCGACAGCCTGCCAACCCGCAAGCCTGACCCGGCGATGCTGCATGATTGCATCGACCAATTGGGTACGAAAAACGTCTGGTATGTGGGTGACAGCGAGGTTGATTCCGAGACCGCCGTGGCGGCAGGGATCAAGTTTTCGCTGTTCACTAATGGTTACCGTAAAAGCCCGGTTAGCGAGATCGAACACACCACGCGATTCAGCACATTCGCAGATCTGTCAGGGTTTTTGTCTGCGGTGAATGAAATGACGGTGACGCTATAAGCTATTCTGTGGATTCGAGCATAGGCTCTAGCAGATCTTTTTGAATATCCGTTAGGTGTTCGTTTCCTTGAATATAGTCCCAAGCCACCTTGCCCTCTTTGTCCTTGATTGACGGATCGCCACCAGCGTTTAGCAAAAGCATGATGCGATCAAGGTCATATGCAGACATTACGCCGTGATGCAGCGGTGTATGCCCGTCTGCATCAGTCGGGTTAAGGTCCGCACCGCGGTCGATCAATATTTTCGCCAAAAGCGGGTTGGCACGACCATGCATCGCGTTGTGAAGCGGGGTTTCGAGGGCGTTCGTAGGCTCATTTATGTCCGCGCCTGCGTCAACTAGCTGAGAAATAAGTGAAGAGTCCGGACGAAAAGCAAACTCATTCAAATTTGATTCATACTCGGGAAGGCTGTCTAACCGCAAATCTGATTGAAGGCTTTTGGCCAACTTTTCGTTGCCGACTATGCTGGCCAACAAGTGGAGCGCTGAAAGCCCGTCAGATTTTTGTTCCAAGTCAGTGCCGGATTCGAGGAATACATCAATGATTTCTGGCCGGCCGTTTAAAAGAATTACGAACAAGAACGCGGTTTGACTCGCTGGTTCGAAAACGCGCTCCAAATCTGCACCGTGATCAATCAATACCCTGATCACTTGTGGGTCGCGTGTAAACGGTATTGCCATCTCAAAAGGACGAAAGCCGAATTCGTTTTCCTTTTCAATTTTGTGGGTTTCAAGGCAAACTTCGACGCCGTCCGCAGTCGCGGTTGACCAGAAACTTGGTTCAAGCCAGTCGTCGCATTGGTCCGCCAAAGCGTAGGATGGGATTACCAGCGCTAGCAGTAGAAGAAGAAATCGCAAATTTAATGGGCCTAGAAAGGATTAGTGTGAATTATCGCATAGGTTATGATTTGACAGGGATTCGATGACATAGCAATCCTTTATGCTATCGCCGTGGCAACCCACGGTGATCCGCATCAACTCTGCCTCTAACCTTTGAAGTTGCGCGATGCGGGCGCGCGTGGCGGCGAGGTGGTCTTCGGCGATGCGGTTGGCGTCCGCGCAGGGCTGTTCGGGGTGGGCCGAGAGGTCCAATAACTCTCGGATTGCGTCGATCTTCAGGCCGAGGTCGCGGGCGTGCTTGATGAAGGTCAGGCGTTCCAGCTCCACGTTGGAATACCGCCGTTGGTTACCTTCGGAGCGTTCCGGTGCGGTTACCAATTTCATTTGTTCGTAATACCGGATCGTCGGAACTTTGACGCCGGTTTTGGTGGACAGCTCGCCGATGGACAACATTTGATAAAAACCCTTTAATATCTCTAGTCACTATAGATATTAGGCGGTTGTGACAAATATTGGAAGCGGATTCGGAAATACCAGAGTGGAAGATGCGAGATTACAGCTTCACGCTCGCCCCCAAGCTCATAGTGTGTTTGTCGGCTTCGTAGTTTTTGTACCAGTTCAGCTTGTCACTAAGTTCGACTACCGACCCGATAATAACCAACGCGGGACCGGGGAGATTGGCAGCTTCGGCGCGTTCAAACAGGTTGGAAAGCGTGCCTTTGACGACTTGTTGGTTTGGCCTCGTGCCGTTATCCACAATTGCGGCAGGTGTGTTCGGGTCCACGCCGCGGCGGATGAATTCTGCCATCAGGAAATCGAGCGCGGAGCGGCCCATATAGATGGCAACAGTTTGTCCGGGCCGCGCCATGGTTTCCCAATCCAGCGAAAGCACGCCGTTTTTGCCGTGCGCCGTGACAAACACACAGGATTGCGCGTGGTCGCGGTGGGTCAGCGGAATGCCTGCGTAAGACGCGCAACCCGATGCCGCCGTGATACCAGGAATAACTTGGAATGGTACGTTGGCCGCTGCCAAAGTTTCCAATTCCTCGCCACCACGGCCAAAGATAAACGGATCGCCGCCTTTAAGGCGCAGCACTCGTTTGCCCTCTTTCGCTAACCTAACCATAAGGTCCGAGATATCCTGCTGATCCATCGCGTGATCATTTGGGCGTTTGCCTACGAATATCCGCTCTGCATCGCGGCGCACCAAATTGATGATACCGTCGCCAATCAGGCGGTCGTAAAGCACAACGTCAGCGCGTTGCATCAGGTGTAGGGCGCGAAATGTTAACAGGTCAGGGTCACCGGGGCCTGCGCCAACTAAAAAGACCTCACCAACTTTTTTGACGTCTTGGCCAAGCGCCGCCGCGTCCAATTCCATGAGAAACTGCTTTTTTGCCGCTTTTGGATCGCCGGAAAGAAATTTGTCCGCGACGGGGCCATCAATAGTATTTTCCCAAAACATCCGGCGGGATTCAGGGGTTTTCAATTTCGCCATCACCCGTTCGCGCAGACGCCCCGAGAACGCCGCGAGTTTGCCATATGCAACGGGCAAGATTGCCTCGATTCTTGCGCGCAAAATGCGAGCGATGATCGGGGCGGCCCCACCTGAAGAAATGGCAATGACCAATGGGGATCGGTCGATGATCGAGGGTGTGATGAAGTCACAATACTCGGTCACATCGGCAACGTTGGCCAGAACATGGTGGTGTTTGGCCATGTCATAAAGCTGACGATCGCGTTCCGCGTTTTCTGTGGCCCCGTAAGCGACGGTGGCACCAACAAAATCTGACATTTGCGGCGCTTGGGAGTGGTGGGTTAAAGACGGGCGGTTCTTCAACTCGCGGAATTCACCACCCAACTCCTCAGCATAAACATGGACAAGCGCCCCCGCATCGAGTGCGCGTTCAACGCGGCGGGCCGCAAGTGTGCCGCCGCCGTCAACGATGACTATCTTGTCTTTAACGTCGAGGAATATTGGAAGATGGTCCATGTGTCGCCTATTTGTTTTCTTCTGCCCAAGCGAGCAGTGATTCCGCAAACTCTGTCGCGGTGTTCGGATCGAGGTCGATTATTGTAAACCGTTTACGTTCCCGAAATGTCATCCGCAATACCTTCATGCCGCCAAACAGTGTCACGTCTTTCAATGTTGCCGATTTTAGGTAAGGCAGCTCGAATTCCTTGATCAGGACGGCTTCTTCGTTATCGGTCATACTTTAGGCCTCGTGTAAATAGGGCTTCCAGACGCCATTCCCATTTCTTGGGTGTGTCGCGATAGTCGGGCTTGATGTCATATTCCATGAACATCACCCCGGATTCACCTGCGTGCGCGACGAGGCGCCCGAGTTGCTCGAAGCTGTCTACTTCGGGGTGGCCGATAATCAGGTCACTTAGTTTTGCCATTTCATATACTCCCAATTCTATTGTTAAACCTTACGCGATACATAATGCGGCGGCTATGATTTCCAACCTCGGTCGGATCGAAAGCGGTACGGTTATGTAGCGCGTTGTTGTTAAAGACGCCTTGGCCGGGTTTCAGCTTGGCCTCCAGCATCAACGGGTCGCCCGCGATCAGCAGGTTTTGCAAGAATGCTACGGCTTCGCGCGTTATTGGATCATCCCTCCACTCGATAGAACGCGTTCGTGCGGTGTAGCGCATGATCAGGTCATCGCCCTCAATATGAANCACTGGCCCGATAGATGCGGGGCGCAATGTTCCGTCTTCCTCGTGGGTCTCGGGGATCGTCATCGCCTGCGGGTGCATTAGCGCCGCTATATAGTCAGGATTTTCGTCTCGAAGGCGGATATAGGCGATGACATTGTCGAGGATTTGGTTAACGCCACCCGCCATCGCATCTTGCACACAATGCAGAATGAACCCGCGGATCGTGTTTTCCGGGGCATTATAGTAGCCGTCCGTATGCCAGTTTAGTGCCTTTCGGGAATATGGAATGAAACCGCGTTGGCTGGGACGATTGGAAACCGTCAGGGCAACGATTGCGGCTTCGCCCTTGGACCGATGCCCCTCCGGATCACCCATTCCCAGCCTTTCGGCCATTGCCCGCAGATTGCGGCGTAACTTCGAATCGTCGGTTTCGGGAGGAGTCGAATAAAGGGCGATATTGGTGTCGCGGCATCGCGATAAAATCGCTTCAACCTCCGAATCACGCATGTTCAGGGGGTCCGAAATCTCGACAAAGCCCGCAGTAAGCGCGATTTTGCTCGCCGACAGCTTATTTCCCCGCCATTCAGCGTACCCTTCGGAATTTCGTAATTCGAAGGGAGAATCTGTAGTAAATCCAGTAAGTTTTTCCATAACACCTTTTCCGAGTAATATTGTCGGGTTTAACAGAATATTAGCCTAAGCGCATGTTAGACGTAACTCTGTTAGCATTTACCCATGTTTTCCTTTACATTCGATTATCGTAATATATAAATGTAAGGTGAAGCATTGCAAATATATTATGCTTTGCGGAGGAATTAACGACNTATGAACAAAAATGTTCATGCTGGATTGGCACCAGATAGGGCTTTAACGGGAGGAGTAAGATATGAAAGACGCTAACGAAGATAAAGTTAGTCCGCAGCACGAAACACCGATGCTGGATCAACTTGAAGGCGGCAAATGGCCGAGCTTCGTTACGGGCATCAAACGCCTACGTGACACCAAAGACGCGCAATACGCCCCTATGATGAACGACCTTTTGGGTCAGTTGAACCATAGTTATGAGGAACGTCTAGGTTTCTGGAAGGGTGGCACTCTTTCAGTATTCGGGTATGGCGGCGGTATTATTCCACGTTTCTCCGAAGTTGCTGGCGACTATCCTGCTTCCAAAGAATTCCACACGCTGCGCGTTATGCCGCCAGCGGGTTTTCACTATACAACAGACATTTTGCGTAAACTTTGTGATGTTTGGGAAGAGCATGGCTCAGGCCTTATCGCTTTCCACGGTCAATCCGGTGACATTATGTTCCAGGGTTGTACGTCAGAAAATGCGCAGCCAGCGTTTGATGCTTTCAACGAGTTGGGCTTCGACCTTGGCGGCGCTGGTCCGGCACTTCGTACCGCAATGTCCTGCGTTGGCCATGCGCGTTGTGAACAATCCTGTTTTGACGGGGTTAAAGCACACCGTGGCATCATCAACCGCCTACTGGACGAAATGCACCGCCCAGCGATGCCATATAAGTTCAAATTCAAGTTCTCCGGTTGTGGTAATGACTGCGTAAACGCGATCCACCGCGCCGACTTCGCTGTAATCGGTACTTGGCGCGATGATATCGTGATCAAACAGGACATGGTTCAAGCACACATCAAGGAAAAAGGTCGTAAGTACACAATCGACACCGTTGTTGCCATGTGCCCAACCCGTGCAATTTCGTTGAACGACGATGACACAATGGAAATCGACAACAAATCCTGCGTTCGCTNCATGCACTGTATCAACGTTATGACCAAGGCGCTTAGCCCGGGCAAAGACCGTGGCGCATCCATTATGATCGGTGGCAAGCGTTCGCTTAAAGTTGGTGACTTGATGGGTACGATGATCGTTCCATTCATGAAGCTGGAAACAGACGAAGATTTCGAGAAACTCGAAGATTTCGCCGAAGAAGTTATGGAGTTCTTCGCTGATAACGCCCTAGAGCATGAGCGTATCGGTGAATGTATCGACCGTATCGGTGTTCCGGCGTTCCTGGACGCGATGGGAATTATAGCCAACCCGAACATGGTCAACCACCCAACGACTTCCAGCTATATGCGGACGGACGATTTCGACATCGAAGCCGCCAAGTACTTTGAACACAAAGCACTTGAAGCCGGCATGACAGTGGCTGGCGACGATTAAGTCGCCACTTCGCCCTAATCAAATTTTATTTTCCTGCACAATCGCAGGAATGGAGGAATAAAAATGAACGAGATGAGCAAGAGGCCACGCACGCCAAACGAAGTTGGTGTACCGGATCCGTTCCATTACATGCACCCGACAAGCATCGAAAACTACGGCACATGGGATTGGCATGAGCGCCTGAAGCCGGGTGTTCTGCATCACGTGTCGAAATCCGGTGCGGATCTTTACACTGTTCGCGCAGGTACACAGCGTCAGATGGACATTTTCACCATTCGCAAACTCTGTGACATCGGCGATGAATTCGCTGACGGACACATACGTTTCACAACACGTTCGAACATCGAATATATGGTTTCGGATTTCGCCAAAGTTCAGCCGTTGGCTGATGCCCTTACCGAAGCGGGCTTTCCTGTTGGTGGCACTGGCGGTTCGGTTTCCATGATTTCACACACGCAGGGCTGGTTGCACTGCGATATTCCGGGCACTGATGCGTCCGGTATCGTAAAAGGTCTGATGGACGATCTTTACAAAGACTTCACAACCGAACTGATGCCAAACCGTGTTCGTATTACGACATCTTGCTGTCAGATCAACTGTGGTGGTCAGGGCGATATTGCGATCAACGTGCAATACACCAAGCCACCAAAAATCAACCACGATCTGGTTGGTAACGTGTGTGAACGTCCAGCGGTTGTTGCCCGTTGTCCGGTTGCGGCGATCCGCCCAGCTATGGTTAACGGCAAGCCATCTTTGGAAATCGACGAGAAAAAATGTGTATGTTGCGGTGCTTGTTACCCACCTTGCCCCCCCATGCAGATCAACTCCGCAGAAAGCACGAAAATTGCTATCTGGGTTGGTGGTAAGCACTCTAACGCGCGTTCCAAACCAACATTCCACAAACTTGCTGTGGCCAACCTTCCAAACAACCCGCCACATTGGCCGGAAGTTCGCGAAGTGGTTCGCAAGATTTTGGACGCCTACAAAGCCGATGCAAAGCATTGGGAGCGTGTAGGCGAATGGATCGAACGTATCGGTTGGGCGCGCTTCTTCGAAATGACCGAGCTCGCGTTTACAAAACACCACATTGATACATGGACCGGTTCTCGTAAAACGATGAACGCTTCGGCCCACGTGCACTTCTAAAGGGTGAATTGACGTGAAATTCGGAATCGTAGTTTCAGAAGGGCCATATCAGCACCAAGCATCTGATTCAGCTTATAACTTCGTCAAAGCCGCATTGGCCAAAGGCCATGAGGTTTCACGGGTGTTCTTCTATCATGACGGGGTTAATGTGGGCACACGCCTATCCATCCCGCCACAAGATGATCGCCAGATTCAAGAACAGTGGACCAAACTGGGCAAAGAGCATGATCTGGACCTCGTGATCTGTATTGCTGCTGCCCAGCGTCGCGGTCTGCTGGATGAAAACGAAGCGAAACGTCAAGGCAAAAACGCCGATAACATCGCCGAGGGGTTCCGGATTTCCGGCCTCGGCCAGTTGATCGAGATGGGCATTCAAGCCGATCGCACGATCACATTTGGCGACTAGGGGAATCGAAATGAGTGAAGTAAAAAAGTTCCTCTATGTGAATCGCAAAGCGCCTTACGGCACGATTTACGCGCAGGAAAGTCTGGAAGTTGTGCTGATTGGCGCGGCTTTCGATCAGGACGTCAGCTTGGCGTTCCTCGATGACGGTGTGTTCCAGTTGACAAAAGGTCAGGACACAAAAGAAATCGGCCTCAAGAATTTCTCGGCCACCTACCGTGCGCTGGGCGACTACGAGGTGACCAAGCTTTACGTGGAAAAAGAATCTCTGACGGAGCGCGGTCTGACTTTGGACGACCTGCAAAATATCGAATACGAGGACGAAGATGACGATTATGCTGAAAAGCCGTCGATCCGTTTGGTGTCTCGCGCAGAAATGGCCGATGTAATGGCCGACCAAGACGTCGTTCTGAGCTTTTAGGAGGGGACCATGGGAACTTTACACACAGTTAACAAATCGCCTTTCCAGAACCAGACTTTGTTAAGTTGTCTGGCACACGCCAAAGACGGTGATGCAATTCTGATGATCGAAGACGGCGTTTATGGCGCAGCATCCGGTACGTCCGTAAGTGAGGCACTGACATCCAACGGCGCAGACGTAGCCCTTTATGTATTGGGCGCAGACCTTGCCGCGCGCGGCATCGACGCTGGCCGCATGGCCGACGGCGTAACATCGGTGGACTATGAAGGTTTCGTAGATCTCGCGGCGGATCACGACCGCGTTCAAAACTGGCTTTAATAAACCTAAAACATCCCGGGAAACCGGGGGGCACAAACAACAACGAAGGAATATAAAATGGCATACGATGTAAACGGCACAACGGTTGAGCATGACGAAGAAGGTTATATCACCACCCTTAGTGAGTGGTCCAAAGAACTGGCCGACATTATCGCCGCTGCCGAAAGTGTAGAAATGGGCGAAGAACACTGGGCGGTTGTTAACTTCCTTCGCGATTACTACGAAGAATACCAGATTGCGCCTGCGGTTCGTGTTTTGATCAAATCGATCAAAAAATCCATGGGCCCTGAAGTTGGCAACAACAAGTACATGTATGAACTGTTCCCGTACGGTCCAGCGAAGCAGGCTTGTAAGATTGCCGGTCTGCCTAAGCCTACGGGCTGCGTATAACTTACGCTTAAACCCCTGTAGAATAACAATAATTCACAGGGCACATTATTACTTGGCTCGGTTCCGGTGTCTCCGGTGCCGGACTGGCCAATGGGAGGAATTGACGTGACAGCCGTGTTGTATGCATTTCTATTCTATATCGCTACATTTCTGCTCGTTTTCGGGACAGGGATGAAGATCAGACGGTATGCAAAGGCCCCCGCGCCCTTGAAAATTCCGACCATGCCCGCGCCCCGCACGCTAAAAGGCGTCTATTTTCGCATGTTCCGCGAAGTGGTTTTATTCGAGAGCCTGTTCAAGTCCAACAAATGGATTTGGTTGTTTGGATACTTGTTCCACCTCGGTATGCTGGTCGTGTTGTTGCGCCATATCCGGTATTTCACTTTCAATATCTGGTGGTGGGTCGAACTGGTTCAGCCGTTCGGGATTTATGCCAGCTATCTGATGATAATTGGCCTGATCGGCCTGCTGGTCCGCCGCTTTACGGTAGAACGTGTTCGCTATATCACCAGCCCATCGGACTACTTGATGTTGCTGCTTCTGATCGGCATCGCTGGCAGCGGTATGCTGATGAAATTCGTCCTGCCCACCGACATTATTATGGTCAAAGGCTTTTTCCTCGGCCTGATGCGCTTCCAGATTAACGATCTTCCCAGCAGCCCGATCCTGCTTGTGCATCTTGGCTCGGTTGCGTTTCTAATGATTATTTTTCCGATTTCGAAACTGCTGCACGGCCCGGGCATCTTCTTTAGCCCGACTCGCTATCAAATTGATAACTCGCGTGAAAAACGCCACATCGTCCCTTGGGCGAAAAAGCTAGAAGAATAGGGAGGGCGAGCGCATGGCAAAACTAGACATGGATGCTGAAGGCGGCCCCAAATTTATGGCCGATCCGTTCGAGATCCCCGACATTAAATGTGGCGCGATGGAGGATCTTGAATCCTACATGGCCCACCCGAAGCACAACACAGACCTTGGCTTCCCGGGCGAGTTGATCGACAACTGGCAAGAAGTTGCCATTGCCAAAATCGGCGAACTAGCCGAGAAGAACCGCGCCTTTCAGGTTTACCTTGATAGCTGCGTGAAATGTGGTGCTTGCACCGACAAATGCCACTATTTCCTTGGCACTGGTGATCCCAAGAACATGCCGGTTGCGCGCCAAGATTTGTTGCGCTCGGTTTATCGTCGCTACTACACGTTTGCGGGTAAAAACTTCCCTTGGCTGGTTGGCGCACGTGATCTTACACGCGAAGTTCTGGATGAGTGGTATAACTATTATCACCAGTGTTCCCAGTGCCGCCGCTGTTCGGTGTTTTGCCCGTATGGCATTGATACCGCGGAGATTTCCATGGCCGCCCGCGAGATTATGAATACCGTTGGTCTGGGTCAAAAGTATTGTAACGAGATCATTGCCAAGGCGAAGGACGTCGGCAATAACCTCGGCATGAACCCCAAAGCGCTGCGTGCGACGCTTGAGGATCTGGAAGAAGATCTCGAAGAAGAAACCGGCCTATCCATCCGAATTCCGTTGGATGAAAAGGGTGCCGACATTCTGTTAATCACACCGTCTGCCGATTTCTTCGCCGAACCCCACATCGACGGCCTTCTGGGTTATGCGAAAGTGTTCCACGAAGCTGGCGTTACTTGGACAGTTAGTTCCTACGCTTCCGAAGCTGCCAATTTTGGTATGTTTATCGGTAGTTACGAAAACATGCGAACGCTAAGCCTTCGTATTCGTCAGGCAGCCGAAGACCTCGGAGTGAAGCGGATTGTTTTCGGGGAATGTGGCCACGCATGGCGTGTGGCGTATAGTTTCCTCAATACGCTGGCTGGCCCGTTTGATTTCCTCGATCAAAACTATCCTATCCCGCAGCATATCATGGAATTCACGCACGATATGATCCTGAAGGGTGAGCTGAATTTCGACAAGTCCAGAAACGACCACATTCGTCTGACCTATCACGACAGCTGCAATGTTGCCCGTGGTGCCGGTATGGGCGGATACGAGGGCGGTCAGTTTGATCTGCCGCGCGAAGTTTTGAAGGCCTGTTGTAACTACTATTTCGACATGGATCGCGACACCACCCACGAAAGCACTTTCTGTTGTGGTGGTGGTGGCGGTTTGTTGACGGATGATCTGATGGACCTGCGCGTCAAAGGCGCAAGCCCACGAATGACGGCGTTTAATGAAGTAGCCGAAGAACACGGCGTGACCCATCTGGCGGCGATTTGCGCCATCTGCAAAACCCAGTTTTCCAAAGTAATGCCGAAATATGGCTACGAGATGGACTCGATCCTGTCGGTCCATCAGCTGGTCGCAAGTGCCCTGATTATGACTGGGCAAGTAATTGAAGAAGACACCGCGCCCGAAGGGGATGGAGTCGCAACGGAGGTAATCTCATGAACGATCACATGCCAACATTTGTGCGCTATGAAGAAGGCGAAACACCGGACGATTGGGATCTGGAAGACAAAATCTTTCAGCAAGACACATCGTATAAATGCCCGACATACATCCAGAAAACCGCACCATGCTCCGGTTCGTGCCCATCTGGTCACGATATACGCGGCTGGCTGGCAATCGCGCGCGGCATGGATAAATCCCCCGTCGAGGCTCAAGCTTGGCAGGAATACGCTTTCGCCAAGATGGTCGAAGCGAACCCGTTCCCTTCATCCATGGGCCGCGTTTGCCCTGCGCCATGTGAAGCAGGTTGTAACCGCAACGAGGTTGACGATTACGTGGGCATCAACGCGGTTGAGCAGTACGTGGGTGACTGGGCGAATGAAAACAACCTGAAGCTGGCCGAAGTTGGCGCAGCAACTGGCCGCAAGATTGCGATTATCGGTGGCGGCCCTGCTGGTTTGTCGGCGGCTTACTTCCTGCGCCGTGATGGCCATGAAGTAGTGCTGTACGATTCCAACAGCAAACTTGGCGGCATGATGCGTTACGGCATTCCGGGTTACCGGACCCCTCGCGATATGCTGGACATCGAGATTGGCCGCATTACCGAAATGGGCGTTGAAGTTCACTTGGACACAACCGTGGGCACAGATGTTGCCATTGAAACTCTTGAAGCTAACTACGACGCAATTTTCTGGGCACTTGGTGCGCAGAAAGGCCGCCCACTGCCTATTCCGGGCTGGGATGGCACGGAGAACTGCATCGACGGTGTAGAATTCCTCGACGCGTTCAACAAAGGCTGGGTCGTTGGTACGGCGCAAAAGGTTGTGGTTGTTGGTGGTGGTGATACCTCCATCGATGTTGCATCCGTTGCCCGTCGCCTTGGTCACGTAACAAATGTTGCGAAAACCGAACATTCGGACGGCACGCTGATCGACTTTACCGCGCAAGATACCGCTGGCGTTCTGTCGCGTGAAGGTATGAAGGCGACGCTAACGTCCCTGTTCCCGATCGAACAGATGACTGCTGCTGAACATGAACGCGAAGATGCGAAACGCGAAGGCGTTGATCTTCGTGGTAGCGTTATGCCGCTGGAAGTCATCAAAGATGAAAACGGTCGTGCGATCGCGTTGAAATGTTGCGAATGTGACATGAAAGGTAACGTACCTGTTCCGCGCGAAGGTACGGAATTCGAAATCGAAGCTGACATCATCATCTCGGCCATCGGCCAAGCGGGTGATTTTGACGGCCTTGAAGATTTCGACAACGGTCGTGGTTTCATCAACATTGATGCAAGTTATAACGTCAAAGGCCGCAAGAAACATTTTGCTGGTGGCGACATCATCAAGCCACATCTTTTGACAACAGCCATTGGCCATGGCCGTGTAGCTGCGGCGACCATCACTGATTTTCTTGATGACGGCGAGATCGAAAAACGTCCAACCATCGACATCCACCAGTTTAATCTTCTGGAGGAACTTCACGTGCGCGGTAAAGAGCCGGACGCTTATGACAATCTGCCAATTCGCGGCACGGATAGCGAAGATTTTGCCGTGCACAACTTCGATGACCGCTCGGAAAGCCAAATCGTCAAGCACACTGAATTGTATAAGGGCCACTTCCCTTATGTAGCGCGTGAAGTTCGCGACGAAGTTCGGATTGAAGGCGAAGATGTTCTTGGTAATTTTGAGGAACGCATCATCGCGTATTCCGAAGAGCAAGCCCAAAAAGAAGGCGAGCGTTGCATGTCTTGTGGTATGTGTTTCGAGTGCGACAACTGCGTGATTTACTGCCCGCAGGATGCTGTATCCCGCGTCAAAAAATCAGATCGCACGCTTGGGCGTTATGTCGAAACGGACTACGACAAGTGTATCGGTTGCCATATCTGCGCCGATGTTTGCCCAACGGGCTATATCAAAATGGGCCTCGGAGCGTAATAATGAAAAAGCTGTTTCTAGTCGGAATGATGATACTTGGCCTTTCGATTGGACCAGTTGTACATGCGCAAAGTGTTTATCCGGATGTCCCAAAGGCAACCGGCGAGCCTCACCCCGAGGGTAATGAATACATGCGAATTAACCATCCTGCTCTGCTGCGCCACGATCGCGATTTGACGGTTCGGGATGGGGACCGCGATATTGATTACTCGCTTGCAGGATGCGTAGCTTGTCATGCTGTTAATGGGCCGGATGCTAAACCGGTAACCAGTGAAAGCAGCGGATATTTTTGCCGTGTTTGCCATGATTACGCGGCCGTAAAAATTGATTGTTTCCAATGTCATAATTCGCTCCCGCCGGATTTGGGTAAAGCATCGCTGATGTTTGATCGCCCCGACCAGTCGCTGGAGGTATTGTTGACGTATCTAGAGGGGCTTTCGCAATGAACATTCCCGAATTGAAGCCATTAGGCGGTTGCGGCGGTGGTCGTCGCGCCAGCAATGAGAAGGGCGCCGATATGCACCGCCGCGACCTTCTCAAAAGCGGAGCTGCGCTGGCAACGATTACACTTGCCCCCGGCGTTACGCTGATGGCGATGGGTGACGGTGTTGCCGCAAAAGCCAACCCTGGTGTCCGCTGGGGCTTGTTAATCGACGCTGGCAAATGCCCGTCCGATTGCAACGCTTGTGTAACAGCTTGTTCAGACGAACATGGTTGGGAAAACAACGGTTTGGACACAGACCCGCAGTGGATTCGTAAAGTAACATTGCGCGACAAAAGCACCGGACGCGAGAATTCGCTTCCAGTAATGTGTCAACATTGCGAAAACCCGCCCTGTGTCGATGTTTGCCCAACGGGCGCATCGTTTAAACGCGAAGACGGCATTGTTCTGGTTGATCGCCACACATGCATCGGCTGTCGCTATTGCATCATGGCCTGCCCGTTCAAGGCGCGCTCCTTCGTGCATGAACCGGTGACAGACCAAAAGGTGACCACACCGCGCGGCAAGGGGACAGTCGAGGGATGCAATATGTGCGTTCACAAGCTTGATCGGGGTGACGGGACCACAGCCTGTGTCGAAGCATGTAACGCGACCGGCTACAAAGCCATGATTTTTGGCGACATGAATGATCCAGATAGTGATATTTCCAAGGCCTTGGCCAGTTATCCTAGTATCGAGCTTCGCGCGGATCTTAAGCTGAACCTCGGTGTTCGCTACCAGAACATATAGGAGCGTTGCCATGGAACGGATTATTTACCGCGAGCTGAAATCGACACCGCAAGTCTGGGGGCTTTTGGTACTGCTTTGCGTATTCATCGCGGCTGCGGGCGCGGTTGTCCTTTATGTCGAACACTACGGCCACATCGTTACCGGCATGAACAACCAGATTGTCTGGGGCCTGCCACACGTGTTTGCGATCTTCCTGATCGTTGCCGCATCGGGTGCATTGAACGTAGCCTCCATCGGGTCCGTGTTTGGCAAGGTTGCCTATAAACCGATGGCGCGTCTTTCAGCCTTGCTGGCAATCGCATTGCTGGTCGGCGGTTTGGCTGTTTTGGTGTTGGATTTGGGCCGCCCTGATCGCCTGATTGTGACCATGACAAACTTCAATTTCACCTCGATATTTACATGGAACATCCTTCTGTACACCGGCTTCATGGTGATTGTTGCGATCTATATCTATACCCAAATGGCGCGTGGCCTTCCTTCTTATGCTGTGAAAACAGCAGGTCTTGCGGCGTTCCTTTGGAGACTTATCCTGACAACCGGTACCGGCTCCATCTTCGGGTGGTTGGTCGCACGCCAAGCCTACGACGCGGCCATCATGGCCCCTTTGTTTATTGTGCTGTCCTTCGCGATTGGCATGGCTTCGTTCCTTCTGGTCGTGATGGGCATAACCCGTATGACCGGCCGCGCATTCGGCCCTGAACTTCGCACGCGCCTTGCGCGCCTTATGGCGATATTCATCGCGGCATTACTGTATTTCACTGCGGTGCAACACGTGACCAACATTTATGCAGCCGAACATTGGGGTGTCGAGACATTCATCCTTCGCGACGGCGGAATTTACACATTCCTGTTCTGGGGGGTTCAGGTCCTTATCGGCGGATTGGTTCCGATGGGAATTCTGTTCCACCCGACACTGGGAAAACAGTCGCGCATGGTTGTGCTTTCATCCTTTTTGGTAATCGCAGGCGGTTTTGCACAGCTTTACGTTATCGTGATTGGTGGGCAGGCTTACCCCTTGGAGATTTTCCCGGGTTTCGATGTCAGCAGCAGCTTTTCAGACGGTGTGATTAATTCCTACACACCTTCAATACTGGAATTGATCCTCGGATTGGGCGGCGTAGCGTTAGCGCTGGCAATCACCGTAATCGGAATGAAATTCCTACGCATCTTGCCGAACTCCTTGTCAGATGCGAACGTGACCCCGAAAACTTAATCGAGGGGTTTCACATTGGGCGCACACGACTTTCACAACCTGCCCGTAGCAGCATGACCGCTCGGTTCCTGATCGCGGCGGCGCATAAATCTTCGGGCAAAACCGTGATAACGACGGGGCTGTCGCGCGCGCTTACGATGCGCGGCCTTAACGTTCAGACTTTCAAGAAAGGCCCCGACTATATCGACCCGATGTGGCTTGGTTTGGCCAGCGGGCGCCCTTGCTATAACCTCGATTTCAATACGATGAATGAGGGAGAAGTCCGCCACCTACTTGCCAGCCGTGTAACTGGTGCGGACATTGCGGTTATCGAAAGCAATAAAGGTTTGTACGATGGTGTCGACTTGCACGGTGCGGATTCCAACGCGGCGATGGCCAAACTGATCAAGGCCCCAGTCGTTTTGGTTGTCGACACAACGGGAACCACGCGCGGAATTGCACCGCTGTTGATGGGGTATCAGGCGTTCGATGCAGATGTGAACATTGCCGGCGTTATTTTGAACAAAACAGGAGGTGCGCGCCATAAGGGCAAGTTGCGGGCCGCCGTCGAGGAATACACCGACCTTCCGGTTTTAGGTGCGGTTGGGCGCAGTGACGACCTCGAAATCGGAGAACGGCATTTGGGCCTGACGACACCGTCGGAAACCGGAATGATCCAACGGCTGATCGACACGCTTGGCCGTCGCTTGGCCGACTCCGTTGATCTTGACGCGCTAATTGCGATTGCAGCGAAAGCGCCGGACCTAGAGATTACGAACCACGCGCCAGTCAATAAATTCGCCCAAGGCATTCGCATCGGTGTAGCGCGGGATACGGCTTTCGGGTTCTACTATCCTGATGATTTCGAGGCGTTTGAAGCGGCGGGTGCGGAACTGGTGTTTTTCGATGCCATCAACGATGCGCATTTGCCCGACATTGACGGGTTGTTTATCGGCGGCGGTTTCCCCGAAACCTCGATGGCAAAACTTGAAGCGAATGCCAGTATGCGCCACGAAGTCAAACGAGCCATCGAGGCTGGCCTTCCGGCTTACGCAGAATGCGGCGGCTTGATGTACCTGTGCGAAACCTTGGAATGGCACAGCGAGAAACGCCAAATGGTTGGTGTTATTCCCGGAAATGCCGTGATGTGCGCGCGCCCGCAAGGACGAGGGCATACACGCCTAAGCCCTACCAATGATTGCCTTTGGCAGGTTGAGGGAGGCGCGATAAACGCGCATGAATTCCACTATGCCAAGGTGGATAACTTGCCAGCGGACACGAAATTCGGTTTTGATGTTCAGCGCGGCTCAGGCATATCCGGCACACACGACGGTATTGTGATTAACAACCTGATGGCGGGTTTCTGCCACATGCGAAACACCGCGTCGAACCCGTGGGTCAATCGCTTCTTGCACCATGTCGCCGACACCAAGGCAAGAAAAAACCCCGCCTGAACAGACGGGGCTTTAACCAATTCGTAACAACTGGATCAGGACTTTTTGATCTCGAAATTGTAAATGTCACCGGACTGCTCGGAACTGGTCAGCTCGTTACCAGTTTGGCGGCAGAACGCAGCAAAATCCGCAACCGAACCCGGGTCTGTAGACTCGATAGCCAGAGTTTCTCCCGGGGACATTCCCTTAAGCGCTTTCTTGGCTTTGATAATTGGAAGTGGGCAGTTCAGCCCTTTTGCGTCAAGTGTTTGATCGGCCATTTTGAAATAGCACCTTTCGTAGTTGGGTTATTCAGGATTACATGAAATAGTTGATGTCAGCTTTGCCAGCAACTTCCAGCGCTGTCGCCGCACCACCAATTTCCACGCCATCAATCAGGTCCGTATCTTTGATCTCGAATAGATCAAGCGTCATCTGACATGCAATCAGGCGGACATCGGTTTCAACGGCAGCTTCGCGAAGGTCTTCGATCGAAGCAACGCCCTTTTTCGCCATCAAATTTTTCATCATGACGGTTACACCTTTATCAACACCCGGGAAGCCGCCAATGATGTTAGGCATCGCCATGTGCATGCCCATCATAGGCATTTCCATCGCAGGATTGCCAAGCGTGGACATTTTCAAGTTCAGGTCTTTTTTCAGCAATCCAAGGCCGTAGAAAGTGAAGAACATTGTTACTTCCATGTCCATCGCAGCGCCGGTTGTCGCCAGAATGAATGGCGGGTATGCCCAATCAAGCGTGCCTTTGGTGGCGATAATCGACATGCTTTTGGAATTGCTTCCGTCGTTTGCGTTGTCCAGCATGGCTGGTTCCTCCCAGTGGATTATATTGTAAATTCGTTTATTAGGATGAATGAATACTATTTTGGCCCAAGAGTCAACAAAACAAGGGATTATCTTCCTCATGGATGGGTGAGAGTCACGTGATCAAGCTTGCAATATTACCAGATTTGTATATTAGTAAGTACATATACAAAAAAAGGGGATTTTAGTAGAATGATCGAGAATCTGAACCTTGCACAGCTGAAAGAAAAAGCTTCGGAAGTCAGCGGGCTTTTGCGTGTTATGTCAAACCAATGGCGCTTACTAATCCTTTGTAATCTTGCGCAAGGCGAGCATTCCGTCCAAGAACTGCAAAAGCTGGTTGGGCTTGGCCAATCCGCATTATCGCAACATCTGGCGATTTTACGCTACGAAGGTCTGGTTTCTACGCGCCGTGAAGCGCAATCGATATTTTACTCGATTGCCAGCGAAGAGGCTGAAACTTTGCTCGGCACATTGTACGAAATATATTGCCTTGTGCCCGCTGTTGAGGAAACAGCATAAGACACCCATTTCACACCCTCTAAATCGACAGACTATCATATTACAATATGATGTTGTATATGTGTGCAACCCAGCAACCGTGCGGTTAATCACGGGTTGGGGCGTAGCAACGTGACGCAACATGGGATGGAATATGATCGACGCATTAAGAGAGCTTATCATAGAGTCTCCGGCACTTTATGTCGGCTTTGGTGGTTTGATGATCGGGGTTACTTTCGGGTACATCGTCTTTAGAACCAACTTTTGCACAATGGGTTCAATTTCAGACATCATAAATTTCGGGGACTACCGCCGTTTCCGCTCGTGGCTTTTGGCCACGGCCACAGCGATCATTGGCGCGACCGTAATAGAAATGACCGGAATAGCCGATCTGAGCGGTTCTATTTACCTGACGCCCAACTTCAATTGGCTTGGCAATATCGCTGGCGGCCTGATCTTCGGTTTCGGGATGGTTTTCGCGGGAGGTTGCACTAGCAAAAATCTTGTTCGCGCCGGTGGAGGCGATTTACGTTCCTTGATGGTTCTGATTGTTGTTGGAATCTTTGGATACATGACAATCGGTGGCCTGCTTGGCCCGTTGCGCGTCGCGATATTCTCACCCGTCACAGTTAACCTTGCCGAATATGGTCTGGAATCCCAGCGTTCCGGTGACATTTTGGCGGCTATGACTGGTCTTAACTTAACCCTGGCACGCAATATTGTTCTTGTGGTCGTTCTGGCGGCATACCTTGGATTTATATTCAAAGATAAGGGCTTCCGTACATCGCCTGTTCACGTCATCGCAGGTGTTGGCATCGGCTTGTGCGTGACTGCCGGTTGGTTCCTGACAGGCCTTGCACTGGATGATTTCGCGGACGTACCGATACAACTTGCCTCGTTAACTTATGTGCGCCCATCGGGTGACACGCTAGATTACTTCATGCGTTTCACGGCTTATTCTGCCCCAAGTTTCGCAGTAGTAACAACGCTGGGCGCGCATCTGGGCGGGTTCATTGGCGCAGTAATCCACGGCAAATTCGCCATCGCGACATTCGCCGATGCCAAAGACACCAGACGCAACCTGTTTGGTGCGGCTTTGATGGGTATCGGGGGGGTTATCGCGCTAGGTTGTACTGTTGGCCAAGCGATTTCAGGTGCTTCGACCATGGCACTCGGTTCCTACATCGCATCCGTATTCATTGTACTCGGCGGAATCGCCGGCATGAAGGTCTTCGAATTTCAGTTGATGAGAGAAGCTTAAACGAACTTGGCCCCGGCGCAACGCAGGGGCCGATATTTCTACTCGTTGCCGCGAAGTTGCGTGGCAATATTTAAAGCAATCGACTTAAAAATCTTGGTATGCGGCCCATCAGGGTCAGCAACCACTGTCGGTTTACCTTGGTCCGAATGTAGGCGAATATCCATGTGCAACGGAATTGCACCAAGGAACGGAACGCCCAGTTTGATCGCCTCGTCTTTCGCGCCGCCATGGCCGAATATATCGGAGGTCTCGCCGCAATGTGGGCAGACGAAGTTGCTCATATTCTCGATAATCCCGAGGATAGGCACATCAACGTCCTGGAACATTTTCAGCCCCTTGCGCGCATCAATTAGCGCCAAATCCTGCGGTGTGGAAACGATTACCGCCCCTGCCATCGGAACCTGTTGCGCCATTGTTAACTGCGCGTCACCTGTTCCCGGTGGCATATCCAAAATCAGCACATCCAACGTGCCCCAGTTGGTTTCATGCACCATTTGCATCAATGCAGATACGATCATTGGGCCACGCCAGATAACCGGTTTATCCTCTTCCATCATGAAGCCCATCGACATGACTTTGACGCCATAGGAATCCTTGGGAATGATTTTCCCATCAACGATATCAAGCTGACCTTTGCCACCCATTAAGCGCGGAATTGACGGGCCGTAGATATCTGCATCCAGCAAACCAACACGCAAACCCAATGACGACAACGCCAGCGCGATATTGGCGGCAGTAGTTGATTTCCCGACGCCACCTTTACCAGACGCAACCGCTACAACCGCGCCAACCCCCGGAATAGCGGAGGAGAGTGGGCGCAGGTCACGCCCAACAGGTCTGGAAGTCTGCAATTGTGGTGGCTGTTCAGCAGCGGTGGGTGCATCAAGGGCGGCAGTCAGAACGACCAGCGCTGATTCAATCCCGTCCATCGTTTCGACACGCGCTTGCGCATCATCGCGGATGGGGTCGAAGTTACCACGGAATTCATCTGGAACTGTGATCGAGAAGATGACTTTACCCTCGGTTTCTGTAATTTCAGACACCAGACCCAGTGAAACCAGATCTCCGTTAAGGCCATCAACTGCGATTTGGGACAGTTCGCCCTGTATACGGTCCGATAAAGAATCAGCCATGCTTCCCCCATTTGTTTTGACACTTCATCGAGCGTCGATTGGTTATTCATTCGTATATTAGAATATACCAACATAATTGACAAGGATTCTGTATTAATCAAGTGGAATACGTAAATTCCTTGACTTACACCTGCGAATCTCGGAAAGCTAAATCTGCAAGGTTCCCCACATGTTTGCACAAGCACTCGGGGATGAAACGGGAATGCGTTGAGGGATTACCCATATCGGGGCCCAAAGCCGCAGCCGCCCCCGCGACTGTATGTGGTTAGCGGGCATCATATGCCACTGGTTAATACCCGGGAAGGCGATGCCAGCCAAAAACCATAAGCCAGGAGACCGGCCTCGCAAATGTGTCAACAAACACCGTCGGGGTAGACGGTAAGGAGAATTGAAAATGACTACAGCTACACATACGGCCGTAAAAGCCGATACAAGCCTGATCTCGATTGCGTTCGCAGCGTTCATGGGCCTGTCGATCTTGTTCGTCGCGGGCTTCGCGGGTTCCGAAACACTGCATAATGCGGCGCATGATGCCCGTCATGCTATTGGCTTCGCCTGCCACTAAACAATGGTTAAAAAACTTGTAACCAGCGCGTTGTTCGCTGGATTTGCAGCGGGGCTGATTGCCGCCGCGCTGCAAATCGCGTTGCTTGTGCCGCTTATTCTTGAGGCCGAGCTTTACGAAACGGGTGCGCTTGTTCACTTTGCAGACACAACCACAGCGATGCTGGATATTCAGTGGGAATACGACTGGGTTCGTAATGGAATAACGGTATTGGCAACCGTTGCCGTATATATCGGTTATGCGTTTATCCTTGTGGCAGCGATGGCGTTTGCGCAGTTGAAAGGTATTGGAATTACAGCACGGAGTGGAATCCTTTGGGGTTTGGCGGGTGCTGCAGTTTTCAATTTTGCACCGGCCTTGGGATTACCTCCTGAGCTTCCAGGAATGATCGCCGCCGAGTTGGCGCCACGCCAGGTTTGGTGGGCTGGAACGGTCGCGGCGACAATCGCGGGACTATCGGCGATTGCGTTTGGTAAAAGTTGGTTGCCATGGGGCATCGGCATCGCCGTCGTTGCAATTCCACATCTAATCGGCGCACCAATCCCCGAAGTTTTCGGCGGGAGTGTCCCGCCCGAGCTTGCAGCCGAATTTGCTGGCCGCAGCATAACCGTAGGGGCTATCGGGTGGGTCGGGCTCGGAGTGTTATCCGCGTATTTCTGGCTAAAAGAAAACGCCTAACTAACCGAGAATTCCGCCGTCGCACGCTACACTGACTATTTTGCTAATACGCAAAACTCGACAGACGGAAAAACCTTTAAGCCAACAAAAAATGGCCCTCGAAACATTCGAGGGCCGCATATTGCGTTAACCGATTAAATGGAATTAGCTGCCGTCTTCTACCGTTGTAAAAGTCGCAAGATACGCGATCAGGTTCGCACGATCTTCTTCGCTTTTAAGACCGCCGAAAGACATTTTGGTTTTGGCAACAAAATCGCGCGGCTTCGTAAGAAATGCGGTCAAATTTTCGATTGTCCAAACGGTATCTTCTTCGGCCATAGCAACCATGCCCTTGGAATACTTGAAACCTTCAAAGCTCCCCAGTTCAGCACCAACGATGTTATTGAGAGGCGGACCAACACGGGATTTCGCACCTTCGCCAATTGTGTGGCANGCTTTACATTTTTTGAAAATCTTTTCACCAGCCGCGGCGTCGCCACTCGCTAGTGCAGCTTCAATCATCATAAGCTGAGTATTATCATCCTCGGCCGCTTCGTGCGATTCTGCAAATACGCCGGTCGATGCCAGCATGAAAGCGCCCGTAAGCGCGTAAGTAACCAGTTTCATGAGTCTGCCTTTCAAATTGGTTTTCCGATGGTGCACATAAACTTCGCTCCGAAGCAANGCATTGATATGTGTCAATAACACCTTATACAAAGGCTTAACAATGCGGCAGAAGCTCCTAAAGCGGGCAATCGCCATTATTAAGACTATAATTTATTACGAAATGATTNAGCCATGCGCCAACTAACCTGCTTCAAATCCTACGACATTCGCGGGCAATTAGGCGAGGAACTGAACGAGGCAATCGCCTACGACATCGGCGCTGCCATCGCGCAATACATGTCACCAAAAACCGTCGTTCTGGGCGGGGATTGCCGAGAAACCAGCGCCGACTTGAAGGCGGCTGTTGCGCGCGGTTTGCAGGATATGGGTGTCGATGTCCTCGACATCGGCATGTGCGGAACCGAGGAGGTGTACTTCGCAACTGACCACCTGAACGCTGATGCAGGGGTAGAGGTCACGGCCTCGCATAACCCCATCAATTACAACGGCATGAAAATCGTCGGCAAAGGATCNCGACCCCTTAGTCCCGAAGTCGAAATGACGGCGATCCGTAAATCTGCAGAACGCGCTGAATTCACAGCAGCCGCGGTTAAGGGATCGTTAACGAAAGTTAACATCCGCGATGCCTACGCCGCGAAAATCTGCTCGTTCATCGACCCTGCAAAACTAAAACCACTGAAAATCCTTGTTAATGCCGGTAACGGAACAGCCGGTCCCGCATTTGACGAGATCGTCAAATTGTTGGCGNCCCAAGGCGCGCCACTTACCTTTGTGCGCATGGATCATGAACCGGATTCCAGCTTTCCGAACGGTATTCCCAATCCGTTACTGCCCAAAAACCAGCCGCGAACAGCCGCTGCCGTTATCAAACACGGCGCAGATTTTGGCGTCGCTTGGGATGGGGATTTCGACAGATGTTTCTTCTTCGATCACACTGGCGCATTTGTTGACGGTTACTACATCGTCGGGCTTCTGGCGCAACAGGCCCTTAACGCACACAAAGGCGGGACGATCATCCATGATCCGCGCATGATCTGGAACACGCAGGAAATTGTCGCCGAACTTGGCGGCAAAGCGGTACCGGCGCGCACTGGCCACGCCTATCAAAAGGCGGTCATGCGCGAACACGGCGCTGTCTATGGTGGCGAGATGAGCGCGCACCACTATTTTCGCGATTTTTCCTACTGCGATAGCGGCATGATCCCGTGGCTAATGGTGGCCGAACTGGTGTCGACCACTGGAGCTTCGCTGGCAGACTTGATCGCCAGCCGCAAAGCCAAATTCCCTGCATCGGGCGAGCAGAACTTCACCATTCAGGACCCGGCCGCCGCCTTGAAAACCGTCGAGGCGGCACTGGAAGACGAAGCACAAAAGATCGAGCATTTCGACGGTCTCAGCATGGATTTCGGCGACTGGCGATTGAACCTGCGCATGTCAGGAACCGAGCCACTGGTGCGCCTGAATATCGAAACCCGCGGGGACGAGGCCGCCGTTGCGGTCCACCTTAAGCGCGTCGTCAGTATGTTGGAAACATTAGCCTAGACGCCACCGAATTACAGGCCTACCGTGCCCTGAAACAGGAGTGCGAAATGTCCAAATCCATCCTTGTCATCGGTGCCGGCATCACTGGCGTTTCGTCCGCTGAATGGCTGCGCCGCGACGGTTGGGACGTCACACTTATCGATCGAATAACTCCTGGTCATCCAGACCAAACATCGTTCGGAAACGCAGGGTTAATCGCACGCGGTGCCATAATTCCTGTGTCCGTTCCGGGCCTTGCTGCCAAAGCACCTGCCATGTTGCTGAACCCGAATTCGCCGCTCTATTTGCGCTGGTCATACCTACCACGACTATTGCCTTGGCTTGTTCCGTTTTTACTTAACGGGAATGTAAAAAAAGTAACAGAGATCGCAGCGGGGCTAGCTGCTTTGACCAGCGATGCTGTGGATCAACATCAGGCATTATCCGCTGGAACCCCCGCTGCCGCGTTTATCCAAACTGGTGAATACGTGAACCTTTACGCCAGCAAATCCGACTACGGCGCAGACCCCTTGTCTTCATCGCTGCGCAAAGAACACGGATTCGATCCGGATCACATTAACCGCGCCGAAATATTGGAGCGCGATCCTAATCTCGGCCCAACTTACACTTTTGGCACGGTCTATAAAGATTATGGATGGCTGTCTTCTCCCGGCGAATATGTCGCCGCGCTGTTTGGCCATTACCAATCCCAAGGCGGTCGTTTCAAACGAGGCGAGGTTGCCGAAATCACCGCAGGCGAAAAACCGTCGGTCACGCTGAAGGGTGGCGAGAAAATCTCGACCGACAAAATCGTTCTATCAGCTGGTGCTTGGTCTAGCTTGTTAACCAAAAAGCTGGCCCCGAAAGTGAAGCTGGAGGCTGAACGCGGCTATCACGTCTCCATGTTCAATCCCAACTTTACCGCCCCTAACCCCTACATGATTACCGACTCGCGCTTCGTTTTGACACCAATGGACGGGTTCCTGCGCGCCGCTGGCGTGGTCGAATTCGGCGGCCTCGATGCACCTGCGTCCACCGCGCCGGTTAATTTGTTGCGAAAACAGATGAAGAAAGTCTATCCAAAACTGGAATTCGAATACGACGAAGTATGGATGGGCCGCCGCCCGACCACTCCCGACAGCATGCCCGTGATAGGCGAAAGCCCCGACGCCCCGAACGTTNTCCACGCNTACGGCGGCCAGCACATCGGCCTGACAATCGGCCCAAAGGTGGGCAGAATGGTGGCGGATATCGCAGGGAACCGCCGTGCAAATGTGGATATCAGCGCTTACAAGGTGGACAGGTTTTAACTATTCCCACTCCATCTCCGCAAACACCTGCTGGGCGTTGCGTTTCGCCAACCCATCGAAGTTTTCCAGATAGGCGAACGCGCCCTGTTCGACGTTAACGGATTCAATAATGTCACCACCGTTGTCAATAAACGCGCCCATTTGCGTCCGTAGATTCACCAGATAATCGTAGGTATCCGCCTTTGCTCCGGCCAAGTCCGTTGGGCCTCCGTGACCGGGTACAATGTACGTCGGATTCAAAGCCGCCATCGCTTCGAACACTTCAATCCATGTGCCGGAATGAGACTGATCACCGATTCCTAGAATTCGCTCCATGTAAACGATATCGCCAGTAAAAACCGTAGAGGCTGAAGGCACCCAGATAAAACTGTCCCCGGGGGTGTGCGCTTGCCCAGCGTAGGTGATCCCAAACACCACTCCGCCAAGTTCAAAACTGTATTCCGTGTCAAACGTGATGTCTGCATAAGCTGGAACCGTCCCCGCCAGCTTATCGCCAAGCAGTATCGACAGCCCTGTCATTTGAAGGGAGCCGCGATCTTTGTGGTCTGCCACAGCCGCATCTGACGCGATGACCTTGGCNCCTTGCTGTTGCCAATAATCGTTGCCGATCCAGCGATGATCTTGCCCGCCGGAATTGATCACAAACTTCACAGGCATATCCGTGATTTCGCGCACTGCTGCATGCAACGCCTCGGCGCCGAGCCAGCTACCACCTGTATCGACCAACACAACGCCTTCGTCCGTTATCACAACGCCAAATGTCGCGTTATTCGCCAAGTTTTCAGTAGATCGCTGACCTAGTGGCCCAACGATAGCGTAAACATTTTCGGTAACCTGCCGGATTTCCAACGCGTGGAGCGGTAGGGCTGAAAGCAGAAAGACAGCGACAGCGAGAAATTTCATATTACCACCTCGGACACAAGGAAAAGGGCCGCCCGAAGGCGACCCTAAACATGTCAGATTGTACACATATAGCAAGTGGAATATGTGGCGTCGGCTCCGAACTAATCCTCGTAATCCGATAATGGTGGGCACGAACAAATCAGGTTCCGGTCGCCATACGCGTTGTCTACGCGGTTCACAGGGGGCCAATACTTATCCACGCGGAATGCACCCGGAGGGTAACAAGCCTGTTCGCGTGAATAAACGCGANCCCAATCACCAACCAGATCTTCAACCGTGTGCGGCGCGTGGTGTAACGGGCTGGCATCATAGGCGATCTTGCCGTCTTCGATATCCTGCGCCTCGGCACGAATGGCCAGCATCGCGGTGATAAACCGGTCGATTTCGGCTTTGGGTTCGGATTCTGTGGGCTCAACCATCAAAGTTCCCGCCACCGGCCAGCTCATTGTAGGGGCGTGGAAACCGCAATCCATTAGTCGTTTGGCGATATCATCCACGGTTACATCGGCGCTATCTGCCAAAGGCCGCGTATCGAGAATACACTCATGTGCCACCCGTCCTATCTTGGACTTGAACAGAATATCGTAAGCACCGGAAAGCCGCTTCGCCATGTAGTTCGCATTCAGGATCGCAACCTTGGTCGCTTGCGTCATCCCCGTGCCGCCCATCAGCAGAATATAGGCCCAGCTAATAACCAGAATGGACCCGGACCCAACGGGCGCGGCAGAAACTGCGCCGATATAACTATCGGTTTCAGGATGCCCAGGCAANAACGGTTCCAGATGCGCGCCGACGCCNATCGGCCCCATGCCCGGCCCNCCGCCGCCGTGCGGAATGGCGAATGTTTTATGCAAATTGAGGTGACTTACGTCCCCACCGATTTTCCCGGGTTGGGCCAGCCCAACCATGGCGTTCATGTTAGCGCCGTCGATATAAACCTGACCGCCGTGTTTGTGGGTAATGTCACAAACCTCGCGCACGGTTTCCTCAAATACACCGTGTGTGGATGGATACGTAATCATACACGCTGCCAGCATATTACCCGCCGCCGTCGCTTTCTCGCGGAAATCTTCCAGATCAATGTCGCCATTGTCCGCAGATTTCACCACTACAACTTTCCAGCCAGCCATCTGGGCCGATGCAGGGTTAGTACCGTGCGCCGACGTCGGAATAAGGCAAATGTTACGATCCGCTTCACCGCGCGAGGCGTGGTAATTCCGGATAGTTAACAACCCTGCATATTCCCCCTGCGCGCCCGAATTTGGCTGTAAGGACATCGCGTCATAACCAGTAATTTCGCACAATTGATCCATCAACTGGTTCGTCAGTTCCGTATATCCCGCTGCTTGATCCAGCGGCACGAACGGGTGCAGGTTGGCGATGCCGTCCCAAGTTAACGGGATCATTTCCGCTGTTGCGTTCAATTTCATTGTACACGACCCCAGCGGGATCATTGCTCGGTCCAACGCCAGATCACGATCGGCGAGGCGGCGCATATAGCGCGTCATTTCGGCCTCGGAACGGTTCATGTGGAAAATCGGATGCGTCAGATATTCGTCTGTCCGCAACAGCTCGGTTGGTAGACGGTAGTCGCGATTAGCGGCACTATCGTCCTTCATGTCCCCGCCAAACGCGCGCCAAACGGCTTCTATGGTTTCGGGGTAGGTTTGTTCGTCCAGCGAAATCCCGATCCGGTCTTCGCCAATTTTACGCAGGTTAATGCCGTTGTTAACCGCAGCTTTCAGGATTACGCCCTGAAGCGCACCAACGTTGATTGTTACAGTGTCAAAGAACACCTCCGGCTCCACTTTGAAACCAAGGCTTTCAAGCCCTTTTGCCATACGGGAGGTCTTGCGATGCACCGATTGGGCAATCGCCTTCAGCCCTGCCGGACCATAGAAAACCGCATACATAGACGCCATAACCGCCAGCAAAGCCTGCGCGGTACACACATTCGAATTCGCCTTTTCGCGCCGGATATGTTGCTCGCGTGTTTGCAGCGCCAAGCGATAAGCCTTGTTACCGCGCGTATCGATCGAGACCCCGATGATCCGCCCCGGCATGGAGCGTTTCAGCTTGTCCCGCGTTGCCATATAGGCCGCGTGCGGGCCACCATANCCCATAGGAACACCGAAACGTTGGGTGGTACCGATTGCAATATCAGCCCCCATCTCGCCCGGACTTTTCAGCAGGCAAAGCGCCAAAATATCGGCAGCCACAACCGCGATGGCTTTTTCCGCATGCAACGAGGCGATACACGGTGTGAAATCACGCACACGCCCATAAGTGCCCGGATATTGGAAGATCGCGCCGAAAACCAACGATGGGTCCATGTCTGTTTCGGGATCGGCAACGATAATTTCAATGCCCAACGGTTCCGCGCGGGTCTTGATCACATCAATCGTTTGTGGGTGGCAGTTTTCATCAACGAAGAACGCATTTGCTTTGGATTTCGATGCCCGCTTCGCCATCGTCATCGCTTCAGCCGCCGCAGTTGCCTCGTCCAGCAAGGATGCGTTGGCGATCTCAAGCCCCGTCAAATCCATAATCATCGTCTGGAAATTCAACAACGCCTCAAGTCGACCTTGTGCGATTTCCGGTTGGTAAGGTGTATAGGCCGTATACCAAGCCGGATTTTCCAGAATGTTGCGCTGGATAACCGGCGGCGTCATCGTGCCATAATACCCTTGCCCGATCAGCGAGGTCAGAACCTTGTTCTTATCGATCACTTCCCGCATGTGGTGCAGTACGTCACGTTCAGACATTGGCTCTTGCAGCTTCAGCTTACCTTTTTGCCGAATAGCGGAGGGTACAGTCTGGTCGATCAACTCGTCCAGCGATCCAACCCCGATAACGTCCAGCATCTCCTGTATTTCGGGGTCGGATGGCCCGATGTGACGGCGATTGGCAAAATCATAGGGCGTGTAGGGGGTCGGATCGAAAGACATGCGCGTATTCCTTTAAGCGATGAAGGCTTTGTAAGCAGTTTCGTCCATCAGCGCTTCGAGTTCGCTAACATCGGCAAGTTTGATCTTGTAGAACCAGGCGTTACCCTCTGGATCCTCGTTGACAGAACCGGGGTTGTCTTCCAGCGTGGTGTTGGCTTCGGTAATCTCGCCAGCCAGCGGGGCGTACAATTCAGACGCCGCCTTAACGCTTTCTACTACGCCGATTTCATCGTCTTTATCGAAGGTGTCGCCAGCTTCTTTCAGCTCAACGAAAACCACTTCGCCCAGTGCTTCGGCTGCATGTTTGGTGATGCCCAATGTTGCGGTGTCACCGTCAACTTCAAGCCATTCATGTTCTTCGGAATAATAAGTCGTCATGTCAAAACCTCTGGTTAGCGTTTGTAATTCTGCTGCACGAACGGCAGCTTGATGATAGTTGCGGGCATCGCTTTGCCACGAATAAGAAGGTTAACTTCCGTTCCCGGTTCAGCGAACTCCGCAGCAATATACCCCATTGAAACCGGACCGCCATAGGTAGGGCCGAATCCACCCGAAGAAATCGCGCCAATCAGGTTTCCGTCCTTGTCAGCCACCTCGACCCCGCGCCGCGCGGGCGCACGACCTTCAGGCTTGATACCAACCAATTTGCGGCTCGGGCCGTCTTTCAGTTCACGCTGAACACGTTCTGCCCCGGGGAAGCCACCTTCCTCGCGGCGGCGTTCCTGCATCGCCCAGTTCAAGTTCGCCTCAACTGGCGAGGTGCTGTTGTCGATGTCATTGCCATATAAACAAAGTCCGGCTTCAAGCCGCAGACTATCCCGTGCGCCCAAACCGGCCATTTCCAGATCGTCCTGTTTCAGGAATTCGCGGGTGATGTCGACAACTCGGTCTGTCGGAATCGAAATCTCGTATCCATCCTCGCCGGTATATCCAAGGCGTGAAATCCGGCATTCAGCGCCGAACAGGTCGGCCACGGTTGATTCCATGAATTTCAAATCCGCCGCAACAGGCGCGACCGCCGAAACGATAGTTTCGGCCGCCGGTCCCTGAATTGCGATCAACGCGCGGTCCAGTTCAATCACCTCGATACCATCCAGATTGGCGCGCATATGCCCGATATCCTGATCCCGCATCGAGGCGTTAACCACCACATAAAGGTAGTCACCTGCATTCGACACGATCAAATCGTCCATTATTCCACCGTCAGGGTTGGTGAAAAACGTATACCGCGCTTTGCCAACAGGCAGCGTAGTAAAGGCCGACGGCGCAATCGCCTCCAACTTTTCCGCAGCCCCTTCGCCGTGCAACTCCACCTGCCCCATGTGCGATACGTCAAACAACGCCGCTTTTTCGCGGCACTGCTTGTGTTCGCCGGCGACACCAAGGCCATAGTTTACAGGCATCATCCAGCCAGCAAAATCAACCATCTTGCCGCCAAGCTCTACATGCAGATCATAAAGAGGAGTTTTCTGTGGTTCAGTCATCGGTAAATTCGCCCCAAATTGAATCATCTTTATCCGTCTTAACAATAAAGTTTCCGATAGGAAACCTTTTTCGGATGCGATTGTATACATACGCGGCGTTTGCTTAAAACACACCTATTGCAGCGCAGCAAATTTCGAGCCAATATGAGCGCAAACTTGGCCACAAAATCAGGATTCTCCAATGACCAAAGCGCCCCTTAAAGCCAAAGAGCTACCCTCCTTGTCCAGCTTCAACTGGGAAGACCCGTTTTTGCTAGACGACCAATTATCAGACGAAGAACGCATGTTGCGCGACGCGGCCTCGGCTTACGCACAAGAAAAACTGGCCCCGCGCATCATTGAGGCCTACCGCGAGGAAAGTTTCGACCCCGGCATTTTCGCCGAAATGGGCGAGATGGGATTGCTCGGCGTAACCATCCCCGAAGAATACGGCGGCATCGGTTCCAGCTACACCGCGTATGGCCTGATCGCCCGCGAGATTGAAAAAGTCGACAGCGGGTATCGTTCGATGATGTCGGTGCAATCGTCCTTGGTCATGTACCCGATCTACGCTTACGGATCAGAAGAACAGCGTATGAAATACTTGCCGAAACTGGCCACCGGCGAATGGATCGGCTGTTTTGGGTTGACCGAGCCTGACGCTGGTTCCGACCCTAACGGTATGAAAACCCGCGCCACGAAAGTGCAGGGAGGATACGTTCTGAACGGCTCCAAAATGTGGATATCGAATTCGCCAGCGGCGGACGTTATTGTTGTCTGGGCCAAATCGGACGCACACGACGGTAAAATTCGCGGGTTCGTTCTGGACAAAGGCACCAAAGGCCTGTCCTCCCCCAAAATCGGCGGGAAACTGTCGCTTCGTGCCTCCATCACCGGTGAAATCGTTATGGAAAATGTCGAAATCCCCGAAGACGCAATTCTGCCCGATGTTGAAGGCCTGAAAGGCCCGTTCGGCTGCCTGAACCGCGCCCGTTACGGTATCAGTTGGGGGGCGCTGGGCGCGGCTGAATTCTGTTGGCGTGCAGCATTGCAATACGGCCTTGATCGCAAGCAATTCGGCAAACCACTGGCGCAAACACAGCTGTTCCAAAAGAAACTCGCCGACATGCAAACCGAAATCGCGCTTGGCCTGCAAGCCAGCCTCCGCGTCGGTCGCTTGATGGACGAGGGCCGTGCCGCGCCCGAGATGATCTCCATCGTTAAACGCAACAATTGCGGTAAGGCATTGGACATTGCGCGGATGTCGCGAGACATGCACGGCGGCAACGGTATTTCCGAGGATTTCCATATCATGCGCCATATGATGAACTTGGAGACCGTAAACACCTACGAAGGTACACACGACGTCCACGCCCTAATCCTGGGCCGTGCCCAAACCGGCCTTCAGGCGTTTTTCTGATGCGCCAAAGGGCGGTTGCGCTGTTTCAGGCGGCGGTGAAAGCTGCGGACCCCGCACTGGCGCTCCGCCCGCATTTGGCCGAATTGCCCACAATAGCTGGGCGATACGTCCTGATCAGCATCGGCAAAGCCGCCTGCGCGATGATGGAGGAAGCGATCGCCAATCTGCCAAAAGACGCAAGGTTCGAGGCGATCGCGGTCACGAATACCGAGAACGCTCGCGATATTAAACGTTGCGTTGTCATGGCGGCGGGGCATCCAGTGCCGGATGAAAACGGGCAAGCCGCGGGGCTAGCGGTGATTGATTTGCTGAAAACGACAAACGTTGACGATGTGGTTTTGGCATTGATAAGCGGTGGCGGTTCGGCCCTTCTGCCTGCGCCCATTGAAGGCGTCAGCCTCGCCGATAAAGCCGAGGTCAGCCGAATTCTGCTTGGCGCAGGTGTGGACATCACCGAAATGAACATGGTGCGCCAACAATTGTCGCGCCTTAAAGGGGGCGGCATGGCCCGTCTTGCCAGCCCTGCCAAGTTGCATGGATATATCCTGTCCGACGTGATCGGCGATGATCTTCGTGTTATTGCCAGCGGCCCGACAGTGGCCCCGATTGCTTCGCGGTCCGCGGCGCGGGAGTTGTTAACAAACCTTAACGTGATCGATCAAATGCCGACATCCGTCCAAGATGCCCTAAAGGTTAACGAACCTGAAACGGCACCGGTTCATTCGCAAAATACCCTCATCGGTTCGAACAGCCACAGCTTACACGCAATGCTCGCGGCCTCGAGCGACGGGGTAATCGTTAGCGATTCCTTAACCGGAGATGTTGAAGAAGCTGCGAACTTCATCCTACAATCCGCCCTCCAAAACCCGTCGAAAACATTGATATTTGGCGGCGAAACCACCGTGACAATCCTTGGGAATGGTAAAGGTGGTCGCAATCAGGAACTTGCCTTGCGCGTGGCGATGCTGGCCGAAAAAGCAGACCTTGGCGAATGGGTGTTCCTAAGCGGTGGCACGGATGGGCGCGATGGCCCGACTGACGCAGCGGGTGGGATTATCGATAAACACACCGTGCAACGCATCCGCGACGCTGGTGAAAGCCTTGAAGCGTTATTGGCGAACAACGACAGCTACGTCGCCCTGCAAGCCGCCGGAGATTTGCTAATAACCGGCGCGACGGGCACTAACGTTGCTGATGTGCAGGTGTTTTTGTGGGCTACTAAAGAATAAGGCGGACTTTTTCGGGCTGTAGGCAAATCTCGTAAGTACAAACCTGAATCATTCACACGGCAACGGCTGGAACCGTGTCGGGAATTGCCGCGAGCAATTCCAGCTCTCCTTCGTATAACGCCAAAGATTTAAGCATCGAATTAGGGCAACCAAATGCCGCAATCGGCACGCCGCCAACGGTCAAATCGGTCGGGACAGAAAAATCCTCCAACGGTTCGCATGCGTTCACATGCCAGCCGTCTTTCACCTTGATCTGCAATGTAATCGTATCTGCTTCCCGATCAATATCTGCCGCCACCTGCGCGTCCCCACTGGAAACCGAGCGCACATTTCCCGTGCCCCCCACCACTTCAGGCGACAAATCTTTGGCGGCGGCTGAACCGTGTATGTAATCGCGGATTAACCCGCTTAATTCTGATGCATCGGCACTCAGGGTTACTCGATCTGCCTGCAAAGAGTCGTTGATTTGAGGCCGTATCGACAGGAATGTATTGGGCGGAAAATATGTGCCGGCATAAATCGGGTCTGCATTAATGGCCAGCAACGGGGCCCTCTGAAAGCCCTCCAGTTGGGCTTGGTCTTGCCTGCGGCGGCGGTTGCACAAATTGTTAACCATTTGCGTGTATAAGATTCTGTACTGAGCGAGGTGGGGCTAATAACCCGCAGGTTTATCGCGCTAAAGCATTTTATATCGTTGCAGTTTTTCGCAACACGGAGACCCTAAGCCGTCCATTCGTTGCACCGGCTTTCAACCGGTTATGTCAGCAACAGCTTGGGGATGGGATTTTAGTGCGATACGCCTAACCTCGACCAAAACAGGGTGGTTTTTAAACCGGATTGCCCGAAATCATGGCGCAAGCGGCCTTTCCGAGACATTTTAACATTTAGGCGCGGGTTTCACCCGAACGCCGGTTTTCGCACGCGTAGGGTGGGTGATTCACCCACCTTCCCGCCGCCACCCCGAAATCCGCCCCTCAACCGCCTCCCAAATCATCGCGGAAACGTTGATCCCGTCAAACCGGTCTAATTCCATAATCCCCGTGGGCGAGGTCACGTTGATTTCCGTCAAATTGCCGCCGATCACGTCAATTCCGACGAAAATCTGACCCTTTTCGCGCAACAACGGCCCGATGCGTTCGCAAATCTCCAGATCGCGTGCGGTCATCTCGACTTTCTCGGGCCGCCCGCCGACGTGCATATTCGAGCGGACCTCGCCCTTGGCTGGTACACGGTTAATCGCGCCAACCGCGACCCCGTCAATCAGGATCACCCGCTTGTCGCCCGCCGCCACATCAGGCAGGAATTTCTGGGCAATTAGCGGCTCGTTATTGATGCCCGTGAACAGTTCGTGCAGCGAGGTCAGGTTGCGGTCATCGGGTGTCAGGCGAAACACACCTGCCCCGCCGTTGCCATATAAAGGCTTTAGGATGATGTCGCCGTGCTTGTCTTTGAACGCTTTCAAAGTCTCGATATCGCGCGCGATTGTGGTTGGCGGCGTCAGGTCCGGAAATTCCAGCACCAGCAGTTTTTCGGGGTAGTTTCGCACCCAGAACGGGTCGTTCACCACCAGTGTTTTCGGGTGAATCATTTCTAGAATATGAGTGCTGGTGATATAGCCCATGTCGAACGGCGGGTCCTGGCGCAGCCAGACGACATCCCAATCGGATAGGTCAATCTCCTGCTCCTCACCCAGTGTGAAGTGGTTGCCTTTCTCGCGACGCACGGTCAGGGGGAAGCCCCGCGCGGTGACGCGTCCTTCCTGATAGGCCAGCTTGTCGGGGGTGTAGTAGAACAGTTCATGCCCACGCGTCTGCGCTTCTTCGGCAATACGGAACGTGCTGTCCCCGTCGATGTTCACATCTTCAATCGGGTCCATCTGGAAGGCGATTTTCAAGGGCATGGGCGAATTCCTTTGTTGTTTGTAACTGACTTGGACCACGCGCGGGCGGGTTTCAACCCTACCAACCCATCGCCAGCGCATTTTCCAGAATTTCCGCGCTACCCTGGCGATCGACCAAGACCATATCAAAGCGGGTTTCGGCGTTCAGGCCTGCACCGCTTTCGGCCTAGTATACCTGCGCGACGTTGAACATGCGTTCAATTTGGTTGGGGGATAGCGACAGTGCTGCCGCGTCTAGCGTTTTTCGGGCCTTCACTTCTACAAACACGATCCGCCCGTTGAGCGAGACGATCAGGTCGATCTCGCCCGCGGGCCGTTTCCAGCGGCGTTCCAGCACGCGGCCTTGTTGGGCCTCATATAATCGCACCGCAATGTCTTCGGCGGCGGCGCCATTGTGGTAGGCCGTGCTGCCTGACCTCATTTCAGCTCCAACGCGCGGGCGTAAAGCAGTTTGCGGGGGAGATCCAAAGCCTCGGACACCTCCCTTGCAGCATCTTTGACAGATTGGGTCTTCAACGCGGACAGCAGCGCTGTGTCGATATCTTGTTCCGAGGCGGCCTCGTTAATCGGTGGGCCGACCACGATAACCACCTCGCCTTTTGGTGCCGCTTCGCCGCCATATTGTTCTGCGAGATCGGCCAAAGTTCCTCGGCGGACTTCCTCGAACTTTTTGGTTAATTCCCGACACACCGCCACGCGCCGACCGCCGCCGAAGGCGGCCACCATTGCCGTTAGGCAATCTGCAAGGCGGCGGGGGGATTCGTAGAATACCAGTGTTGCAGGAACGTTTGTGAATTCCGCCAGAAACTTGGCCTTTGCGACCGATTTCACAGGTGGAAACCCTGCGAACAGGAACCGATCCGTCGGCAACCCGGCGACAGCCAATGCCGCCAGTAACGCGGATGCACCAGGGGCGGCGGTTACCGGCAAGCCTTCATCAATGGCGTCTGCCGCCAACCGATACCCCGGATCGGCGATCAACGGGGTTCCTGCGTCGGACACATATGCCACGGATTTACCCGCCCTGATCGCCGCCATAATACGAGGGCGCTGGGCAGGGCCGTTGTGGTCATGGTAAGGCATCAAGGGGCGTCCGTTCAGCTTAACCCCATGAATATCCATCAGTTTTCGTGTGTTTCGCGTGTCTTCGGCCGCCAACACATCAGCGTTTGTCAGAATATCCAGCGCCCGTAGCGTGATATCGGACGCCGTACCGATTGGTGTGGAAACCAGATACAGTCCCGCAGTAAGCGTTGGTGTTATGCTAGACAATTTACCCTAATCCTTGTTCAAAGCTGCCGTTTACTTGTGGCATCCCGCGCCTTAACCTTGCGCCCTAATTCGAGTCTATCTAGACGCACCTGATTTTGCGAGGCACTATGTTAAAATTTCGTTTATCCTTTTCCCGCTTTTTGCGGCCCGTATTGCTGGGGCTCACGGCGTTAACCATTTCCGCCTGTGCAGGCGGATTGCAAGGGCCAAGCTCCGCAGTGGATCCAACCAAGCCGGTTATTGTGGCGATGATGGTGCCTTTTGGTTCTGGCGAAGCCGCGAATGACCAGTTGGCGCAAAATCTTGTTAACGCGGCGAATATGGCAACGCGGGACTTGCAAGGTGCCGTGATTGATCTGCGGATTTACGAGTCAGGGACTGACCCCGTCCGTGCGGCGACCGAAGCCGAGCGTGCGATTGCGGAAGGCGCCCAAATCATCATCGGCCCGCTTTTTTCCAGTGCAACCAGTGCGGCTGCGGCTGTGGCGCGCCTTGAGGGTGTGAACGTGATTAGCTTCTCGAATAACGCCGCGATTGCCGGCGGAAACGTCTATATCATGGGTGTCACGTTCGAGGATGTGGCGACACGTCTTTACGGATACGTCGCTCGTAACGGCATGACGAACGTCGGTGTGGTTTATCCCGAAGGTGTTGAGGGCGAGGCAGGCCTGCGCGCGGCATCCAATGCGGCGCGTAGTGTCGGGGCAACCCTGACGGCAGTTACGTCCTATCCATTGAATATGGAGGGGTTAAGCGAGGCCGCACCACTGATCGCCGAAACAATAAAAGCCAACGGTGTGCAGGCATTGTTGTTTACCGACACGCCAACGCGGGGGCTGCCGTTTATCGCGGCGGCACTTGGTTCCGAAGATGTTTCGCGGCTAAATACCCAGTTTCTTGGTCTAACGCGTTGGGATAGTTCGACAGATTTGTTGTTACAGCCAAGCCTTCAGGACGGGTTGTTTGCTGTGCCCGATCCAGAGCTAACTGCGCAGTTTAACGACCGATATCTGAACACCTACGGCACTGAACCCCATAACCTTGCGGCGATCGCATATGATGCGGTTGCCGTCGTTGGCGCGTTGATTCGCAGTTCTGCCGCCGAAGGAGCAACAGATACGTTCTCGGCTGAGCGTCTGACCAATCCGGCAGGATTTATCGGTGCGAACGGTGTGTTCCGCTTTCGTGCTGATGGCCGGAACGAACGCGGTTTGGCGATCTTGAAAGTGGAGACAGGTTTGACCATTGAAGTCGACGCTGCGCCGCGTAACTTCGGCGGGTTCGGATTCTAAACCTATGGCTTTGGACATTGCGAAAATAAAAGTGGGGGGGCTGATCGGCTCCCCCATTGATGTGTTGGACCCGGATGTTATTCGTGCGCAACTGGCCGCGACCATGCAGGATGCTTTGGGCGCTGCCGACATTCGTGCACGTGCCGTTGTCGTCCTGAAGCAGGCGAACGCGGACGGGCGCGGTAGAATTGCGGCGGCGTTGCAAGATACCCCGCACGAGGCCCCCAAAGCCACCAAAGCCTATACCTACCTGACCGACGAAGTTGTCAAATTCGCCGTGGAAGTCGCCGTTCGTTGGTTGCATCCGCAATTCAATATGACGTTGGGCGAAAATATTACGGTGATGGCTGTGGGGGGGTATGGCCGCGCCGAGATGGCACCGTTTTCGGATGTCGATCTGCTGTTCCTGACGCCTTACAAACAAACCGCGTGGGGGGAGAGTGTGATTGAAAGCATCCTCTATACGCTTTGGGATTTGGGCCTGAAAGTCGGCCACGCGGTGCGCACCGTCAACGATTGCATCCGGCTTGGGCGCGAGGATTTTACCATCCGCACAGCCCTGTTGGAAAACCGCTACATTACCGGCGATGAAACGCTGGCCGTTTATCTTGAGGCCCGCCTCTGGCAGGAACTTTTCAAGGATACCGGCCCCGAATTCGTCGAGGCCAAGCTGGAAGAACGGGCCGTTCGGCACAAACGCCATGGTTCCTCCCGCTATGTGGTTGAGCCGAACATCAAGGAAGGCAAAGGCGGATTGCGGGATTTGCAGACGCTGTTCTGGATCGCCAAATATCTGTACCACGCCAAGGATTCCGAAGAACTGATCGTCCACGGGGTGTTCACGCGGGAAGAATATAAAACCTTCATCGAGGCGGAGGCGTTTTTGTGGACAATCCGCTGCCATTTGCACCTGATCGCGAACCGCGCCGTGGACCAACTGACGTTCGACATGCAGGTGGAGATCGCCGAGGCGCTGGGTTTCAAAGACACCGAAGGCCGCCGCGCTGTCGAGCATTTCATGCAGGTGTATTTCCGCCATGCAACCCATGTGGGAAACCTGACCCGTATTTTCCTGACCGCCCTTGAAGCGCGTCACGTGAAAAAGCGCCCCAGCATCGGGCGCAAGATTTTGAACGTGTTCAGTTTTGGTCAAGACAAAGCCGCCAAGGGGTATAATATCCGGCATGGGCGTCTGGATATCGCCGACCCCGAGGCTTTTCTGGCGGACCCCGTAAACATCCTGCGCTTGTTTGACGAGGCGCTGCTTTCCGAAATCCTGATCCACCCCGACGCCATGCGCCTGATCGCACGGAACTTGCATCTTATCGACGAAAACATGCGGCAAAACCCCGATGCACAGCAGATATTCATGAACATCCTGTTGGGCCACGGCAACCCTGAACGCGGTTTGTTGCGGATGAACGAGCTGGGTGTTCTGGGCACGTTTATTCCCGAATTCGAACGCATTATCGCGATGATGCAGTTCAATATGTACCACCACTACACGGTGGACGAACATACGATCCAGTGTATCTCCAACTTGGCGGGGATCGAGAACGGACAGCTGGTCGAGGATTTGCCCTTGGCCTCGGGCATTCTGAAAAAAGGGGTGAACCGCAGGGTTCTCTATATTGCTTTGCTGTTGCATGACATTGGCAAGGGGTTGCCGGAGGCTCATGAGGTTGTCGGGGCAAGAATGGCACGGGTTATCGCGCCGCGTCTGGGGTTGAACCCCGCGGAATGCGAAACGGTGGAGTGGCTGGTGCTTAACCATTTGTTAATGTCGGACGTGGCCCAAAAGCGGGATTTGTCAGACCCCCGTACAGTGCGCGATTTCGCCAACGTCGTGCAAAGCAATACACGGTTGAAGCTGCTGTTGGCGTTAACGGTTTGTGACATTCGCGGCGTTGGGCCGGGGGTGTGGAACAACTGGAAAGCCATGCTGCTGCGTGATTTGTATGGCCAAACCCGCGATATGTTAATGAATGGTCAACAAATCCACAGCGGCCCGAAACGCGAAGCCGAGGCGAAGGAGGCTTTGGTTGCAACGCTCACCGATTGGACGCCGGCGGATATCGAAGCCGAATGCGAACGGCATTACCGACCATATTGGCTGGGCCTCGATACCGAGACCCAGAAGATTTTTGCTGAATTGGCGCGCGGTGTTAAGGCGGGTGAACCCGTTAGCGATATCGTGCCGGACCCGTCCCGCGATGCGACGCGGGCGTGCTTTGTAATGCCCGACCACCCCGGTATTTTTGCGCGCTTCGCCGGTGCATTGGCACTGGCTGGCGCGAATGTCGTTGATGCGCGGACCTATACCAGTTCCGACGGATTGGCGACGGCGGTGTTCTGGATTCAGGACGGTGACGGCGCGCCTTACGACCAAACACGGTTGGCGCGGTTGCGGAAAATGATTTTGCGGATTTTGCAGGGCGAAGTGATTGCCCGCGATGCATTAAGATCAAAAGACAAGATCAAGAAGCGGGAGCGGGATTTCATCGTGCCGACCTCCGTTATATTTGACAATGACGGGTCCGAGATTTTCACGATTGTCGAGGTGGACACACGCGACCGACCCGGTTTGTTGTTCGATCTGGCACGGACTTTGACGGATTGCGGGGCCTCGATTTCCTCGGCAATTATCGCCACTTACGGCGAACAAGCGGTGGATGCGTTTTACGTTAAGGATTTGTTTGGACTTAAGATTCATTCCAAAGACAAGCAGCACAAGATTGAAAAACGTCTGATTGCGGCGATTGAGCAGGGCCATAAAGGGGCAACCGAATGAGCCGCCCAATCCGCCTGATGTCAGGGTTTTTCACTGTCGGCGGGTGGACATTGATCAGCCGTGTTTTGGGGTTCGTCCGTGATATCATGATTGCGGCGTTTCTTGGCTCCGGTCCTGTTGCCGAGGCGTTTTTGATCGCGTTTTCCCTGCCCAACATGTTCCGTCGTTTCTTTGGTGAAGGCGCGTTTAACACTGCTTTCATTCCGCTGTTTTCCAAGAAGGTCGAGGGCGGCGAGGATGCCAAGCGTTTTGCCGAAGACGCGATGGCGGGCTTGGCGACGATCCTGATTGTTTTCACGGTTTTGGCGCAATTGTTGATGCCGTGGATGGTTTTGGCCATGGCCAGCGGGTTTGCCGCCGACACGCGGTTTGACCTGACCGTTGATTTCGCACAGGTGACGTTTCCTTACATTTTGTTCATCTCTATTGCCGCTTTGTTAAGCGGCGTGCTGAACTCGCTTGGCCGTTTCGCGGCGGCGGCGGCGGCCCCTGTGTTATTGAACATCATTCTGATTGGCACGATGTGGATCGCCTATAAAACCGGCGGTGACATCGGTTGGGCGCTGGTTCTGGGTGTTCCGATTGCCGGAATCGGGCAGATGGCGTTACTTTGGTGGGCGGCAGCAAAGGCTGGCATGAAGTTGCGGCTTCGGCTTCCGCGCTTGACGCCGGAGCTGAAACGCTTGGCGATTATCGCGGGGCCAGCGGCGCTTGCGGGCGGTGTCGTGCAGGTTAACCTTTTGGTAGGGCGGCAGGTCGCATCTTATTTTGACGGGGCGATTGCGTGGTTGAATTATGCGGATCGCCTGTACCAACTGCCGCTTGGCGTCGTTGGCATCGCCATTGGCGTGGTGCTGTTGCCGGACCTGTCACGCCGCCTTCGCGCGGGCGATGAAGTTGGCAGCCAGAACAGCGTTAATCGCGCGGCGGAGTTCACGTTATTGCTGACTTTGCCAGCGGCGGTGGCCTTGGTGGTTATTCCTTTCCCGATTGTTTCGGTCCTGTTCCAGCGCGGCGCGTTTGATGCGCAGGACGCATATGCGACGGCGTTGGCGGTGTCGATTTACGGGTTCGGGTTGCCCTCTTTCGTGTTGCACAAAGTGTTGTCGCCAATCTATTTCGCGCGGGAAGATACAAAGACACCGTTCCGCTTTGCGCTCGCTTCCATGGCGGTGAATCTGGTGCTGGCAGTGGGGCTGGCCTATTGGTTCGGGTATCTGGCGGCGGCGATTGGTACGTCTGTGGCGGGCTGGGTAATGCTGATTTTACTGTGGCGTGGAACGCGGCATCTGGGCATTGCTGGCCAGATGGATGACCGACTGCGGCGCGTTCTGCCCAAGATTATTATCGCCAGCCTTGTGATGGGCGTGGCGGTTTGGGGCNTGGCNTTCGGGATGCGGGATTGGCTGGAAACGCCGACGGTTCGCTACGGCGCGCTCGCGCTACTGGTGGGTGGCGCGGCGGTTGTTTACGGATCGTTAATCATTGGCCTTGGCGCGATGAGCCTTCGTGACATCAAGCAAGGACTGTGGCGGGGTTAACGGCGTCTTAATACCTCAACCCAGCCAGCGATGCGGGCGCGGCCATCGGGCGCCAGCACGAAAGACAGCAGAAACCCTGTGACGAAGCCTGCCAGATCAGCCGCCCAATCATTGCCTCCGCCAAAGGTCAGACGGTAGAAAATTTGCAGGGCCGCAAGGACGCCGATCAGGCGAAAGGCTTTTAGGCGGCTTTCGCCTGTTGCGCCCGCTTTTAACCATAACATCCATGTGAACGCGCCGAGCAATCCGTAAACCGCGGGGTATGACCCGATCAACGGGTATTGCGTGTCGGCGACCAATCCATAGGCGATCGCCCCAACCACAGTGCAGGCGACTAGCAGGATAATGACGGAAACGGTGTGGAACACCTCCGCCACCGCTTTGCCGATGGCGAGGATCATGACGACCGCGAAAGCGGCGTGGGTGAAGGCGAAATGGATGAACGGATAGGTGATCATCCGACCGAGCGTTTCCCAGTTAAAGGTCCGCGTTTCGCGCATGTACTCGAATATAGGATCGTAAAACCCGAAAGCGAGAATGGCATCAACGCGCCAGCTAATGCCGTTTTCACCACCGATGAACCCACGACTGGAAAGCTGCATCATAATCTCGATACCACCGATGATTACGGCGAGCGCGACGATCACTGGTGGAATTTCATTAAACGGTGATTTGTCGGCGTTGGGGTCGAACATTTAGATACTCCGGTTGACGCGCGAATGCGTGGGCGCGATAAAGCGCCACTTGTTTAACCCATGTAAAGGAATAATTGCCATGACGGAAGCGGTCCACACGCGTCGCGTCTTTTCCGGGATCAAGCCTTCGGGCGGATTGACCCTTGGAAATTACCTCGGTGCCATCAAAAGATTTGTCGATATGCAAGGACAGGGGTTTGAAACCGTCTATTGCGTTGTCGATATGCACGCGATCACCGTCTGGCAAGACCCGACTGTTTTGAAGCACGCCACGCGAGAATTGACGGCGGCGTATATTGCATCTGGCCTTGATCCCGAGCAGTCGATTTTGTTCAACCAGTCACAGGTTTCGGCCCATGCGGAACTTGGTTGGATTTTCAACTGTGTGGCCCGTGTTGGCTGGATGAACCGCATGACGCAGTTCAAGGATAAGGCCGGTTCGAACGCCGAGCAGGTCTCGCTTGGGCTTTATGCTTATCCGTCTTTGATGGCGGCTGATATTCTGGCTTANCACGCAACGCATGTGCCTGTGGGCGAGGACCAGAAACAGCATGTTGAGCTGACGCGCGATATTGCCGCCAAGTTCAACCATGACTTCAAAGTGCCGGATTTCTTTCCGCAGCCTGAACCGATTATCGAGGGGCCTGCCAAGCGGGTGATGAACCTGCGCGATGGCACGAAGAAGATGTCGAAATCGGGTGCCTCGGATATGGAACGTATTAACATGACGGATTCCGCCGAGTTGATCGCCAAAAAGCTGAAGAAGGCGAAAACGGACCCTGAAGCGCTGCCGGATAATCTGGAAGACCTGAAAGGCCGTCCAGAGGCGCGCAATCTGGTCGATATTTATGCTGCCCTTTCTGATACGTCAGCCGAGGCGGTGATAACCGAATACGCTGGCGCACAATGGGGCCGCTTCAAACCTGCTTTGGCGGATTTGGCGGTTGATAAGCTGTCGCCGATTTCCACGCGCATGGCCGAATTGATGGACGACCCAGCGGAGATTGACCGAATTTTGGCCAAGGGTGCGGATAAAGCTGCTGCGATTGCTGAACCAATTTTGGCAAAAACCTACGATATTGTTGGGTTTGTGCGGCGCTAGGGCGTTCTGACGCACTCGTGATTTACAANCTCCTGCATTATATGCAATTAAGCTAATGTAATGCAGGAGATTTACAATGCAAAAGATATTCAAACTGTTTCAGGTTCTGGCCGTGATGATTTTCGCGGGAACCGCTGCCAATGCGGAAATCGTCAAAATGACGCCGGATGTGGCGCGCGAAAAGGCGTTGGCCGGTGAAATTGTCCTGATCGACATTCGCCGCCCCGAAGAATGGGCTGACACAGGCGTGCCGGACGTGGCGTTGCTGGTTGATATGACCAGTCGTGAATTTCTGGCAAAGATCAACGCGATCCGCATGCAAAACCCTGATATTCCATTGGCGTTTACGTGCCGCACGGGAAGCCGCTCGAATTATCTGACGGGGGAGTTGGAAAAGCTGGGCATGTCGGGTTTGATTGACGTGATTGGCGGTATGTCCGGTTCGCGGGCTGATATAGGTTGGGCCAAACGAAGCTTGCCGATCCGCGCGGTTAATGATCCGGTAAACCCGATGATCACGGTGACGCAGCCTTAAGTGGGCAGTTGCGCGATGGGCTAACATCGGCGATGATAGCCCCAACCAAACAAATACGGAGCCATAGCTGTGCGTAAATTTCTTGTAGTCATGGACGACAGTCCTGAATTCCTGAACGCGATGCGTTTTGCCGCCATTCGTGCGAAGAAAACCGGTGGTGCGGTTGTCATTCTGGGCATCGTTGCACCCGAAGAGTTCCAGCACTGGATCGGCGTTGGCGAGGCCATGCGCGCCGAAGCCCGCGAACGCATCGAGGAGCATTTCAAAGTGTTCCACCGCTGGATGGTCAGCAAAGAAGGCATGGAGCCGGAGCTGGTTATTCGCGAAGGCGAAAAAGCCACGGAGGTTCTCGCGCAGATCGAGGAAGATCCCGAAGTTGGCATTCTGGTGCTAGGTGCTGGTGCCACAGGCGAAGGACCGGGGCCATTGGTAACAGAGCTGGTTGCGCGCCAGACGGCGGATATGTCCGTGCCGATTGTGGTTGTGCCGGGTGGCTTGACCAAAGAACGGATTATCGCGGTTTCTTAATAATTTGTTAATGGCGGGAATGGTGCGCGGGGACCGCACACCCTACAATTCCGTTAACGTCCAGCGTTCTATATCACCAATAGGTGGCGATAAATGTACAGGGTATGCGTTGGGCAGCGTACTCGCCTGACCCAATTGCATGTGTGTGTGGACAGGCCAGAATACTGCGCCGTGGGCGACTATAAGAGGGGTGCCCTCGTTCTCCAGGACTTCGTTGATAGCGGTAAATACGCGGGCAGTGAAGGCGATGTAAGTCTCGGCCTTATCTGGCGTGGTGCCGTCTCTCCAACTTTCGGATATTCCCCCATTGGAAGGGCGCAGTTTGCCCTCCAACACGCCGAAATTGCATTCTTGAAGGCCGTCCATGCCAGTGAGCGGCAGGTTTAACTCCTCGTTAACGATGTCCGCCGTAACCCGCGCCCGTTGTAGGGTGCTGCTGTATATATGGGTGATTGGTAAACCGGACATTAACGATTTGGCGGCATGTGCCTGTGTGACACCCGTTTCGTTTAGCGGAATATCTTTGCTGCCTTGATAGCGTCCCTCGACGTTCCAGTCGGTTTGGCCGTGGCGGATGTAGTAGAATGGTTTGTGTATAATCATGCGGGCTTCTTACGCAGGGGGGCGATTTAGCGCAACTTAGAAAGATTCTAGCATACTTGACCTTTTTGGTCAGACACGTCATATCTAATGCAAGTTCTGAAAGGGCCAATTATGTTTATTCAAACCGAATCCACTCCGAATCCCGCGACGTTGAAATTTTTGCCCGGGCAGGCGGTTTTATCTTCTGGTACGGCTGATTTCCCGAGTGTTGCGGCTGCGGCCTCCTCGCCGCTCGCCGCGCGGGTGTTTACCGCTGAGGGCGTCGTTGGCGTGTTTTTCGGGCCGGATTTCGTAACCGTGACCAAACGCGATGATGTTGACTGGTCACACATCAAACCAGCGATCCTTGGCGCGATTATGGAACATTACCAATCTGGTCAGCCTGTTTTGGCGGACGAGAGCGGCACTGTCGGCCATGCGGATCACGATGGGCCGGATGAAGATATTGTTAAACAGATTAAAGAACTTCTGGACACACGTGTTCGCCCTGCTGTGGCGCAGGACGGGGGCGATATTACGTTCCACGGATTCGAGAAGGGCGTCGTTTACCTGCATATGCAGGGCGCTTGTGCTGGTTGTCCGTCGTCTACCATGACGTTGAAAAGCGGGATCGAGAACCTGTTGAAGCACTACATCCCCGAAGTGGTCGAGGTGCGCGCGATTGCCGCCTAAACTAATTTTATCCTTTGATACATCGGCCGCGCATTGCGCGGTCGCTTTGGTTTGCGGGGATGAAATTCTGGGCAGTCGGACGGAATCATTATTAAAAGGACAGGCTGAACGCCTGATTCCTATGCTTGAAGATGTGCTGAAAGGTGCTGGCAAAAGCTGGAGTGATATTGATTTGATTGGTGTCGGAATTGGACCGGGGAATTTTACCGGTGTTCGGATTGCGGTTTCTGCGGCGCGGGGGTTGGCGTTGTCGCTGGGTGTACCAGCGGTTGGAGTTTCGGTTTTCGAAGCACTGGCGTTTGGCACCAAGGGCTGTGTTACTATTGCGCGGGATGCCCGGCGCGGGATGGTTTTTTCGCAAGATTTTGAAGACGGTTTACCTGTTGGTGATCCGGTGATGGCGGAAGGGCTTGCCGCCCCCGATGCGGTGATTGATCCGGTTGCGATAGCCTTTTGCGCTGCGGGAAAAGATGGTGGAACGCCGCCTGCGCCGCTGTATTTGCGATCAGCGGATGCGGCGTTGCCGTCAGATCCGCCGCCAACGATACTGCCATGAACGTAGACGAGTTGGCCAAGATCCACGGTGCGAGTTTTACATTTGCGCCGCGACCTTGGACGGCGGACGAATTCGAATCCTTGCTGGCCTCCGCCAATACCAAACTGTTCGAACAGGCCGGAGGGTTCGCAATTTTCCGCTTCGTCGGACCAGAAGCGGAATTGTTAACCATTGCGGTTGACCCAGCTTTTAGGCGGCAAGGTATTGCCAAAACGTTAATGCTAAAGGGGCATGAATCGGCGCGAGCGGCGAACGTTGAAGAAGTTTTTCTGGAAGTATCGCAGCAGAATCCCCATGCGAAATCGCTTTATGAACAGTTCGGGTATGAAGTTCGCGCAATCCGCGACAATTACTATTTTGGACCAAATGGTCAAAAAATCAATGGGTTAGTGATGCGTTGCGCGCTGTGAGCAAAGCTAACCTCGCGGAAACATGAATAATTCGTGAATTAACCGTTGACCCCTGACCTGCCTGCCCCTTTACTACTGCCACAGTATTTTTGTCGCGTGTTGGCTGATGGCGCAGATCGTCGGCCGGTCGAGGCATTTTTGAGTGTATAATGTCCACAAGGAGAAAATAATGAAACTCATCAAAACGCTAGTCAGCGCGGCGGCTTTGGCCACAGCGGCAACGACAGCATTCGCACAAGCGAACCCTGCGATCATTTTCGATCTCGGCGGTAAATTCGATAAATCGTTCAACGAAAGCTCCTTTGAAGGTGCAGAGCGTTTCAAAGCTGAAACAGGCATTGAATATCGCGAGTTTGAACTACAGTCCGATGCACAGCGTGAGCAGGCGATCCGCCGTTTCGCACAGCAAGGCAACAACCCGGTTGTTATGGCTGGTTTCAGCTTCGGCACGGCGCTTGATGCGGTTGCACAGGAATTCCCTGACACAAGCTTCGTAATCATCGACATGGTTGTTGATCAGCCAAACGTTCGCTCGGTTCTGTTCGCAGCGCACGAGGGTTCTTACCTAGTTGGTCTACTGGCATCTATGGCTTCCAAAACCGGTACAGTTGGTTTCATCGGCGGCATGGACATTCCATTGATCAGCCAGTTCGGTTGTGGATTCGCACAGGGCGCGCGCGCAGCAAATGCTGATGCGGTTATTCTGACCAACTCGGTCGGTACAACTGGCGCCGCGTGGAACGATCCGGTTAAAGGTGGCGAATTGGCCATGGCTCAGTTCGAGCAAGGCGCTGACGTGATCTTCGTTGCGGCTGGTGGTACTGGTCGCGGTGTTCTTCAGGCAGCTGCCGACGCTGGCAAACTGTCGATTGGCGTAGACTCCAACCAGAACTACATGCAGCCAGGTTCGGTTCTGACTTCCATGGTGAAGCGTGTTGACGAAGCTGTTTACAAAGCGTTTAGCGATGTGAACAACGGCGAATTCACTGCCGGCTTCAACATCATGAACGTTGCAAACGGTGGCGTTGCCTGGTCCTTGGACGAATTCAACGACGGTTTGATTACAGCTGAAATGCGTGATGCTGTTGCTGCTGCGACTGCAATGATCGTATCCGGCGAAACAGTTGTTTACGACTTTATGTCCGACAACACTTGCCCGGTTGAGTAAGTCACGGTGACCGTGGAAACACAAACGCAGGGGCAGTCGGAAACGGCTGCCCCTGTTGCTCCGGCGATCGAATTGATTGGTGTGAGCAAGAGCTTTGGCCCCGTTCAGGCCAATAAAGACATCGACATGATCGTAGCCAAAGGTGCGATTCATGGCATTGTCGGGGAAAATGGCGCGGGTAAATCTACCCTGATGTCTATCCTCTATGGATTTTACAAAGCAGACGCAGGCGAGATCAAGATTGACGGTGTTACAACCGAGATCACTGACAGCCACGCCGCGATTGCTGCCGGTATCGGGATGGTGCACCAGCATTTTATGCTTGTTCAGCCCTTCACCGTTCTGGAAAATGTTATTATGGGGGCCGAGGATGGCCCGTTGCTGCGCCCCTCGCTTGCCAAGGCCCGTAAGGTTTTGGCTGAACTGGCGGCGGAATACGAACTCGATGTTGACCCCGACGCGATTGTCGGTGATTTGTCCGTTGGGTTCCAGCAGCGCGTGGAAATTCTGAAAGCATTGTATCGCGAGGCGGATATCCTGATTTTGGACGAGCCGACGGGTGTTTTGACACCCGCCGAGGCCGACCACCTGTTCCGCATTCTGGAAAACCTGAAAGAACAGGGTAAGACGATTGTTCTGATTACCCACAAACTGCGCGAGATTATGGCGGTGACCGATACGGTTAGCGTGATGCGGCGTGGTGAGATGACGGCGACCGTTAAGACTGCTGAAACCTCGGCCAGCGAGTTGGCGGATTTGATGGTTGGACGGCACGTGGTGCTTGAGGTCGATAAGTCTGATGCGGAACCGGGTGAGGTTATTCTCGAGGTGAAGAACCTTTGTGTGACCGATTTTCAGGGTGTTAAGAAGCTGAAGGATGTGTCGCTTAAATTGCGAGCCGGTGAAATTCTTGGTGTCGCCGGTGTGGCTGGTAACGGCCAGTCTGACCTGCTGAATATCCTTGGCGGAATTGATGCGGCGGAAAGCGGTGAAGTTATCCTGAAGGGCGAGTCGATTGATTTGACCCATAAAGCCAGTGCCGCGATGCGGCGTGAACGCGGTATCGGGCATGTTCCGGAAGACCGTCACGCGCTGGGTTTGGTGATGCCGTTCCAAACATGGGAAAACGCGGTTTTCGGGTATCACAACAACCCCGAATTCAGTGGCAAGTACGGCTTGGCCAATCAAAAAGCCATGATGGAAGACACGAAGCGGAAGATCGAGAAATACGACATCCGCCCGACGAACCCGCATTTGCAGGCGTCTAATTATTCCGGCGGCAACCAGCAGAAGATCGTTATTGCCCGCGAGATCGTAAATAATCCAGATGTATTGCTGGTGGGCCAGCCGACACGCGGAGTGGATATTGGCGCGATTGAATTTATTCACAAACAAATCGTTGCGCTGCGCGACGAGGGTAAAGCGGTGCTGTTGGTATCCGTGGAGCTGGAAGAGATTCTGGCGCTGTCGGACCGCATCATCGTGATGTTTGACGGTGTTATTCAGGGCGAACGTATGCCCAAAGAAACAAATGAACAGGAACTCGGCATGTTGATGGCCGGCATTGATCCGGAGGCATCGGCATGAACAAGGGATTACCTAAATGGGCGGATATCATATTGATTCCGCTTTTAAGTCTGATGCTGGCATTTCTGGTTTCAGGCTTGGTTGTGATGTTCATCGGCAAAGACCCGATCGAGGCCGTTAAGGTCATGGTTTCGGGCGCGCTGGGCAAATTCGGCATCGGTTACACGCTTTATTACACCACCAACTTTATCTTCACTGGCCTCGCGGTTGCGGTCGCTTTCCACGCGCGGATGTTCAACATCGGTGGCGAGGGGCAAGCGGGCATCGGTGGCGTTGGCGTTGCCGTGGTGCTGCTGTCAGTTGACTGGCCACACTGGACGATTGCGATTGTTGCGGCATCTGTCGGGGCGATGGTTTTTGGGGCGGCTTGGGCTGCTATACCGGCGTATTTGCAGGCGAAACGTGGCTCGCATATCGTGATTACAACGATTATGTTTAACTGGATTGGCTCCGCGTTGATCGTGTATCTGCTGGTTGGTCCGATGCAGGCACCGGGTATGGTGCCGGAAACGATGGGCTTCTCGGCTGGGTCTTCTATTCCTACGCTGAATGATATGTTCCCGGCCTTTGATAAGCACGCGCCTGCAAACGTTACCCTGTTCCTTGCGCTTTTCGCGGCTGTAGGGGTTTGGGTGTTGATCTGGAAAACACGGCTGGGGTACGAAATCCGTGCCTTTGGCCATTCGGAGAAAGCTGCCGTTTATGCCGGTATTTCACCGCTGAAAATCATCATGGTGGCCATGCTGGTTTCCGGTGCTTTGGCGGGCATGATGGCCGTTAACACAGTGCAGGGCGAGGCCGAGCGTCTTATCCTGGACACAGTGCAAGGCGCTGGTTTTGTCGGAATCGCGGTGGCGCTTATGGGCCGTTCGCATCCAGTGGGCGTTGTCTTGGCGGCGTTCCTGTTTGGCATCCTATATCAGGGCGGCGGCGAGTTGTCCTTCGAGATGGGAATTCCGCGCGAGATGATCGTGGTCATTCAGGCTTTGGTGATCATGTTTGTCGGAAGCCTTGAAAACATGGTTAGAATTCCGGTCGAACGCCTGTTCGTGCGGTTCAGTAAGGGAGCCGCGTGATGGATTTTAACACAATAATTCAGATTCTCGATTCCGCTGTGCGGTTGTCTACGCCACTGTTGTTTGCTTGTCTTGCTGGCCTCTATTCCGAGCGTTCGGGTATTTTCGACATCGGTCTTGAAGGTAAGATGTTGGCAGGTGCGTTCGCGGCCGGTGCTATGTCGGCTTATGCGGGCATGCCAGTTTCCGAAGGTGGTTTAGGTATGACCTGGGGCATGGCATGGATGGGTGTTGCGGCGGCGATCGTCGTATCGATCGCTCTGGCGTTGATCCACGGCTTCGCCTCCATCACATTGCGCGGAAACCAGTTGATTTCGGGCGTGGCGATTAACTTCTTTGCGGCAGGTTCAACCGTGTTGATCGGGCAATACTGGTTCCGCTCGGGTGGCCAAACGCCACCGCTTTCGGGCGCACAACGGTTTGGGCCTATTAAGCTTCCATTCGCAGATGCTGTGAAAGATGTTCCATTTCTTGGGCCAGTTTATGAGGGCTTGATTTCCGGCCACAACATTCTGGTCTACATCGCCATTGCAACCGTTCCGCTGACATCGTGGTTGTTGTTCCGCACTCGTTTCGGCCTTCGCTTGCGTGCGGTTGGCGAAAACCCGGGCGCAGTTGATACGGCTGGCATTTCGGTTGGGCGGCAACGGTATGCGGCTGTTCTGATTGCAGGTGTTTTGTGTGGCTTGGCGGGCGCTTATCTTAGTCTTGGCACCTCGGCTGCCGGTTTCGTTAAGGATATGAGCGCGGGTAAAGGTTTCATCGCACTGGCTGCGTTGATCTTTGCGAAATGGCGACCAAAGGCGGCTTTGGGGGCGACACTGCTGTTTGGCCTGCTAGAGGCAATTGGCAACCGGTATCAAAGCATCGATTTAGGCGCGTTCGTGGTGCCTGTGCAATTCATGCAAGCGCTGCCGTATATCCTGACCGTGGTGATTCTGGCAGGATTTATCGGGAAAGCGATACCGCCCGCCGCTGGTGGCGAGCCTTATGTAAAGGAAAGATAGCGTCGGGATTCTGAATATATGCATATTCGTGAATTTGTCGCAGGAGAAAACACTTCCGTAATGGTTAAGTGGGGCGTATAGCGCCCCACACCAACAGTCGGTGAATCCATGAACGTATATTTTCCAATCGCCGAAGTATCGGTGAACATTTTCGTATTGCTAGGCCTTGGCGGTATCGTCGGGATTCTTTCTGGAATGTTCGGCGTGGGCGGCGGATTCATACTTACGCCACTGTTGTTTTTCATAGGTATTCCACCGGCCGTCGCTGTTGCAACTGGCTCGAACCAGATTGTAGCGTCTTCTTTTTCTGGTGTTTTGGCGCATTTTAAACGCAAAACCGTCGATATGAAAATGGGGTATATCCTTCTTATAGGGGGGATATCCGGTTCACTGATCGGCGTACAAATATTCAGCTACCTAAAATCGATCGGTCAGGTCGAGCTTTTCGTAACACTTACTTATGTGGTGTTCCTCGGCCTTATTGGCGCTTTGATGTTCGTCGAAAGTTTAAACGCAATCGTGAAAAGTCGCAAAGACATCAAAGTCGGGAAAACCAGACACCATACGTGGATTCAAGGGTTGCCGTTTAAGACACGCTTCCGCACTTCGAAGCTGTATATCAGCGTGATCCCACCTGTAATAGTTGGATTCNTNGTNGGNGTTTTGNCNGCNATCATGGGNGTTGGCGGNGGCTTTATCATGGTTCCNGCAATGATTTACGTGNTGGGAATGCCGACAAAAGTTGTCATNGGAACNTCGCTTTTNCAGATCATATTTGTCGCGGCGTTCACAACGATGATGCACGCGGTTGAAAATCAGACGGTCGACTCNGCANTAGCGCTCGTTCTGATAGTCAGCGGCGTTATTGGCGCCCAGATCGGAACGCAACTGGGCTTGAAACTGAAAGCAGAGCAATTGCGAATCCTGTTAGCGCTTTTGGTTCTCGCCGTATGTTTCAAGTTGGCATTTGGCTTAATAGTGGAACCTACGGAGTTGTTTACGGTCATCTGATCTCAATAATCTGTATGCAACGCGATGTGTTCGTGCAATTCTAGGTAAATCGCTCCGATTTGCCGCAGGCAGCTTAGATGTATATCCGGATTTACTAATGTATATGATTTTACGAATGTAACAATCTTGCAGATTTCAGGACAAGAGTATTCATGCAAATTTATCTTCCTATTGCCGAAATGTCGGTGAACATATTTCTGTTGATCGGCCTTGGTGGGTTGGTCGGCATTTTGTCCGGCATGTTCGGTGTTGGCGGTGGTTTCCTTATGACACCCCTGCTGTTCTTTATCGGAATTCCACCGGCAGTGGCCGTTGCAACCGAGGCGAACCAGATTGTGGCGTCCTCGTTTTCCGGTGTTCTGGCGCATGTGAAAAAGCAAACCGTTGATTTCAAGATGGGCACGGTGCTGCTTGTTGGCGGACTGCTCGGCGCGGCCGTTGGTGTGCAGGTATTCAAATACCTTAAGGAAATCGGGCAGGTCGATTTGCTGATCACGTTGTCCTATGTGATTTTCCTTGGCATGATCGGTAGCCTGATGTTTATCGAGAGCCTTGGAGCGATCCGTCGATCCAAGAAATCGGCACCGCCCAAGAAAATCAAACGGCATACGTGGATTCACGGATTGCCGCTCAAAATGCGGTTCCGTACTTCAAACCTTTATATCAGCGCGATCCCGCCGTTTGTTATCGGGATCCTCGTTGGTGTTCTGGCTGCAATCATGGGTGTTGGTGGTGGGTTCATCATGGTGCCTGCGATGATTTATGTTCTGGGGATGCCAACGAAAGTGGTTATCGGGACCTCGCTGTTCCAGATTATTTTCGTGACCGCGTTTACCACCATGATGCACGCGACACAGAACTTCACAGTTGATGCGGTTCTCGCGTTGCTGTTGCTGATTGGCGGCGTTATAGGCGCGCAGATCGGTACGCGGATCGGCGTTAAGATGAAAGCGGAACAGTTGCGAATATTGCTGGCCATCATGGTGCTGGGTGTTTGTTTGAAACTAGGTCTTGATTTGGTTCTGACACCATCCGAACTGTTCTCTATTGGCACTGGAGGCCTCTGATATGCGATATATTTTCCTGATCATCGGTCTGTTCGCGGCAACGTTTGCCAGTGCGCAGGAAACGGTAGTTTCCGAACTTAGCCGAGACGGTGTGTCGATTACGGCAACTTTTGACGGCTCGGAGATTTTCCTATTCGGGGCGATTAAGCGCGATGCGCCCTTAAATCCGAGTGCGAGCAAACTTGATGTTATCATTGAGGTTTCCGGCCCACCGACCGACACGCTGGTTCGCCAGAAGGAACGGAAATTCATCATTTGGGTGAATGCAGAATCTGTGGAAATGAAGCGTGCGCCCAGCTATTATTCCATCGCCGCCACTGGCCCGCTGGAAGAACTGGTGACCGAGGCCGAGCGTTCGTTGCGCTATCTGGGTCTTGATTACGCCGTACACGTTGCGGACCCCAAAGACGANGCNTACCGCGAGGCGGTGATCCGTATCCATCAGGACAACGGNACTTANGCCACNGAGGTGACACCCGTGACNCTNACCGAAGAAACNCTATTCACNACCAAACTGGCGATGCCNGTGAACGTGGTTGANGNCGAATACACGGTGAAAACCATGNTGGTCCGTGATCGGCAGGTTATCAGTACNTCCANCTCTACGATTACAGTTCGCAAAACNGGGGTGGAGAAATGGTTGTANGATTTGGCGCNCGAACAAGCGTTTATNTATGGCCTTNTGTCANTGGCCGTTGCGCTGTTGGCTGGTTGGACGGCGTCTGAAATCTTTCGCCGTATTCGCGGCTAGTTAATCGTCCGATCTCGTCAGTTCCATTGGCGGGGTTGGCGTATGTGGCCATCACGCGGGCCGAAACGCGGCTGCGCTGGGTGACCCGTTATATGCTGGCACGCCCAACCGAACCGCTGGGCATTGCCGATCTCGATACGCCAACCCCGCCAATGGAACTGACGGGATCGGACGATTAACTAGCCGCGAATACGGCGGAAGATTTCAGACGCCGTCCAACCA
>JAESQH010000028.1 GCA_016765235.1 Paracoccaceae bacterium
TTGGTTCGGAAAGCAAGCCGCCACCGCAACCGATATCCAGTAGGCGCAAGCCCTCGAATGGGCGCAGCGAATTGGGGTCACGCCCGAATTCCGCGCAGATTTGTTGGACGATGTATTCCAAACGGATCGGGTTCATTTCGTGCAGCGGTTTGAATTTACCCTTCGGATCCCACCACTCCGCAGACATCGCTTCGAATTTGGCGACCTCGGCCGAATCAACCGTAACAGTTGTTTGCGTTGCACTCATCTTTTCTTCCTGCCATGTTGGGGCGAATGATTAACTAATAGAGCATATATGCTGGAACATGCGAGCCATAAAGACGAGGAGCCTCGTCACAGCCTTTATCCCGTAGGCGACGCGTTTCATACACAAACGCTGGAAGTGTCGGGTGGGCATTCGATTTACATCGAGGAATCGGGCCGTGAAGACGGCGAACCGGTAGTCGTTTTGCACGGTGGTCCGGGTGGCGGATGCAGTCCGGCGATGCGGCGGTTTTTTGATCCGGACCGTTACCGCGTGATTTTGTTTGATCAGCGCGGGTGTGGGCGCTCCACCCCCTATGCCAGCGTTGAAAATAACACGACATGGGATTTGGTTGACGACATCGAGGCCATCCGTGAAACATTGGGCATTCCAAAATGGACCGTTTTTGGCGGATCATGGGGCGCGACGCTGTCCTTATTGTATGCCCAAGCGCACCCGATGCGGGTTAATGCACTGGTACTGCGTGGTATTTTCACCATGACTCAAGCCGAACTGGACTGGTTTTATGGCGGCGGGGCTGGCCAATTTTGGCCAGAAGCGTGGGCGCTGTTTTCGAATATGGTCCCAGCGGAGGAGCGCCACGATCTGATCGCCGCCTATCGTGAACGACTGTTCGGGAAGATTGACGCGGAAGTCATTCGTTTCTCACGGGCATGGGCGGCGTGGGAAAATACGTTAGCGACGCTCGATTCCAAAGGGCATGGAGGGCGTGTTCCTGGCCATTATGCGAAAGCGTTTTCGTTGATTGAAAACCATTACTTCACCCACAAAGGGTTCTTGCGCCAAGACGGCCAAATTTTTGCGGATATGGACAAGATCAGAAACATTCCCGGATATATCGTGCAAGGTCGCTACGATATGATTTGTCCACCACACACCGCGCATGCGTTGCATAAACTTTGGCCAAAATCCAAATTGCGGCTGGTCAAGGCTGGTCACGCGATGTCCGAACCCGCCATCGCGAACGAGCTGGTCGGCATAATGAACGAGATGGATTGATGCGCAGGGTATTGCGGATCACACTCGTAGTTCTGACTATATTGGCTGTCGCATATTTGGCAAACCAAGCCGGCGATTGGATCGGCGAGCGCCTGAAGATGGAAATCACGCCGGAAAACGAGAGCGTAATATTTGGCGCGACCGTAGTTGCGATAGTTCTTTACGCTTTGTTAATCTCGTTGCCTTTCGTACCGGGAGTCGAAATTGGAATAGGGTTGATGGTGATGTTCGGCACGCCCATGGCGATTCCGGTATACCTGTCCACCGTTATCGGCCTGACTTTGGGGTTTTTCATTGGGCGACTAGTGCCGGAAAAAGTTTTATGCGGATGTTTCGATTTTTTGGGAATGACCCGTATCAGCCATATGCTGCGCGATTTGGCCCGAAAACCCGTTCAGGAACGCATGAACCTGCTCCTTGAACGCGCCCCCCGCCGGTTCGTTCCGTTCCTTTTACGGCACCGCTATATTGCGATTGCGGTGTCCTTCAACATCCCCGGAAATTCAGTAATCGGCGGCGGCGGCGGCATCGCGTTTATGGCAGGTCTCAGTCGGCTGTTCAGTTTTCCACTGTACCTGCTGGCCGTTGTCATCGGGGTCTCACCGGTAACGATCCTGTTTTTGATCTTCGGACCGTCAATTATGGGTTAGAATGTGGCGGCCAGCCGTGAGCCCTGATTGATCGCCCGCTTTGCATCCAGTTCTGCGGCCACATCCGCGCCACCAATCACGTGCACTTTAGCCCCCTTTGCTTCTAAAGCATCCGCGAGAGTGCGTTCCGGCAATTGCCCAGCGCAAAGCACAATGGTGTCCACCTCCAGCAACCGTGGGTTTTCGCGCCCTTCTCCTGTGGAAATATGTAAACCCTCAGTGGTGATTTCCTCATAATTAACGCCGCCGATCATATCGACGCCTTTCATGGCAAGTGCCGCGCGATGAATCCAGCCAGTGGTTTTACCCAAGCCCTTACCCAGCTTTTGCGCTTTGCGTTGCAATAGTGTGACCTGTCGGGCGGCGGCTTCTGGTTTCGGGCCTGCGGCTGCCAAGCCTCCGCGCGTCTCTTCCGGATCACCAACGCCCCACTCGGCTTTCCACTCTTCCAAGTTAAGCGTTGGGCTTTCGCCTTTTTGTGTAAGAAATTCTGCCACATCGAACCCGATTCCACCGGCACCGATGATTGCGACACGATTTCCGACCGGCACTTTGTTCCGTAGAACATCAATGTAGTTCACAACATTCGGCCCATCCTGCCCTTTGATTTCAGGGTCACGCGGAATAACGCCAGTTGCAATAACCACTTCGTCAAAATCTGTAAGCTCATCGGCCACAACACGTCGCTCTAGGCGAACCGTAACGTCGTACACCTCCAACATTCGGGTGTAATACTCGACCAAACCGAAAAACTCCTCTTTGCCCGGAATTTGTTTGGCAATGTTCAACTGGCCACCAATCTCGACAGCCATATCGAACAAAGTAACGTTATGGCCGCGCTGTGCAGCAACGAGGGCAGTTGCCAAGCCAGCTGGGCCAGCGCCGACGATTGCTACAGATTTCACGGTTTCCGCCGGATAATAGTTCAGCTCGTTTTCGTAACATGCCCGCGGGTTGACCAGACAAGTGGAAGTTTTCAGTGCAAAAGTGTGATCAAGACAGGCCTGATTGCAAGCGATACACGGCGCGATCTGATCCGCCTTGCCCGCCGCCGCTTTAGCCATAAACTGGCTGTCGGCCAAAAAGGGCCGCGCCATAGACACCATGTCAGCACATCCTTCAGCCAGCACATTTTCGGCGACTTCCGGGGTGTTGATCCGGTTGGAGGTGATGATCGGGATAGACACCTCCCCCATTAACTTCTTGGTAACCCAAGCGAATGCAGCGCGCGGGACCGAGGTGGCGATAGTGGGAATCCGTGCTTCGTGCCAACCGATACCGGTGTTCAGGATCGTTGCGCCCGCGGCCTCGATGGCTTTGGCAAGGGTCACGACTTCGTCCCACGTTTGGCCGTTGGGGATCAGGTCGATCAGCGAAATGCGGTAGATAATTATGAAATCGGTCCCGACAGCCTCGCGGCAACGGCGGACGACCTCGACAGGCAGGCGCATGCGGTTGGCGTAGGACCCGCCCCACTCATCTGTTCGTTTGTTGGTGTGTGTCACTAAGAATTCGTTAAGGAAATACCCCTCCGACCCCATAATCTCGACGCCGTCGTATCCTGCTTGCTTCGCACGCTCGGCGGCGACAACAAAATCCGCGATTTGCTTTTCGATGCCATCAGCGTCCAACTCCGTGGGTGGAAATGGCGAGATCGGGGATTTGACCGCAGATGGCGCAACCGCCTTGTGCGTATAGGCATATCGGCCCGCATGCAGGATTTGCATGGCGATTTTGCCACCCTCGGAATGCACCCGATCCGTCACGATCTTATGGTTCGCGATATCGGTATCATTGAACAATCCCGAAGCACCGGGGAAAACGCCGCCTTCGTCATTCGGGGCCATGCCACCCGTTACCATCAAGGCGACACCGCCCGCCGCACGTTCGCCGAAGTATTCCGCGATGCGGTTCCAGTCACCAATTTCTTCGAGGTTGGTATGCATGGACCCCATCAACACACGGTTTTTCAGCGTGGTGAAGCCAAGGTCCAAAGGGGCGAACATGTTTGGGTAGTTGGTCATAATTGCCTCCGGCAGCTTCGCGCAGTTTGATCTAGTTATTCCGTGAAGTCACCCGCGACGTGACGGAATGCTAAAGCGCGCCAAGCCCCCCGTCGATTGCGATGTTTTGGCCTGTGGTAAAGCTGTTTGCAGGGTCGGCAGCCCACAATATTGCTTGAACAACTTCGTCGACTGTTGCCAGCCGACGCATTGGAACACCGCGCGTCATGTGTGCTTCGATTTCTGGATCGTCGATCGCCTCGCCAGCCATTTGAGTGGCGGAGAAGCTTGGACATATGGCGTTAACGCGGATGCCTTTGCGCGCGTGTTCCAGCGCGGCGGCGCGGGTCAGGCCAACGACACCGTGTTTTGAAGCGCCATAGATGGAAAGCCATGGCGCACCGCCCAACCCCGCAACGGAGGCGAGGTTAACGATTGCGCAACTTTCGGCGGTTTTAGTGAATTGCGCCTCCATGATTGGAAGCTGCGCCTGCATAGCCCAAAATGTTCCCAAAAGGTTAACGTCGATAACTTTGCGGCATTCCGCTTCGGGCAGGTCGGGAATTTTCGCTGGTGTATGGACAATACCAGCGTTGTTAATCGCGATATCGAGCGAACCGAAAGTGTCGACCGCAAGCTTAACCAATTCTTTACTGTAAGCCGGATCGCTTACGTCGCCCACCAGTGTCACAACATCGCCGGAAAGGCCTTCGCCAAGGCCCTGCTTCGAAATATCGCCAAGAACCAGCTTCGCGCCAGCTTGCGTAAACCGTTTTGCCGTCGCCGCACCAAACCCCGCAGAGGCCCCAGTAATCAGAACCGTTTTACCAGCAAAGCTCATGACATGGCGTTTGCGAACAGGTTTTGGGTCGCCTGAACGCTCATACCGCCATCCAGAGGGATGATTGCGCCGGATGTGTAGGCACCGCCGCGTCCGCATAGGAAAAGCGTTGCGCCAGCGATGTCCTCGGGCGTTCCGACACGACCGATTGGCACGTTGGCCCCGACTTTAGCCTGACCGGCCTCGTTACCGATTGCGAAGGCCGTCATTTTGGAGGGAAATGGACCGGGGGCAAAAGCGTTAACGGTGATATTCTTCGAAGCCAGCTCCGCCGCGAGGATTTTGGTTAAGTGATGCACGGCACCTTTGGAAACAGCGTAGGAATACGCCCCCTCGGCCAAAGGAATCGTTCCCATCACGGACCCGATGTTAATAATTCGTGAAGGATCGCCGTCGTTGGCGGCAGCCGTTAACAATCCGGTAAGGTTTCGCGTTAACGTGAACATGCCTGCGACGTTAATATTCATTACCTTTTCCCAAGCCTTATGTGGGAATGTATTATACGGCTCGCCCCAAGTGACCCCTGCGTTATTCACCAAAATATCCAACTTGTCGGTGCGGGCTTTGACATCGGCGGTCAACGCGTCGATGGCGATTTCGGAGCCAACGTCGCCTGCAAAACCCTCGGCGGAACCCTCGGCATCAAGCGCATTTAGTTCAGCGGCTACGATTTCGCAAACGTCGCCTTTGCGGCTTGCAATCAAAACACGTGCGCCGCCTTGGACCAACGCCTCGGCGATCATGCGACCGATGCCGGTTGCCCCGCCTGTCACCAGTGCCGTTTTGCCGGAAACGCCAAAAATACTGTTAAGATATGCCATTTTTCACTCCAAAAACGATTTCGCCGAGGTTGCCGAATTGTCACTGACAAAGCAATTGTAAACGCCGCGTCAAAAATTTCGAACAAACAATTAGGAATTTTTTTAGTTCTGACTTATGTTCTGCGCGGGGCAATAAGTAACTAGAAACTGACACATAGAGGTTTGGAAATGCTTTACTTTATTATTAGTGCAGTATGCGGTATTGGCGGCGGGATTGTTTCTTCGCACACTTTCAAGGAATACACGTTAGGAAACCTTGGTAACGTTGTTACTGGTTTCCTCGGCGGTGTTGCGACACATACGATTATTGTATTGGTGATGGGCGGCACAGCTTGGACGTTTGCAATAGTTGGCGGATTTCTAGGTGGATTTCTCGTTCGCATTGCGTTTTCGATCATTCGTCAACGCATTTCGTCGGATTCCTAATCTAAACCAAGCACGTCTAGCATGGTGTATTCGCCCGGTTTTTGAGACTGGCCCCATAGGGCTGCCTTAATAGCGCCGCGTGCGAATAACATCCGATCACTCGCGATATGGCGCAAAATGATGCGCTCCCCTTCGCCTGCGAAAATCACGTCATGCTCGCCAACGACGTCGCCGCCACGAAGCGAGACGAAACCGATGTCACCGCGTTTGCGTGCGCCGGTTTCGCCGTCTCGACCACGGTCGGAAACGTCTGACAGATTAACGCCGCGGCCTTGCGCAGCAGCTTCGCCTAACATCAACGCCGTGCCGGACGGTGCGTCGACTTTGTGGTGATGGTGCATTTCAACGATCTCGATGTCGAAATCCATATCGAGAGCGGCGGCAACCTTGCGCGTTAGAACGGTTAACAAATTCACACCAAGGCTCATATTTCCCGCCCGAACGACAATCGCATGTCGCGCGGCTGCCTTAATTTTAGCGAGGTGAGTATCCTCAAGCCCGGTTGTGCCGATCACATGGGTGATCCGCGCCTGCGCCGCAAGTTCGGAATGTAAAACCGTCGCTTCGGGCGAGGTGAAATCAACAACGGCTTGGGAATGCGCCAGAACTTCCAACGGGTCGTCCGACACTGTGATGCCGTTTGCAGTTCCGCCAAGGCATTCGCCAAGATCGCGACCGATCCAGTCGTGGCCCGCGCGTTCCGTTGCGCCAGCCAGATGTGTGCCGCTGGTTTCTTCGATGGCTCGAATCAGCATCCGGCCCATACGACCCGACGCACCCATTACGGCAATACCTGTTGTTTCGCTCATTTCGGCCCTCGTTAGCTATTTGTTGACAGGTTTAGCGTTCAATTCACTCGAAGCAAAGGGGGGATGGCTTGACTTGGGCGCAATCTGGGGGGATTAGGGGCCATGGCAAAGAAAAGATTCAACGCGGGCGCAGGCCCATCCCAACGACAGCTCCGCGTAGGCGAGCTGATCCGGCGCAAACTTTCCGACATTATGTTGCGGGGCGAACTGCATGATGAAGAACTGGCACATGTGTCGGTGACAATTGGCGAGGTGCGCGTTTCGCCGGATTTGCGCAACGCAATCGTTTTTGCACTGCCGCTGGGCGGGATTAACACGGATGCGGTGGTCGAAGCCCTTAACCGCAATCAAGGCGAGCTGCGCCATTTAGTTACCAAAGGGTTAAAGTTGAAACACGCACCGGAACTGAAGTTTCTGGCGGATCGTAGCTTTGACCAGATCGAAGCCACAAACAAACTGCTGGATTCCCCCGAGGTACGCCGCGACCTTGACCGTGATGAAGACGAATAGGCTGATATGATTAAGGGACTATTGCAAAAGTTCCGAAAGCCCAAGGCGCGAACACAAGCGCAACGGATGCTGACTTTGCGGAGCGTGCCGGTTTACTATCTGCCGATCACTAAAAGCGGCAGCACTTTCCTTAAGAACCTGTTCTATTATCTGGATCATGCGGAAGAGCATGCTGCGGGGATCGACATCCACTCGAACCCCGACGATCTGGTGCGCGCCAACTCTGGGGACGAGGAAACCATTCGTCAAAGCCCTTATGCATTTGCCGTGTTACGCAATCCGGCGGACCGATTTTTGTCGTTGTACTTTGACAAGATTTATGGCGATGGGCCGAATAATTTCGCGGACATCCGATCGCATCTCGCCAATGAAATCGGGCTGGATTTAACGAGTGGCATTGACGCAAACGTACATCACGAAAACTGTAACCGGTTTATTGATTGGCTGGCGTTGAACCTATCCTTTAAAACTGAAGTGCCCGTTAATCCGCATTGGCGTCGTCAATCAAGCCGTCTACAAAGGGTGGGCGGATTGGACCTTACGCATTTAACGTTGGACGGTTTGGGCTGGCAATTACCGCAGTTGTTGGGGGACATTGTTCCAAACATCAGACAGGCCATGAAAGCCGTTAAGTCGGATAACCGAACGGAAAAACCTTATACGCGCGCCGATATAGTGGATGCAGCGCTGTTGGCAAAAATCAACGCGGTATATTCTAGTGACCGGAAGCTTTACGAACAGGCTTTGCGAACGTGGCAACCTTGGAATGAATACCATCCTGAAGTTACCAAGGGCGAAACGATTAGATGTTTTACGGCAGTTGGACATCCAATCAACTGTATCGCGATTTCCAAAATTGGCCGGACGTATCTGCGGAACCTGCTGTATCTTTTGGAACACGACAAAGAATATCACGACCCGCTGAAAATCCACACGGAGGGGGCGTCTTCACACAGTGAATTGACCAAAAACAATGTCGCTAAAGAAGTCAGCTTTTTTGTTATCCGAGATCCTGTCGAGCGGTTTTTTTCGTTGTATTTCGACAAGATACACGGAACAGGGGAGCAATCGTTTCCATGGATTGCGAAGCGATTGGTTGCACATCGTGGGTTTGTTCATGAACCCAACATTACGGTTGCGCAACATAGGGCTAATTGTCTGGCATTGTTGGGATACATAGGTCGTAAATTTGATATGGAAGCGCCGCAAAACATCAACTCGCATTGGTCACCACAAGTGGAAATGGCGAAAAAGGCCGTTCGATTTGGGCTAAAGCCATTGGTGTTGGAGAATTTGGACGAGCAGTTGTTGATAATTGCTGGTGGACGTATCGAAGGGCTAGAAAGCACGATGCAGGCTTTACCGCAGCGGAACAGTTCGTCAAAACCCTACACAATCGAAGAAATCCTGACCCCGGAAATATCCCAAATAATTTCTGACCTTTATGGCGACGACCAAGCGTTGTATGAGCGGGTTAAGACGGCATGGGAAACAACCGGCCACCCACCGAAACTGTAGGAATACCATGGCAAGACGTAAAAAGGGCCGCGCGATAAGTGGATGGCTGATTGTGGACAAACCGCTGGGCATTACGTCTAGCGCAGTTGTAAACAAGGCGAAATGGGCGTTTGACGCGCAAAAAGCCGGGCATGCGGGCACGCTTGACCCCGAAGCAACAGGCGTGCTGGCGATTGCGTTTGGCGAGGCCACGAAGACCGTGCCTTACGTGACGGATTCGATGAAGGCGTACCGATTTACCGTGCGCTTGGGTCAGGCGACCAACACCGATGATGGTGAGGGAGAGGTGATTAGCGAAAGCGATAATCGCCCAACTGCCGATGAGATTCGTGCTGCCCTGCCTGCCTTTTCAGGCAACATCATGCAGGTACCACCGCAGTATTCGGCGGTGAAGGTCGACGGTGAGCGCGCCTATAAACGCGCACGCGATGGCGAAGAAATGGATTTAGCCGCCCGCCCTCTGCTCGTTGAATCGCTTGAACTGATCGAAATGCCGGATGCAGATCACGCGGTGCTTGAGATGACCTGCGGTAAGGGCGGGTATGTGCGTTCAATTGCGCGCGATCTGGGCCAGGCGTTGGGCTGTTTTGGTCACGTCGTGCAGTTGCGCCGTGTCTGGGCGGGGCCGTTTGAAGTGTCTGACGGCATCGCGTTTGAAACGCTCGACGAGATGGCGAAGGACCCCAAGCTTGACGAATTTCTTCTGCCGCTTGAAGCTGGTTTACATGATTTGCATGAACTGACCTGTACACCGGAGGGTGCCGCCAAACTTCGCAATGGCAATCCGGGCATGGTGATAGCGTCCGATGTGGAATATGGCGAGGAATGCTGGGCCTCGCTGGACGGGGTTCCGGTTGCAATCGGGGTTTATAAAAGTGGTGAACTGCATCCGAAAAGGGTGTTTGTGCTGTGATTACACGCTCGCATTTGAAAGGTGACGCACCGTCTGTTGCGAACTATTCGGATTGCGAGAAGTATCGCTATGACCTGACCCGCGTTTGGGACGAGGGCGGTAAGCGTGTGATGTTCCTGATGCTCAACCCCTCCACCGCGACCGAAGTGCAGAACGACCCGACGGTGGAGCGTTGCGAGCGGCGAGCACGGACACTGGGATACGGCGCGTTTCGGGTTTGCAACATTTTCGCCTACCGTGCGACGGACCCCAAAGTCATGCGCGCGACCGCCGACCCCGTTGGTCCATTAAACGACGAAACTATCCGCCAAGGTATTGAATGGGCTGACGATTTGGTCGCCGCTTGGGGCGCAAACGGCGAACATATGAATAGGGGAGCGGAGGTCGAGGCCTTACTGCGCTCGCTGCCCGTTTCACCCAAGCATCTAGGGCTTACCAAAGCAGGGCATCCGAAACATCCACTGTATATTGGGTATAAGGTCCAGCCAGAGGTTTGGTGGTAATAATGATGTGGGTAGCAAGGATATTAACCCGTCTGCAATAATCGACATATACAGTGCATTGACAGCTAAACGAATCGGCTCTCGTAATTTGATTCGTTAAGGACTATATTGTGACTGATGAAAGAGGAGAGCGCCATGGCTGCCCGTGTAAAATTTCGCACAAAGCCTGAAAAGATTGTCGAGACTATGCTTTATTTGGCCCACAAGGGTATAGAGCTTAGTCAATACAAAACAGTTAAACTTCTCTATCTTGCGGATAGGGAGCACTTTAGGCGTTTTGGACGACCAATTTCGTATGATAAATACGTTGCCATGGAATACGGACCGGTGGCATCAATCGCTTTGGATATTATTAATGGAAAGAATGTTCTCGGTGTGGATAAGGATGCCTTACCTTTTGAGATTAACACGATTGGTGTACACTCCTTAATTTCAGACCCGAAGCGAGACATAAGACGAGAGCTTTTCTCAAAAAGCGACCTAATCATACTTGATGATACGGTTGAGAAATACGGGCATTTTGAGTTTGGTAAGCTATATGAACTGACTCATAAACACTTCGCTTATTCGCGCGCTTGGAATAACCAAAAAACAAAGGCTGACCCGATGTTTTTTGAAGACTTCCTTGATGAGACAGCCAATAAGGAAGACAAAATTCAGGATTTAGAATTCACAGCCCTTGGTATGTAATGGCTAAGCTTGGTGATGTTCTAAAATTTGATTCAAACAAGGTCGCTGGAAGTCAGTCAAAACCGAAGTATCACATAGCTATTGATTTGAACGCGGGCTATCTTCTTTTTATTAACTCCGATCCATACGAGGGCGCTTTCGCGATTGATCGAAGTGATTGGCCTGAGATGCCAAAAAAGGAAAGCTTTATCAGTTTTTCCACGCTGATACGTTATAGCAGAGAAGACCTGAAAGACTCTATGCCAGCCGAGCCATGCGGAACGCTGTCAGACGCGTGCATAGAAAAGATAAGAGAGCATGCCTTAGAATCTATGGTTCTTGAGCAATGGGCGATAAACCTAATTGTCGCTTCGATTGATAATTCGAAGAAATAGCCCCCTTCCCATACCGCCAAAAACCCTCTATACGCGCGAATGTCGCCACAGGATTCCCTTTGGCGGCCCTTTTTGTTTTGACGTTGCTGGACGACATCTTGGCATCCGCCGGAACTTAAAGGTTTATGAAACCCTTGAATATAAGGAATATACGATGTCGATTACGCCTGCAGAAAAAGAACGTCTGATCAAAGAATTCGCAGTTAAAGAGGGTGACACTGGTTCCCCCGAAGTTCAGGTTGCGATCCTGACCAGCCGTATCAAGACCTTGACCGAGCACTTCAAGTCCCACAAAAAGGACAATCACTCGCGTCGCGGTTTGCTAACAATGGTTGCGACACGTCGTAAACTGTTGGACTACACACGTTCCAAAGACGAAGCGCGTTATAAGTCGCTTATTGAGCGCCTCGGCATTCGCCGCTAAGAATACCAAAGCGCGCCTTCACGGGCGCGTTTTGCGTTACGCCTATATGATATGGGCACGTGGCATCGGCCACATCGCGGGTTTCGTCNATGGGGGATGAACCGCAGATAGGAAAAGAAAATGTTTAAAGAATTCAAACAATCAATCGAATGGGGCGGCGAGACGCTGACCCTTGAGACAGGTAAAATTGCCCGTCAAGCAGACGCATGTGTTATCGCCACTTTGGGTGAAACCAGCGTTCTGTGTGCTGTAGTGTTCGAAAAGAAACCGAAGGTTGGCTTCGATTTCTTCCCNCTGACAGTGCANTACCAAGAAAAATATTATGCCGCCGGTAAAATCCCGGGTGGCTTCTTCAAACGCGAAGCAC
>JAESQH010000136.1 GCA_016765235.1 Paracoccaceae bacterium
TAGGGTCAGGACTCGTTAAATCCAGAAGATGACGATTGCGGCAATCTGAATTGCTGATAGGAAAGCATGTGCGCAGCGGTCGAACCGCATAGCGATGCGCCTCCAGTCCTTGAGTTTAGCGAACATGTTCTCCACTTTGTGTCGCTGTTTATATAAGGTTTTACAGTATGTTGCGGGGTGTTTGCGTTTGGCTCTGGGTGGGATGCACGGGGTTATACCGCGCTCGATCAAGGCCGCACGATAGGCGTCACTGTCGTAGCCTTTATCACCAAGCATCTCGGTTGCTGCAGGTAAATCCGGCAGCAATGTCGCCGCACCTTTGTGGTCGGATTGCTGACCTTCGGTCAGTAAAAGCCGCACGGGGCGGCCTTCACCATCGCAAACCGCGTGTAATTTGCTATTCAGTCCACCCTTGGTGCGGCCAATAGCGCGGGGAATACCCCCCCTTTTAGCAGGCTGCAAGCCGTGCGGTGTGCTTTGAGGTGGGTAGCATCAATCATAAGGCGGTCCGGCGGGCCGTTTTCGGCTACCAAAGCCGTGAAAATCTTGTCGAATACCCCCATCTTCGACCACCGTATAAACCTGTTATATAAGGTCTTATGTGGCCCATAGACCGCCGGTGCGTCCCGCCAGCGCAACCCATTGCGAATGACGTGAATAATGCCGCTGATCACTTTGCGGTCATCCACCCGAGGCACCCCGTGCGACAAAGGAAAATACGGTTTGATCCGCGCTATCTGTTCTTCGCTGAGCCAAAATTGATCTGACATAGTGCCCTCCTGATGCTTTGGAGGGCATTGATTCAGAACTTTGTCTGATAGGCAAGATATTAATAGGTCCTGACCCTAGGCTGTCTTCGTGCGTGATGTTCCCTTGCAAAACATATGTAATCGTCTCGATCCCGCGATGGGGATGCCACGGAAAACCTTTCACGGATTTGGCGGGGTCATCATTGCGGAAATCATCGAACAACAGGAACGGATCCAGCATGCTTGGGTCATGAAACCCGAAAGCACGGTACAGATGAACGCCAGCACCCTCGATTGTGGGTTGCGCTAGGGTTTCGGATTTAACAGGGCGGAACGACATTTTTATGACCTTTCAATACTGGTTTCCCAAAAGGTAATGCCGCTCCGCCCGATTATTATGCCCAAAATTCGGGACAGATTGTTTACACTACAATCCCTTGGATCGATAACTCTCTGCCACGCGCCCGATTGAAACGAGGAACGCTGCGGTTCGCAAATCCTCCACATCGTCACGCCCGTGCCAAACTTCGCGCATGGACTGATAGGCCGCGCGCATGGAATCGTCCAAGCCTGANCGCACCAATTCCAATTCGTCCGCGCCCCTCAGATATTTTGTCTTAAAGTCATCCGACAGTTTCCACGAGATGGATGGATCGTCACCAAGACGTTGCAATTCATCCAGCAACAATTGGTGGCGCGACTCTTCTTGGCGGCGCTGCATTCGACCAAACCGGATGTGGCTAAGGTTTTTGACCCATTCAAAATAGGAAACCGTCACACCACCGGCGTTGGCATACATATCGGGAATAATCACGATGCCGTTTTTCAACAAAATCTCGTCTGCACCGGACGTAATCGGCCCGTTCGCCGCCTCAATAATCAGGTTCGCCTTGATCCGGTCCGCGTTGGTCAGGTTGATAACCCCCTCAAGTGCTGCCGGAATAAGAATGTCGCAATCCATTTCCAGAATCGAGGCGCCGTCTTCGATATATTCGGCGTTCAGAAAATCTTTCACACCGCCGGTCATCATGATGTGTTCTTTAAGCAATTCGATGTTCAAGCCATCGGGATTCACCACCGCACCATCGCGTTCAATGACCGCGATAACAATCGCGCCGTCTTCCTCGGACACGAACTTCGCCGCATGATAACCCACGTTGCCCAAGCCCTGTACGATCACATTCTTGTCTTTCAGCTTGCCCGTCAGGTTCGCCTTGGCTTTATCTTCGTCATAGCGGAAGAACTCCCTCAACGCATATTGCACGCCGCGCCCAGTTGCTTCTACACGGCCCTGAATGCCGCCGGAATTAATCGGTTTACCCGTCACACAGGCCGCGGCGTTAATGTCAGTCGTGTTCATGCGGCGGTATTGATCGACAATCCACGCCATCTCGCGCTCGCCTGTGCCCATGTCAGGGGCCGGTACGTTTTGCGAAGGGTTGATCAGGTCGCGCTTGATCAGCTCATAGGCAAAGCGCCGCGTGATTTGTTCCATCTCGTGGGCATCCCACTCGCGTGGGTCAATCCGCAAACCGCCTTTCGATCCGCCAAACGGCGCTTGCACCAGCGCGCATTTATAGGTCATCAGGGCCGCCAGCGCCTCGACCTCGTCCTGCTTTACACCCATGGAGAAACGGATGCCGCCCTTCACGGGTTCCATATGTTCGGAATGAACGGAGCGATACCCGGTAAACGTATGAATTTCCCCACGCAATCGCACGCCGAAACGAACGGTATAGGTGGAGTTGCAAACGCGTATTTTCTGCTCCAACCCTGGTGAAAGGTCCATCAGCTTCACAGCCTTGTTGAACATAATATCTACGGATTCGCGAAAACTTGGTTCGGTGGTCATGTGTATATTCCCTCAGGTTATGTAGTGGTTTTATTAACCATCTTTAACGCAGCTTAATATTCTCAAAGGTTCTTCTGAGAATTCTTATAAATCGGGTAATTAATTAGTGATTCTATTAGGCTTACTCTAACCGTCCTTGCGATAAAGTTAACACCCGATCCATACCGGCGGCCAAATCAAGATTATGTGTAGCAATTAATGCCGACAATCGGGTTTCCCGTACCAGTTCCAGCAAGGTTTCAAAAACGCGGTCCGATGTTTCAGGATCAAGGTTTCCTGTCGGCTCGTCCGCCAGCAAAACGCTTGGGCCGTTCGCCAACGCCCGACAAAACGCGACCCGCTGCTGCTCGCCACCCGAAAGCTCACCGGGGCGGTGCGTCAGGCGATGGGACAGCCCGACTTTGGCCAACAAATCCTCCGCCCTCATCTGCGCTTCAACCTTTGACACGCCCGCCGCGCGTTGTGGCAGGATGATATTCTCTACCGCCGAAAATTCCGGCAGTAAGTGGTGAAATTGATATATAAACCCGATGTTATCGCGCCGCACCCGCGTTTGCATCCGGTCCGAGCGACCCGAGGCCACATTTCCGCCAACCTCCACCGTGCCGCTGTCAACCTTATCCAACAGCCCCGCGATGTGCAGCAACGTCGATTTACCTGCGCCAGAGGGGGCCACCAGCGCCACAACCTCGCCCGCGCTCAGGGATAAAGAGACCCCTTCAAGCACCTTGACCTCGTTCGGTTTACCTTTGTTAAAGGTTCGGTGGATGTCGGTCAGTTTCAGCGAGATATTACTCATTCCTTAACGCCTCCACTGGGTCCATCTTGGCCGCGCGGCGCGCTGGAAAAATGGTGATGACGAACGAGAGGGTTAACGAAAGGGTAACCGCGCTTAACACGTCGCGCAGCTCCAGTTTCGCCGGAAGACGCGACAGATACCGCACGTTGGGGTCCCAAACGCCGCCACCCATAATACCGTCTACGAACCCGAACACCGTATCAATATAGATTGCGAACAGAACCCCCAGAATGACGCCCAGCGCAGTACCGACCAGCCCGATGCTTGCCCCGCTGATAAAGAATATCCGCATGATCGAGCCTTGCGTCAGCCCCATCGTGCGCAAAATGCCGATATCGCGCGTCTTGTTTTTCACCAGCATAATCAGGCCGGAAATAATGTTCATCGCGGCGATCAGCACCAAGATCGACATCAGGATGAACATGACATTGTCTTCCACCTCCAATGCCCGCAAAAACGCGCCAGACGCATCGCGCCACGTCCAGATTACCACGCGTTGCCCCGCCGCCTCGATCAACGCCATACGCATATCATCGACCGCCTCTGGGTCCGCCACCGCGACCTCCAACTCGTCGGCCGAGCCTTCACGGTTAAAGAAACTCTGCGCTTCCGCAAACGGCATATATATCCGCGTGCGGTCAATATCCGACCGGCCAACTTGAAAAATATACGCGATTTTATAGTCATTAATGCGCGGCGAAGTTCCAAACGGCGTCTTCACTCCGTCTGGCGAAATCAACGTCACAAAATCCCCGACCCGAAGGCCAAGTGTGCGCGCAACACCGGAGCCAACCGCAATCCCGCCCTCGCCAAAATCATCCAAGGACCCAGACGACATTTCAGGGTTCGCCACCAGCGGCAAAGTCCGTAAATCCGCCAGCGTTTCGCCGTAAACCTCCACACCTGTGTTGCGCGAAGTGGACGATGCCATCACCTGCCCGCGAATAATTGGCGCGACCCGCGTGACCCCGTCAACAACCGCTACGTTGGCCACCATTTCAGGATATGCGATGATGCCACGATGCATGCCTTCATCGGTGTAATTCGTCTCGAATATCGTTACATGGGCGTTTGCGCCCAGAATGGTCGCCGTGAAATCCGCCCGAAAGCCGGACCGCACTGCCATTGTTGCGATCAGTGCAAACACCGCCAAAGCAATCCCGATCAGGGAAATCCATGTCATCACAGACACGCCACCCTCGGTACGACGTGCGCGTAAATATCGCCACGCTATCGCCCACTCGAAACCAGCAAAGGGACGGGGTGTTTTATTGCTCACGCGGCTTTCTTTCGCCGCCTGGATATCAGCCCGGCAATTTGGGTAGCCCCGAAAAATCCGCCCATTACCCCGATCAAAGCGAAAACAAACCCGTCAGTGTTGGTCGGAACCGCAAATTTATGTGCGTTCCATGTGGCATTAACCAGCTGGTTGTCGGTCATACGTAAAAAGCTGGTAAAGCGCTTTATGGTATCGGCGTTTGCCAAAACTTGCTGATCCTCGCTTAGCTGTTCATAGCGAACGAACGTATTTGGTAAGTCGTCAACCCGAATACCAAGAAACTGTGCGCCTGTATTAGCCATAAGCGCCTGATTTCTTGTCATATTTTGATTAGCAGCGGTGCGGTCGAATTCTTCGGTTATTATCCGCAATTCATCCACCGTCCCACCGAGGCGTTGCTGGTATTCCTCTGTAAACGCGGGGAATTGGGACATGCCAATCCCGAAAACCACTGCGCCTAAAATACCCGGAACATTTGTCATGCTTTCCTCGCTTTTATATATTAGCGTAAATCTCGATGCACCGATCAAGCGCCGCTTCTGGCGACACTTCGATCGTTTCACCTGTACGACGTGATGTTAGCTCCACCACGCCATTTTTCAACCCACGAGGGCCAACGGTAATGCGCCAAGGGCATCCGATCAGGTCCATGGAGGCGAATTTAGCGCCTGCACGTTCATCCCGATCATCATAAAGCGGGTCAAGACCTGCCATAACCAATCCGGCATAAAGGCTTTCGCAAGCCGCATCTGCCGCGTCGTCACCTTGGCGTAAATTAATTAGGCCAACGCGGAACGGTGCCACGCTTTCAGGCCATATAATCCCTTTGTCATCGTGGTTTGCTTCAATCAATGCCCCGATCAGGCGCGAAACGCCAATCCCGTGCGAGCCCATCTCAACAGGCTTGCGAGACCCATCCGGCATCACAACATTCGCACCCATGGATTCCGAGTATTTAGTGCCAAAATAGAAGATCTGTCCAACTTCGATGCCCCGCGCGGACATCCGCCGATCTTCGGGAACTTCGTTAAATTTAGCCTCGTCGTGCGTTTCATCTGTGCGCGCATAAGGTGTTGTGAACTCATCAAAGATGCCTTGGCACTGCGCCACATCGTCAAAATCGACGGAGCGATCGCCCAGCGACATGTCCAGAACCTTGCTGTCATAAAACACTTCACTCTCGCCGGTTTCCGCCAGCACAAGGAATTCATGGCTGTGATCGCCACCAATCGGCCCCGTATCCGCCTTCATCGGGATCGCCTTCAGGCCCATGCGCTCATAGGTGCGCAGATAGGTGACCAAATGACGGTTGTACGAATGCAGCGCGCCTGCCTCGTCCACGTCAAAACTATAGCCGTCTTTCATGTAAAATTCACGACCACGCATCACGCCGAAACGGGGGCGAACCTCGTCGCGGAATTTCCACTGGATGTGGTAAAGCGTCTTTGGCAGCTCCTTGTACGAATTTACCGAATTGCGGAAAATATCGGTGATCAACTCCTCGTTAGTTGGCCCGTAAAGCATATCGCGGCCATGGCGGTCCGTGATCCGCAACATCTCTTTGCCGTAATCATCGTAGCGCCCGCTTTCACGCCACAAGTCTGCCGACTGGATCGTCGGCATCAGCATTGGGATATGACCCGCACGCTGTTGTTCCTCATGCACGATCTGCTCCAGCCGTTGCAAAACCTTGAAGCCCATCGGCAACCACGAATATATCCCCGCGCTGGATTGGCGGATCATTCCCGCCCGCAACATCAGGCGATGACTGGCAATTGACGCCTCCGCAGGGGTTTCTTTCATGATCGGCAAAAAGTAGCGGGTCAGGCGCATTTGCGGCCTCCAGTTGGTTTGTTTCAATCGGGTTTATGACAACCCCGCCAGCCTTGCAATGGCACCTGCGACCGTTTGGCATTAAATTGATTGCAACGACTCGGTTTTTCTGCTTTAACGTGCCTCGTTGTCATGTCAGATGGTCGCTCCTCCCTATGGGTGTGAAGACGTACCACGGTGATAACATGGCCTAGCAAATTTTGGCTCAAGTCCAGGGGAAATAAGAAAACGGCTCGCAGCGATGTGGGCCGTTTTTGATTGTTGTTCGCGCGATATTTGCCGTTCTTGTAAAGCCAGCGGTTCAACGATCACCCGCTGACGGCGGATAGCGCGACCCTCATGCCGCGCCCAGCGCGCGCAATACCTCGCCCGCCAAACGCGGCGTGATCGCCCGTTTGCGCGAAAGACCGGCGCGGTCCAACGCCTCCACCGTTGCCTTGGCAGATGCAAAGGATCGGTCGATCCGGCTGAGTAGAAACTGGATAAGGTCTGGCGATACTATCAGTTGGCGGTCCGCAAAAAGTTTTACCAGCACCGCAGACAGCAAAGTGTCATCTGGGGCGTCCAGCGTTGCCACTTCGGTTGCCCGCAGGCGCGAAGCCAAATCCGGTAGCTTGATATCCCAACGCGAGGGCGCCCCTTCGCCCGTCACCAACAACGTTCCATTTGCGCCTAACACGCGGTTGTGCAGATGAAACAACGCTTCCTCTGACTGGTCCCGCCGCGCCTCCGGCAACATCGCAAAGCGGTCGACATCTTCAACGGCCACACCGCCTGTTTCAGCCAACGCCGCGATATCCTGTTGCGCTAGATCTACGGCATCAACCACGGCGCCGCCGGAACGCGCTGCCCAAACCTGCACCAAAT
>JAESQH010000029.1 GCA_016765235.1 Paracoccaceae bacterium
TGTTATTTGCACCCGCGAATCCATGTTCATAACAGAAACTGCTACACCCAACCCATAGGACTTCGGCGCAATCGCAACTTCGGTTTGTGCGTGTGACTGGATGTAGAGGCTTTGCGCGGCGCTATCGAAGGCTTTTGGCAATAACGTGTTCAAGCCATACGCCCCATCCCCGAAGAACGAATATGTTTCTTCCAGCAGTCCACCTGAAAAGAGTTGTCCGTTGTCCGCAAACTCGGTCTCTGCATTGGCAGTGGATGCGATAACTCCGGCGCGCTTCCAATTGCCGTTGGCTGTAATGTTCGACCCGGAAATAAGGATCGAGGCATCCGCCTCCATCACTTGCACTTGCACAGGGAACAACCCGTTAACCGTAGTAAGACCGCGCGTTAGAACATCTTCGATCATCGATACGGCGTTATCGAGGAAATCTTCCAACACCTGTTTGTTCGTCTCTGCTTGTGCGTCGGCCTCATTAATCTGCGTTTCTTCAATGGTCGCGTCAGAATCGCCCAGTTTATTGCCACTAATCGCGAATGCGGTCATCAGAACCGATCCACCCTCAACGGTGGCATTGGTAATCTCGATCTTTGCTTCCGAGTTTGGTGTATCAATCGCCCACACGATACGGTCGGTGCGATCCCGCGCCAAAAGCGCAATGATCCCGCCCTTGGCGGCGCCGGTGCCGTCAGCCAGCAAACTTGCGCCGGATTCAATCGTGATGACCGGTGCCACCATGAACAGATCGCCGGCCGTTCCAATAGTGTTATCAACAAACAGATCATCGCCAACGGCCACAACACGTGTGCTTATTGCGATGTTCGTTTTAAGCGTAACCGTATCTTCACCCACGAGCGCCAGATCACCACCGTTCGTTGCAAGTGCATGATCTACAACTATATCATCAGCCAGAACCAACACTTCACCCGCAGTCCCAGATGCAGATCCTGCGTTAACTGTACCGCCGACATTCGCGGTCGTATCCGAACGGAGCGAGAAGAAACCTCCATCACCGGCAACAGCGCTCGCATCAATTTTCAATCCGCTTTCCATAATCGCGGAGCCTTTGGTGAACAGCACAATCGCGCCCGCATCGCCATTAACAAGCCCTTGTTGCGTACCCGAAACATCAATATCCGCTGTGCTGGCGATTGTCAGGATCCCATCAGAAACACCTTCGATCAAGCCGCCGTTTTCATCACCTCGTTTGGCCGAAAGCCCACCTTCAATATCCAGATTGCCGCCAGCGAACAGGCGGATCACCCCGCCCTCAACCGAAGCGCCGCCCGCCGTTGGAATACCGTCCACATTCACCGCTGGCGATATGGTTCCAGTTGTCCCGTCATCCGCAACAGCGATCTGACCGCGAAGCAGCATCCTGCCCCCGGCCCGCATCTCAAGACGTTCGGCATTTATCGCACCGTAAATTTCGATGGCAGCGGTAGATTCCAGTGGTTCTTGCCCTGCGAAAAGTAACGTCGTTGGCTTGTCTAAAGCTGCATAAAAATTCGTAGTAGCTTCCGATATCAGATTGTTCTGAAACGCGCTCGTACCGGTTGATAGCGTTAGCTGGCCAGCGTTAATCACACCGCCCGCGTTAACAATAAATCCATCAGCGTTAACGAAATACACGTTGCCGCCGATAGTGCCGTTTTTAAGAGCGTTCAATGTACCGCTGACATCCATCCTGCCGCCAGTTATAACGTTTACAAGCGCATCCGTGGTGTCCGGTTGATACAAATTAACCGTTTCAATTGCATCAATCGTGAAACTGGAAAACGAGTTGAATGCAGTATTGTTCTTGATCGTCGTCGTCGTGATATTTGTGACATTACCTGAAATGCTAACACTTGTGACCGTATCACCCGTAATCGTAATCGAACCCGCATAAGCAGGCAGCACCTGAAGAGACGCGGTCGAAACCATCAAGACGGTACTAATTATCCGGTTACTCAGGCTTTTCGGTTTCCGTCTAATCTGTTTGCGCTTGTTGGCAATGCGGTTCTGACTATTCATCTTTACGCCTACTCATCAATTCAAGGTACTTACGTCACATACACTGGCGCAGAACATACTGCGCCAGTGACTATTATTATTGTTCTAGAGCAATCATTTCCATCGCTTGCGTGAAGAAGCTAATGTCGACACTCAGGATCACAGGCTCTACGTCTGCATCAGCCCGAAATCCGAACAACATCGTTTCGGACTCTGCAAATATGGCCAGTTCATCAGCATCAAGCCCAATGGCGGCTTCACAAAGTTCGCCAAAACACCGCTGCCAGATCATCTCGCGTTGCTCGATATCATCGCGCCCGGCAAAACGGTAAACTGCACCGCCTGGAAGATAGACGCCAATCGGGACTTGCGCCAACAGCACGGCGCCATCAGTGGCAGGGAGGGCGATGAAACGTGCGACCAATTCGTTGGTTTCGCGCAGGCTTAGTTCTTGCACCAGACGACATGCATTTTGACGAACCGAAATCGCTTCGCATGTTACAATCCAGTCGCCAAATGCGGTGTTGTTTGCCACATCGCTGATTGCAGCTTCAGTACCCTCGGCAGAACTGTCTGTGGTATCCTGCGCCAGGGCAGTACCCGAAATCACGACAGCCGCCGTTATTGCTGCGATCTGTTTTAGGTAGTTCATTCTTACGTCCCATCTTCCTGATTATTAGCGACATTCTCGCCGTCGTTATTTGGTTAAACCTCTGCGAGGCCATATGTTAAAATCTGTAATCCAACCCGAAATACACCTGCGTTACATCCTTGGCGTCGAACCCGAGCGTGTCGATTTGGGGCAAAGCCACCATCAACAAGCCACTTGCCTGCCCTTTCCAATCCACACGAACACCTGTGCCAATCGAAGCCAAATAATCCTGTTCCGGATTGATTGAACCGTCGATCCGATACGGCACAACAATGGCGGCATCAAAGAACGCAAACGGGCTGAAGCTGAAATCCGGCATGGATTCTGGCTCGAAATTCCGCAGTGGCGAGATTTGTGCTTTAAGCGCCAAACCACTGTCACCACCGCGAATGTTGTTTGGATACCCACGAACACTGGTCGCCCCGCCAACGCTGAACAGGCGTGCAACGGGCAAGTTAGACCCCTGCGAATATTGCCCAGTTAGGGAAACATCCAGTAGTGCCTTATCTGAAATACTGCGGGTGTAATCCACCGCCATATAACCAAGATAAAATTCCCCTTCGGTCTCTGAGGTACCTTGCGCATCCGTACTGCCCGCCTTGATTCCCAAGGTCGCTGAAAGCAAAGCCGTATCAAAACGACGGACATAGGAGGCCTGAAGAACCACTTCGCCAAGCGTTACGTCCGAGAAATCTTCGCCCTCGATAGTCGAGGTGCTCGATTCACCCGCCAAACCACCCTCAAGAATAACGTGGGAATACGGCCGCACGCGCAATGGGCGGCGATAGGACAGACTTCCGGTAACCGAGTTTGACAAAATATTAACCGGCTCGAAAACCCCTTCGATTATGCTGGAGTCTGTATAGCTGACGGTCGCAATAACACGGCCACCCTCCGGTCCTACAGGGCGGGAATAACCAAGCGAGCCAGAATACGAGCCTTCCGACCCTTGCAACTGCATGGAAAGCACATCACGCCAACCGGTTACACTGGACCAACGCCCAAATAACGAGCCGCGATATTCCCCCGTGGCTTCAGTCCCGAAATTATCAACCGAAACCGTCCAGTCAAACCGATCTGGTTCCTCAGCCGATATGATTGCGACAGTTGTACCCGGCGTGTCGCCCGGCGCAAACGACAAAAGTGGCACGAGGTCATGCGAGATTTCATAAACGCGTAAATCACGTTCCAGCGCTTCGAAATCCGGCATCCCGCCAGCTTCCAGCGAAATGGATCGGGTCACGAATTCCGGCTTGGTCCGCTCAAACCCCGCGATCCGAATTTCACTAATGGTTGCTTCGACCAGTTCAACACGCAGCACACCATCAGTAATTTCTTGCGGCGGCAGAATTGCTCGCGCCGTCAGAATTCCACTAACGGAGTACAACTCCTGAACTTCAGCGACCATCTCTTGAAGATCGGCAAAAATAATCGGGCGGTTGACGACGCCTTGCGCTATTTCCTGCAACTTTTCCTCTTGCAGATAAGCGGACTCGGTAAACTGCACGCCAGAAATCTCAAAGCTTTGCGCCAAGATTGGCGTCGTTGCGATAAGTGCAATTACGAAAACGATACTACGAAACATTAATTAGCGCCCTCAGCGGCGATAAGCCCTGCCGTTAATCCCATCAACGAGACATCAAACACCACCGGCGGCATATCTGCGGCAGGGCGATATCGAACCTCGGCGGTCCGACCACGCTTCCAAGCGCGCAATGTTGCGACGTCCATTGCCATGACCGCTTCGCACGCTTTGACACTGCACCGAAGGAACGTCGCCTCCAAAGGCGCATCTGGTGCGACTGTTGAAAATAGGCCGGATGCGAGATGTACATTCGGCGGTACCAAAAACTGGATAATTGCGGGTGCGCCAGTCTTGGAGTTGGATAAAGCTATCCGAAGCGTTGCCAACCAGTTTCGATCGGTGGAGGCTACGGTTTGCGCCAAAACGCAGGTTGATTCCGAATCGGGACAAGACAAGGCCCAATCGCCGAATCGATTTGATTCGCTCAACGCTGGTCTAATTGAAAATAACCCAATAATTATTGTGAAAAACACTAATTTCCCTACTCGCAACAATACCTCGAAACCCACAAACATCTGAATAATATGTTAATATTCGCAAAGGCTAGTAAAAAAATCGATACATATCAAGCAGTTTAATTTGGCTAAATTCGTGACCAAATCACCCAATAAACGTTGCAATTGCGCGCGCACGTTGGTTTGAAATTCCGTGCATTCGAAAGTAGTGCGTCGTTCAAGCGAAGCATTTAGCTGGCATGCGGTTGGCCGCATGTTTAAAGTCTCTGAAAATCTGCTGCTCTCCAGAAAGTGCTTAACTCGATGACTGACTTTACGAAGACCAAAGCCATGTTCAATATACCGACTGGCACGATCTATCTTGACGGAAACTCTTTAGGGCCCCTTCCCAAAGATGCGCCGGTTCGGGTTGCAAATATGTTGAAAGACGAGTGGGGCGAGATGTTGATTNGCGGTTGGAATAAAGCTGGATGGATGCAGCAACCGACGTCTGTCGGCAATCGTATTGCAGGCTTAATCGGGGCCGAAAAGAATAGTGTCGTCATGGGGGACACCTTATCAATCAAGGTATATCAAGCCGTCGCATCCGCGTTGGAATTGAACCCGAACCGAAAGATTATACTGTCCGACAATGGAAATTTCCCGACGGATTTGTATATGACGAACGGGCTGATCCGCTTGTTAAATGACGGGCATGAATTGCGAATTGTTAATCCCGAAGATGTCGAAGCGGCGATTGACGATACGGTGGCCGTATTGCTGTTAACAGAGGTAGATTACCGCACAGGTCGAAAGCACGACATGAAGCTGTTAACGCAAAAAGCACATGCGGCAGGTGTCATTGCGGTTTGGGATTTGGCCCATTCGGCAGGTGCATTACCGGTGGATTTAGCAGGATGCAACGCGGATTTTGCGGTTGGTTGCACGTATAAATACCTTAACGGCGGTCCAGGCGCACCAGCTTTCATTTACGTTGCCCCGCGACTGACGGATAAGGTGCAACCGGCCCTGTCCGGTTGGCTTGGCCACAAAGCGCCCTTTGAATTTGACGCCGAGTACAAAGCNGGCGACGGGATCGAGCGNATGCGCGTTGGCACCCCGCCTGTAATTGCACTTGCGGTTCTGGAGGCGGCGCTCGATATTTGGGATATGGCCGATATTCAGGATGTCCGTGCCAAATCTGTTGAACTTTGTGATCTATTTATCAAGGANGTCGAGGCGAGATGCCCGCAATTAGCGCTTGACACCACCCGCAACGGGGCTGCGCGTGGCTCGCAGGTTTCGTTTCGGTTTGCCAATGGCTATGCGGTCATGCAGGCGTTGATCTCTGAGGGCGTCATCGGGGATTTTCGCGCACCGGATACAATCCGTTTCGGGTTTGCACCCCTCTATATTGACGAGCCGGACGTGTTAGCAGCGGTCGATATACTGGAAAACATCATGACGAACGATCGTTGGGATACAGACGCGTTCAAAACCAAATCCGCCGTGACCTGAGCCACTGACATGACCAACACATACGACACAATCATCCTTGGCGCAGGCGCTGCTGGCCTAATGTGTGCCCTAACCGCCGGACAGCGCGGCCAGCGGGTATTGTTGCTGGATCACGCCAGTAAGGCAGGGAAAAAGATCCTTATTTCGGGTGGCGGACGGTGCAATTTCACGAACACCGACACTCGCTCCGAATGTTATATTTCGCATAATAAACATTTCGCCAAGTCTGCCCTCAGCCGCTACACCCCTAGCGATTTCATTGAATTGGTCGAGCACCACAACATTGCGTGGCACGAGAAAACGCTGGGCCAGTTATTCTGCGACGGCTCTGCCAGGCAAATACTGGCGATGTTGCTGACCGAATGCGCGGATGGCCAAGTCGAGATCGTGCTGGGACATAAAGTCGATGCCATCCGCCACGTGGAGGATGCATATCTGGTGGAATTTAAGGGACAAACCGCTAGCGCCCCTTCGGTGGTGATCGCAACAGGCGGACCGTCTATTCCAAAGATGGGGGCCACTTCGTTCGCATACGATGTTGCACGCCAATTCGGGTTGAAAATCGTAGACCCTGCACCCGCACTGGTTCCTTTCACACTTAGCCACAATGAGCAACTTTTTCGCGCTTTGTCCGGCGTATCTACGGACGTGATCGTGCGGTGCGGCAAAGTGGAATTTCACGAGGCGGCGTTATTCACGCACAAAGGCTTGTCCGGCCCAGCAATTTTGCAGATTTCGTCCTACTGGAAACATGGCCAAAGTATCGGGATCGATTTTTTGCCGGACCTACCCTCAGGTTGGCTAATCGAAGCTAAACGCACCCGCCCGAAATCTCATTTTCGTGCCGTTTTGGGGCAACATTTACCAGATCGCCTAACGCAAGCACTCGCAGAGCGTGTAAATTTAGTTGGCGAATTAGCCAACCAATCAGATAATATTCTTACAGATATAGAAAATCGATTATCCAATTGGATATTTACCCCCAACGGAACCGAAGGTTTCGCCAAAGCCGAAGTCACCCTTGGAGGCGTTGACACAACCGGCTTGTCTTCAAAAACCATGGAGGCAAAAGGTCATCGCGGGCTTTACTTTATTGGCGAGGCAGTAGACGTCACTGGCTGGCTCGGTGGATACAATTTCCAGTGGGCTTGGTCCAGTGGGTGGGCTGCGGGCCAAGTAGCTTAAGGCTGATANTTCTCGCGTTTGAACGGTATTTCTGAAACCTCGCATTCCAGTTCTCGCGCATATTGATGGCCGGCATAAATCGCCATTGCGATAGTACCGGGGGCAAGGCAATCTGCGATCCGTGTTACGGATTTGATCCCATTGTCAGCGAAAGCATCAGTCTGCGCCATTAAGGCATCGTAAACCCTACGATCCGGGATGCGCGTGGTAACGGGAATAACCGTATCCGCTGCGATGCGTCGTTTATTTCCAGTATAAGCACAGGTTAGTGTGACCTCGCCATCACCGATACTACTTATGGTGTGCGTACAAATTACTTCTATGCCCTTTTCCAACAAGCGCTGTTGAATACGGTGCTGCTCCATTGTGTTTTTCGACCATTCTGCCACCATGGTTGACGGGGTGACGAACGTGACTTCACGGCCTAAATCACGTAACTTCTCTGCAATCACGCTACCCATGTAGTAATGTTCATCATCAAAAATAGCGACACGGCCGTTCACTGTTCCACCCTTCAAAACATGATCAACACTGATCAATTTTGTAGCAGCAGTAGCCTGCAACGGATGGATAATCGAGCGCCCAACCCCGTCACTCCGCCATGCAGCCCCCGTTGCCAAAAGCACATGTTCAAATCCGAATTCAAGCACCTGCTCCGCCGATAATTCGCTGTTAAGGTATGTATCGACGTTCGGCTTCTGCAAAATCATATAGGTCCGGTGATCCGCCACTCGTCCCCACTCTCCAAGACCCGGCATGCGGGATTCCAGCAACACGCGCCCACCCAACGCATCCGAGGCTTCGGCCAAAGTCACATCATATCCGCGTTTCGACAGCGCCAGCGTCGCCTCTAAACCTGCAGGGCCACCACCAAGAACAAGCACAGAAGCGTCGGTTTTCTTTGGGGATATAATCTCGGGATGCCAACCCTTTCGGTATTCCTCTGCAATTGTTGGATTTTGCGTACACCGCAGCGGTGTCCCAATAATATCACCCGAAACACACATGTTGCAGCCTATACATTCCCGAATTTCGTCCTGTCGGCCCTCGTTAATCTTGTTTGGTAAATAGGGGTCTGCAATTGACGGTCGCGCAGCCCCGATCAGATCCNGAACGCCGCGCTTGATCTGAGAAACCATTGCATCCGGCGAAGTAAACCGACCGACCCCCACAACAGGTTTGCTAGTCGTTTGCTTCACAAACTTGACGTATTCTTCTTGAAATCCCTCAGCCCCGAACCGCGACGGTAGGGAGTCGTTAACCCATCCCGAAACGTTAACATCCCATAAATCCGGTAAATCCGAGAGCATCTCGACGATTTCTTTGCCCTCCACATTCCAGCGCATACCATTCGCACCCATCATCTCGTCAACAGCGAAACGGAACGCGACGGCGCAGGTATCACCCACGGCGTCCTTGGTATCTTCAAGGATTTCGCGCACCAGTCGAACGCGGTTTTCCAGACTGCCACCATATTCATCCGTGCGGTGGTTATATCGCGACAACATATAATGCATTAGCAGCGTCATATTATGCCCGGCATAAACGTAAACGATATCATAACCTGCGTTTTTGGCCCGCAAGGCTGCATCTCTGTGCCAACGGCGCAGATCGCGAATGTCTTGTTTGTCCATTCCACGCGCCTGAAGCGGATGCACATAGGTTGTTGCCATATCGCTGGGCGCCATCGGGGGTATGCGCGAAAAATGATTGGNTACATTTGCGCCGTTNTGNACAAGCTGAATGCCCGCCAANCCGCCGTTCTCATGCACAGCATCGGTCATNAANCGGTGCGTCGGAAGATCGCTGTCGTCCCACAGCCGCATCTCGACCGCAGGTGACAGATCACTGGAGGGGTGGATTTCACATTCTTCTGTGCAAACAACGCCCCAACCACCAGCCGCTTTCACGCCGCGCATGGCCGCCATCGCTTTGGGAAACCGGTGCCCCATTCCATTGCAATGCGGCACTTGATAAAATCGGTTTTTCGTTGTGATCGGTCCGATTTGGACAGGCTCAAACAAGATATCGTATCGTTTATCGCGAGACATTCAGGCACTCCGTGTGGCGCAGACACCTAATTGATAGACAAGTAGCGTCTGGCCGCAAGGGGTTATAGAATGTTCAGTGCGTCGCAGGGGTCACCATGGCCTCAATCGTCGACTTCATTGTCACCGACCCAATTGATGCACCTTCACCGTTTACGACATTCGCAGTATCAGCGCCGGAATCAGACAGAAGTTTGGCCGCGTCTTCCAGCCTACTCCCACTTGGAATAGTCACAGATGCAGCACCATTTGCGCTCTTATCCATGATCGTATCGACCCTGATCACGCGCCCCCGGTTCACCTCTTTCACGAAGTCCGAGATATAGGCGTCCGCCGGCTTCAGAACAATCTCTTGCCCCGTACCCTGCTGAATCACGGCACCGTCACGCAAAATTGCGATGCGGTCGCCAAGGCGCAAAGCCTCGTCCAGATCGTGGGTGATGAACACGATGGTCTTGTGAAGCTCTTCTTGCAATTCCAACAGGATGGCTTGCATATCATTGCGGATCAGAGGATCAAGCGCCGAGAACGCCTCGTCCATAAGCAGAATATCCGCATCATTCGTCAACGCACGGGCAAGCCCAACGCGCTGCTGCATACCGCCGGACAACTCATTGGGGTAACGGTCCTCGTAGCCATCAAGCCCGACACGGCCCAGCCAGTGGCGCGCACGTTCCTCGGCGTCTTTCTTGCCGATGCCTTGCAATTCCAAACCGAACAGCGTGTTGTTAATCACGGTACGGTGCGGCAGCAACGCGAACTTCTGAAATACCATCGCAGTTTTATGGCGACGGAATTCGCGCAGGTCGGATTCAGACATTTTACAAACATCCTCGCCCTGATAAATCACCTCGCCAACGGTGGGTTCGATCAGTCGGTTGATGTGTCGGATCAGGGTAGATTTACCTGATCCTGACANGCCCATAATCACCTGAATTTTCGCCTGAGGCATGTGGATATTGATGTCTTTCAAACCCAGAACATGTCCGTGCTTGGCGTTCAGTTCATCCTTGGACATGCCGTTTTGGACAGATTCGATATACTTCTTACCGTGCGCGCCGAATATCTTGTAAAGACCGCGGACTTCAATGCTATTATCAACCATGGATCACCTCCGAATGCTTTTGTAGCCGTTTGCCAAACTTCTGAGATACCCGGTCGAAAACGATGGCGATTGCAACAATCGCTAGTCCGTTCATTAATCCAAGCGCTAGATATTGATTGTTAACCGCTTTCAACACTTCGGAACCAAGCCCGTTAACACCGATCAGTGCTGCAACAACCACCATGGCCAACGCCATCATAATGGTTTGATTAACGCCCGCGAAAATATTGGGAAGCGCGAGCGGCATCTGTACCGTCCACAGTTTTTGTCTTGAAGATGCACCAAATGCATCCGCGGCCTCGAGTACGTCTTTATCCACAAGGCGAATGCCTAAATTGGTCAGACGCACCACCGGCGGGATGGCGTAAATACAAACAGCGATCAAACCGGGCACTTTACCAATACCCAGCAACATCAGGATCGGGATAAGATAAACAAAGCTCGGAATTGTTTGCATAACATCAAGAACAGGCGTTATGACTGCCTGCGTTCGATCCGATTTTGACATTAGAATGCCGAGCGGAATGCCAATTATGATGCACAGCGTGGTTGCCACTGATATCAGTGCGAGCGTAAACATCATATCCTCCCACATCCCGAGATACCCAACCAACAGCAGCGTCACAACGGTACCTGCCACCAATCCCCACGTGCGAGCGCCCGCATAAACCAGCGCTGCCAATATCAGGATCATCAACGGCCAAGGCGTGGCGACAACCAATTTTTCAAACCATACGAGTATGCGCAGCAGTGGATCGAAAAAATCCTCGATACCGACGCCCCATTCACGGGTAAAAGCTTTGAAAGTTTCATCAATTCCTTTTTTGAAATCCCGCAGATCGGTGCGGCTCATTTCTGGAAACTCGGTTAATATTTCGGTAAATGTTTTACCTGTAAATATACCCATTGTTCGACCCCCTGATCNTTATACGCACAAGGGCCCGCCGAGCAGTCGGCGGGCCCTGTTATTAGTATTGTAACAGAAAGATTAAAGCGCCGCTTTAACCTTCGCTGCAACTTCTGCGGAGACCCATGTAGTCCATAGATCTTCGTACTGGATCAGGAACTCAAATGCAGCATCTTCACCGTCTGCTTGCTCCTCGGCCATGTACACCAACATCGTACCCATAACGTCACCCGGGTAAACGCGTGCTGCAAGATAGTCATTGATCTCGCCGCCGTTCATTTTGAAGTCTTCTGTAACGATGGTGAACACTTCGGATTTAATCCAGGCAGACATTTGTGGATCTACACAGCCCTCTTGCGAGATACATGTGTTCCAGTGCTCGGCACCTGCAAACTCCACGCCGAACGGTACTTGTTGCATGTTGTATGCACCGATGATGGAAGTTGGCGACCAGTAATAGCCCAACCAGTTTTCGCCGCGCTCATTCGCTTTGGCNATGGAAGCATCAAGACCAGCAGCCGAACCCGGATCGATCAGAACCCAACCTTTGTCAGCCATACCGTAAGCTTCGAACAGGTTGTTGTTTACGTGCTGACAACCCCAACCGGCAGGACAACCAACAAAGGCACCTTTGGAGGGATCTTCTTGCGATGGGAACAGATCAGGGCGTTCAATCCAGTCCAGCACAGTTTTCAATTCAGGGTTCGCGGCAGCCGTGTACGGTGGAACCCACCAGCCTTCGCCAAGACCTGTGATCGGGGCGGCATTGACCGAAAATAGACGGCCTTCCGCAATCGCTGCATCAACAAGTTCACGAACGCCGTTCACCCATTGCTCGCCGGCAATGTCAGGCACGCCTTTTGAATCCATCGAAGCGAAAATAGCGGATGTACCGCCAACGATCAATTCGACGTTACAGCCATAGCCTTCTTCGAGGATGATTTTGTCCACGTTGGCCAGCAGCTCACCGGACGCCCAGTTGAACTCTGCCATTGTGATGTCGCCGCATTCCTGCGCCATCGCTCCACCGGCCGAAAGGCCTAGCGCGATAGTTACTGTTGCGAGTAGCTTTTTCATTGGTATTTCTCCGTGTTGGTTATTGGTAATTTTTGTCACTAGTTAGCATCGCTGTATAAAACTATTCCGTTGATCACACTCGAATCTTGAATGTAATATTTCTCGGAAAACGACAATTCGCTAACTGTTGAATTTTTTTCATAGGTCTAGCATAACTTTCTAAAACCAAATGAATAGCCTTCAGCGACATGTTTTTGTCGGAAAACGAAGGCTTGGCAATTATTTATCCCAAATTTACGCCCCTCAAAGTTGAGCCATGATCATAATTTGATCGTTACTTTGATGTTTTGCAATTTCTCGTTGAGTTACACGTTATACTAATAATGCTACATTTTTGTAACATATCCATTGCATCGAATCGAAAAGCTGCGTATTATCGACCGTACGGTCAGTTTATAGCGAACAAGGAGATACTCCATATGGACGCATTTATTTGCGATGCAGTCAGAACGCCGATAGGCCGTTACGGCGGCGCGTTATCGACTGTTCGCACGGATGATCTGGCCGCCATCCCTATTGCCGCGCTGCGCGCCCGTAATCCTGACGTTGATTGGTCTAGCGTCGACGACGTAATCTATGGCTCCGCAAATCAAGCTGGCGAAGACAACCGCAACGTCGCACGAATGGCAGCCCTGCTGGCGGGGTTACCAATTGACGTGCCGGGAACCACCATCAATCGCTTGTGCGCGTCGGGTATGGACGCCATCGGCATGGCCGCACGCGGTATTCGCGCAGGGGATTACGACTTGGTGATCGCAGGCGGTGTCGAAAGTATGAGCCGTGCACCGTTTGTAATGCCCAAGTCCGACGCCGCTTTCAGCCGTACAAATACGGTGTACGATACAACCATCGGCTGGCGGTTCGTCAATCCAAAGATGGAGGACGCTTACGGCATCGACTCCATGCCCCAAACTGCGGACAATGTCGCGGCGGATTATAACATCAGCCGCAAAGACCAAGACGCCTTCGCCGCCCGCAGTCAGGCCCGATGGGGCACGGCCCATGCGGCAGGCCTGTTTGCGGATGAAATCATTCCGGTAAGCGTGCCGCAACGCCGCGCCGATCCGATAATCGTTGATACGGACGAACACCCGCGTGTTGGAACCACGGCTGACAAACTGGCCAAGCTTCGCAGTATTAACGGGGCGGACCTGACAGTAACGGCAGGAAATGCCGCAGGAGTTAATGATGGCTCCGCAGCCCTGTTGCTGGCCAACGAGGCGACAGCCCTTAAGAACGGGTTAACACCTATGGTCCGCGTCGTCGGCATGGCAGCGGCAGGCGTTGCACCGCGTGTCATGGGGATTGGTCCGGTTCCGGCCACTCGCAAAGTACTGGCGAAGGCTGGCCTGAGCATCGACCAGATGGATGTGATCGAACTGAACGAAGCGTTCGCCAGTCAAGGGCTCGCAACATTGCGCGAACTCGGAATTCCCGATGACGCGGCACATGTTAACCCCAACGGCGGCGCGATTGCGCTGGGGCATCCGCTGGGCATGTCAGGCGCGCGTTTGGCGGTAACCGCAGCCTATCAATTGAAACGTACAGGCGGGCGTTATGCGCTTTGCACTATGTGTGTCGGGGTCGGGCAAGGTGTCGCCATGATCCTCGAGCGCGTTTAGGGGAGACCAAAGATGTATGCACAAATGGTAAAGACCGCCAGCAATGGCGTAAAATCCCATGACGAGATGAGCGACAAAGAGCGCGCCTTTCAGGGCCGCATCGACGCGGACGAGAAGATCGAGCCGAAGGACTGGATGCCCGACGATTACCGCCGGACACTTATCCGCCAGATCGGGCAGCACGCGCACTCCGAAATAGTCGGGCAATTGCCCGAAGGCAACTGGATAACCCGCGCTCCGACGCTGGAACGCAAAGCCATCCTGATCGCCAAAGTCCAAGACGAGGCTGGCCACGGCCTATACCTTTACTGCGCCGCTGAAACCCTAGGCGTTAGCCGCGATGAGCTGATCGAAGAACTACTCGCAGGGCGCATGAAGTATTCGTCAATCTTCAACTACCCGACCCTGAACTGGTCCGATATGGGCGCGGTCGGTTGGCTAGTTGATGGCGCTGCGATCATGAACCAAGTCCCCCTGCAACGCACATCTTACGGCCCCTATTCCCGCGCGATGGTTCGCGTTTGCAGAGAGGAGAGCTTCCACCAAAGACAAGGGTTTGCCATCATGATGAAGATGGCGACCGGTGTAGCCGCACAAAAAGCCATGGCACAGGATTCCCTGAACCGGTTCTGGTATCCCTCCTTGATGATGTTCGGCCCACCCGACGCGGATTCCGTGCATTCCGAACAATCCATGGCATGGAAAATCAAGATCAACACCAATGACGAGTTGCGCCAGAAATTCGTCGATCAAACCATCCCGCAGATCGAATATCTGGGCTTAGAGTGCCCCGATAAAACCATCACATGGAACGACGAAAAAGGCGGGTACGATTACGCCCAGCCGGATTGGAACGAGTTTTTCGACGTCATCAAAGGCAATGGTCCTTGCAACAAAGAACGCCTCGCCGCCCGTGTGAAAGCCTGGGAAGACGGTGAATGGGTGCGTGATGGATTGCTGGCCCACGCCAAGAAAAAAGCTGCCCGCGTTGCGGCGGAATAAGGAGAGATCAGATGTCTAATGAGTGGCCCCTATGGGAAGTATTTATTCGCGGTCAACACGGCATGTCACATCGCCACGTCGGTAGTCTGCACGCACCAGACGGTGAAATGGCAATCAAAAACGCCCGTGATGTCTACACCCGCCGCAATGAGGGCATCAGCATTTGGGTGGTGGAGGCGGCCAACATCTCGGCCTCCTCCCCAAGCGATAAAGGCCCGCTCTACGAACCGTCCAACTCAAAAGTTTACCGTCACCCTTCATTCTTTGACATCCCTGACGATGTGGGGGCAATGTGATGACACGCGATGAAGCCCTGTTTGAATTCCTGCTGCGCCTTGGCGACAACACTGTCGTTCTAAGCCACCGCGTTTCCGAATGGATAGGCCACTCGCCAGTTCTTGAGGAAGACATCGCGCTGGCCAATACCGCGCTCGATCTGATCGGCCAAACCCGGTTTTGGCTGGGATTGGCCGGTGAGGTTGAAGGCAAAGGCAGAACCGCCGACAATCTGGCCTACCTGCGCGACGCATGGGATTACCGCAACCTGCTGCTGGTGGAACGCCCCAACGGCGATTTCGGCAAAACCATGATGCGGCAGTTCCTGTTCGACGCTTGGCAAAGCCTGATGTTGGGCAAATTGCTAACATCCAGCGACCCGCGTGTGGCTGAAATTGCCGCGAAAGCCTCGAAAGAGGTCGCCTACCACTTGGAGCGCTCCGCCGATACAATCGTTGGTCTCGGTGACGGGACCGAGGACAGCCACAATCGGATGCAAGCCGCCCTTGATGATCTGTGGGATTACACTGGCGAGATGTTCATCAGTGACGAGGTTGACGAAGTTCTGTCCACTGCGGGCATCGCCCCCAACGCGGCATCCTTGAAGGAGGAATGGGAAGAACTGGTTGGCCGCATCCTAAAAGATGCGACGCTAACGATCCCCGACAGCAGCTACGCCCACAAGGGTGGCAAATCCGGCGTTCACACCGAACATCTAGGGTTTATCCTTGCTGACATGCAGTTCTTGCAGCGCGCATATCCGGGCGCGTCATGGTAAACACCCTGCCCTCCTTCGATACGGTTTGGGAATGGCTCGACGCCGTTCCTGATCCCGAGATCCCCGTGATCTCGCTCGTCGATCTGGGCATCATTCGCGGCGTTGCTTTTGAGGGTGATAAACTAATCGTTAACGTCACCCCCACCTATTCCGGCTGTCCCGCGACCAGCATAATCAATCTGGACATCGAAACAGCATTGCGCGCCAAAGGCATCAAGCAGTTGGAATTAAAACGTCAACTTTCCCCGCCGTGGACGACCGATTGGTTATCCCAAAAGGGTCGCAACGCGCTTGAGGAATACGGCATCGCCCCCCCGCAACCCGCAGGTGGCCCATCGAAATGCCCACAATGCGGTGACAACAACCTGTCGCGCATCAGCCAGTTTGGTTCCACCCCGTGCAAGGCACAGTGGCGTTGCGATGATTGCCTTGAACCCTTCGATTATTTCAAATGCATCTAGGAGGAATGGCATGGCCCGTTTCCACACGCTTACAGTAACCGACGTACACAAAACCATCCGCGATGCGGTTGTCCTGACGCTTGCACCCGAAGACGGTGATTTCGAATTTGTTCAAGGCCAATACCTGACCTTTCGCCGCGAATTCGACGGCGAGGAGTTACGGCGTTCCTATTCCATCTGCGCGGGGAAGGATGACGGCAACTTGCAAGTCGGCGTTAAGCGCGTTGGCGGCGGGGCGTTTTCCACATGGGTTAACGAAAACATAACGGTCGGCGACCAGTTGGAAGCCATGCAACCTATGGGCAGTTTTCACGCAGGCGGTGACACATCGGGCGGCAAATCCTATCTGGCTTTTGCGGGAGGCTCAGGCATCACCCCCGTTCTCTCAATTCTTAAGACAGTGTTAACCCGCGAGCCAACCTCCGAGTTCACGCTTGTCTACGCCAACCGCGGCGTCAGCAGCGTCATGTTTCGCGAAGAACTTGAGGATTTGAAAAATCTCTATCTAAACCGCCTGACTATCATCCACATTCTGGAAACCGACAGTCAGGATATAGACCTGTTCACGGGCCGCGTTGACGAATATAAATGCGCCCTGCTGTTTAAGCACTGGATTGATATCAAGTCGGTAGACATGACCTATATCTGCGGCCCCGAACCAATGATGTTAACCATTTCTAAATCTTTGAAAGACCACGGCCTCAAGGACGACCAGATCAAATTCGAGCTGTTCGCAAGCGGCCAACCCGGTCGCGCCAAGCGCAAGGCCCAATCGGTTGACGCGGGCATCCATACGGGCACGACGCAAGCCACAATCATCATGGACGGCTCCACTAGAAGTTTTACGATGCCAAAGGACGGGGAAACCCTTTTGGAGGCGGCCATAAAGAACGACATCGACGCCCCGTTTTCGTGCAGAGCTGGAGTTTGTTCGACCTGCCGCGCGAAATTGGTTGAAGGCGAAGTCGAAATGGTCGCTAACCACGCGCTAGAGGATTACGAAGTGGAGCAAGGATACATCCTGACATGTCAGTGTTATCCCATGAGCGAAAAAATCGTTGTGGATTATGACCAGTAACGAGAGTTACTTAATCCTTAATGCCGTTCAGCACCAAATCCGTAACTGTTTTTGAATACGCGATCCGAGCCTCCTCGCTCGGGTCACGGTTCCACATGTAATACCAGTTTAACATCCCGTAAATGGACATCGTGGTTTCCAACAATCGCTGCGGGTTTTGCGCGTATTTCGCTGGCACAATAGCTTTCACCACATCCGACATCTGCGTAACCATATCGCGTTGATACCCGCGCAATGTCTTTTGCTGCTCCGCCGAAAGCGAGGAAATCCCAGCCGCTTGCACGCGATGCTCGTCATCCGCCCCGTGGTAGGCCATTAGCACTTCTTTAACCAATTCGCGCAAATGATCATCTGGCGACATACCCGCGCCGTTAACCTTTGTTAACCGGTCGCGCAATTCACGCAAATAGGTATCCAGCACGCCGAACAATAATGCGTCCTTGCCATCATAATAGTGATAGATATTCGCCTTGGAAATGTTGCACGCTTAGGCGAGTTGGCTCATCGAGGCGCGGTCAAACCCTGCTTCGGCGAATACTTTCGCCGCCGTCTTAAGGATTTGTTCACGTTTCTGGTCATAATCTTTTGCGATCGTCCGTGCCATGATTAAACCTTCGGTCGGTTGTCAATTACGCGCACTGCTTTACCTTCGGAACGCGGCACACCGCCGGGATCCGCCACAATAATTTCAGTCGAAACACCCGCGTTATCCTTGATACGTTTAGTTAACATCCGTGCTGCTGCCGCCTTGCTCAAACTATCTGCCGCATCCCCAGTTGCCTCAACATTAACGCGCATAGCGTCCATGTTACCGGCACGATAAAGCTCGATTTGGAAATGGGGCGAGAGGCCGCCAGTCGCCAAAACCTGTTCCTCGATCTGGGTCGGAAACACGTTCACCCCGCGCAATATCATCATGTCATCGGAACGCCCGGTGATCTTTTCCATTCGCCGCATGGAACGCGCCGTGCCGGGCAACAGGCGCGTCAAATCCCGCGTTCTATAGCGGATCATCGGCAGGCCTTCTTTGGTTAACGTGGTAAAAACCAGTTCGCCCATTTCACCGTCTTCAACCAACTCGCCGGTTTCAGGATTAATGATTTCAGGATAGAAATGATCCTCCCAAATATGCAGGCCGTCTTTGGTTTCCACGCACTCATTCGCCACGCCCGGCCCCATAATCTCGCTAAGGCCATAAATATCGACCGCGTGCATATCAAACGCTTTTTCGACTTCGACGCGCATCGCGTTCGTCCACGGCTCCGCCCCGAAAATCCCGACCTGCAATGAGCAGTCGCGCGGGTCCAGCCCAACGTTATGAAATTGTTCCAGAATGTTCAGCATATAGGACGGCGTCACCATGATCGCCTGCGGTTTGAAATCGTTAATAAGTGTTACCTGCCGCGCCGTTTGCCCGCCAGACACCGGAATTACGGTCGCACCAAGGCGTTCGATCCCGTAATGCGCGCCCAAGCCGCCGGTAAATAATCCGTATCCATAGGCGTTATGCACCATCTCGACGGGGCGAACGCCCGAGGCCCGCAGGCTTCGCGCGACCATGTTCGAAAAAACGTCGATGTCGTTTTTGGTATAGCCAACCACAGTGGCCTTCCCTGTGGTGCCGGATGAAGCATGAATCCTAACGATTTTCTCCTTTGGCACCGCGAACAGGCCGAACGGGTAATTGTCTCGCAAATCGTCTTTGTAGGTGAACGGAAACTTCGACAAATCCGCGAGCGTTCTCAAATCATCAGGGTGAACCCCCTTCTCGTCAAACCGTTTTTTATACATCGGTACATTGTCATAAGCATGCTTCAACGACCATTTCAGGCGATCCAATTGCAACGCCTGAATTTCATCGCGCGAGGCGATCTCGATCGGATCAAGGTCAGCTTTATTTGGCGTTAAATCTTTCATACTTCGTTCCTACTCGGCGTATTCTTGAAAATGCTGGCCTTTGATCGTCCGGCAAAACCCTCGAAATTCCGCGACCGTTTCTCCATCGGGGTTCGTGACCGTCACGTCGTAAATTCCGTTGCGCCCATTCAGGCTGACCTCGGTCGCCGTTGCGGTTAACACTTCGTTAATCTTTGCCGGCGCGGTGTAGCTAATAACGTTGTGCTGCGCGACAGTAGCTTGATTACGGCTGTTGCACGCAAAGGCAAAAGCACTGTCGGCAAGGGCAAATGTAATGCCACCATGGCAAATTCCGTGACCGTTTGTGTGGCGCTTTTGAACCTTGAGGCTAAGCGTGGCACACCCCTCGTCCACTTCGACCAGCTCCATCCCCAACCAGATCGAGGCGTTGTCGTTCGCCCACATTGCCGCCGCAGATTTCTCGGCACGTTCCTTCGGGGTCATGATTTTTCTCCGGTGAATTCTGGTGCGCGTTTTTGCAAAAAGGCCGTAACCCCTTCGGCGTAATCCGGTGTCGCGCCGCAAATCTTCTGGCTCTCGGCTTCTAGATCCAGCTGTTCATCCATCGTGTTCGAGCTTGCCGCCTGAATGGCCATTTTGGTTAACCCAAGTCCGACGGTTGACCCGTTG
>JAESQH010000137.1 GCA_016765235.1 Paracoccaceae bacterium
TTTTAGCGGTAATTTTATCTGCAGCCATGTCATCTACTGCATCAGAACTAAATGCTTTGGGAACTATAACAGCATTGGATATATACAAACGAAATAGGACTGGCAACTTTACAGAAAAGCACTATGTGAACGCTTCCAAAATATTTACCTTGGTATGGGGTCTTATTGCCATTGCCATTGCCTGTGTTGCCAATCTATTTGATAATTTAATACAGTTGGTCAACGATCAGGCTCCGTCCTTGGTTGAAACGAAAAATAACTGCTTCATTCGGAACGTGTTGTATTATCCACTTATGAAACGGAGCTCTGAAATTTTGCGAAATGTTGGCCACAAACTTGTGGTTGGGTGCGTCTTCGTCCCCAAGCAACATGCCATACTTTTTGACGTAATCTTTATGCGCAAACAAGGCCACAGACATTTTACAAAGCGGTTGCACGACGTTGTCAGGCTCTTGCGGTTTTGCTCCGGCACGAAGGGCGATGTGCGCCTCGCCGTATTCCAGCTTCAAACGTCGTTCTTCTGCAACCAACGAGATTCTCACTTCAGGATGCTGGCGCTGAAACTCGACCAACAAAGGTGTAATTTGGGGGGATAGTTCACTGAGGGTCGTAACGATCAGATCACCGCTAATGCTGGCGCTTCGCCCCTTCAGACGGCCAGCCAACTGCGTAAACTGGTCTTCGGTGGCCGCCGCGATCAACATCAAATCCCGCCCCGCCTCGGTCGGAACGTAGCCGCGCGGGTGACGGTGGAACAATTTGCTGTCCAACCGCTCCTCCAACGCATCAATGTGGCGGATAACAGTAGCGTGATGGATGCCGATGTATTCGGCGGCCGCACTTAAAGTTCCCAATCGGGCTACATGGTAGGCCGTTCGAATGTCGGTCCAGTTCTCAAGAGTATCGTTATGTTCACTCATGCACACATCATGTGCATATTTTGATCTTATGTTCAATTAAATTCTAGCTATATCCAATCCATGAAAGCAAAAAATTGGAGAATATTATGACCACGACCTCTTTGACCATCTTGAAACTAGACAGTTCCGGCCGGAAATCCGGATCAGTTTCCCGCCAACTAAGCGCGCGCCTCGTTAATCGTTTTGCGCGTGAATCAGAAGTGAACGTTATAGAACGAGATGTAGCAGGTGGATTGCCAGCTGTGACCGAAGAATGGATCGGTAGCAACTTCACACCAAGTGATGAGCGTTCCGAAGTTCAGACCGCCTTGCTGGCACAATCGGATGAGCTGGTTGCAGAGCTGCGCGCCGCAGATGTGTTGGTAATTGGCATGCCAATTTACAACTTTGGTGTTCCAGCCTCCCTGAAAGCCTGGATTGATCTGATCTGTCGCGCCGGGGAAACCTTTCAGTACGGCGAAAATGGTCCTGAAGGATTGCTGACCGGCAAGCGTGCGATTGTGACCGTTGCGTCTGGCGGTGTGCCCGTTGGTTCGCCAATGGATCACGCAACTACTTATCTGACACAGGTGTTGGGATTTGTAGGCATCACTGACGTTACGTATGTCTCGGCAACCGGTCTTGCTATGGATTCCGATGCGGCAATCAAATCAGCAGAATCCGAGATCGACGCACTGAATATCTCGCAACTTTTGGCCGCCTAATATGAATTGAACTGGAGATTGAAATGAATAGTAAGATGAAAATCTATGGCCTCTGGGTCTTGAAAACTCTCGCAGCGCTCGCCTTTCTCGGGGCAGCTTATGCAAAACTGACGGGCGTTGAAATGATGGTCGCGACGTTTGACGGTATCGGTATCGGTCAATGGTTCCGGTATGTGACCGGCGTGATTGAAATTGTTGGTGCCGTACTGTTGTTCGTACCGGGCAAAGCATTTTACGGCGCGTCTTTGTTAGCTGTCACGATGTTCGGTGCGATCGCATCACATCTGGTGCTAATTGGTGGTAACCCGTTGCCCGCAATTATATTGCTCGCAATTACGGCTACGATCGCGTGGAACAACAAAGAACAGATGTCAACGGCTGCCTGAATCAATTGCTGCTCCGGTTAAATTAAATCGGAGCAGTGGTGGAGAATGCGTTAAACGGTATTGGCATTGTAGATTTACATCTAAAATTTCCCCGCATATGTCTGGATGCCTATCTGGACAGAAGCTGTTGCTAGCTCAAGATGCGGCCAAGGCCGACCTTCGCCAACTGTCGTCTGGGCAAAAACAGGATATCAAATAATGAGTGAAAAAGACGACCCGGTTTTCCTGAACGGAAGTCTAATGCGACACGTCTCGGTAATGTCTTTTACTGGCAGTATCGGTCTAATGGCGATGTTTGCGGTCGACTTCGTCGACATGATTTTCATCTCGATGCTCGGTAACGAGGCGTTGGCTGCGGCCGTTGGATACGCCGGAACGGTCTTGTTTTTCACCAATTCGATCAATATCGGCTTATCTATCGCGGCCGGTTCGCTCGTATCGCGATCACTTGGGGCAAAAAAACCAACTGAAGCGCGCGAATTCGCGACCAGCGTTGCGGTTTTCGGAGTGCTCACTGGCTTGATCGTTCCGGCAATCGCCCTGCCCTTGCTGCCAAATATTTTGTTGTTGTTAGGGGCACAAGGCGATACGGCAAGCCTCGCGACAACGTACCTGTGGATAATCATGCCAACCATGCCGTTTATTTCGGTTGCGATTATAAGTATGGCCATTTTACGTACCCACGGGGACGCTAAACGCTCCATGTCTGCCACGCTGTTCGGCGCATTGCTGAATGCTGTACTCGACCCAATACTGATTTTCGGTTTTGATCTAGGGCTCGAAGGCGCTGCAATTGCATCAGTATTTGCGCGGTTGTTAATGCTATATATTGCGCTAGCTCCAGTAATACGAAGATATGATGGTTTCGCAAAACCGAATACAAGTTTGCTGGCGCGCGACTTTCGCTCCGTTTCAAATATTGCCGGCCCCGCAGTCCTAACCAATGTTGCTACACCCGTAGGAATGGCAATCGTTATGCGCGAAATGTCGAAATATGGCACTGATGCCATTGCCGGCATGGCGATCGTTGGCCGCCTTACGCCCATCGCCTTTGCCGTAATATTTGCTCTGTCCGGAGCGATCGGCCCAATCGTCGGTCAAAATTTTGGTGCCGGTCGTATGGACAGAGTTCGCGGTGCGTTTAAAGCAGGCATATTGTTCATAGGTGTATACGTTTTGTTCGCAACAGCGATATTGTTCTTGGTCCGCGAACCAGTCGCTAATCTGTTCAATGCTGAAGGTTTGACCCGCTCGATTATCTACCTATTTTGTGGACCGCTTGCACTGTCATATTTCTTCAACGGCATGATATTTGTTTCCAACGCATCGTTTAACAATCTAGGTCACCCCGGAAAATCAGCATGGATCAATTGGGGACGAAATACTTTAGGAACTTGGCCGTTCGTTATCGCGGGTTCAGCGTGGTTCGGGGCAGAAGGAGTATTGATTGGTCAAGCAGTGGGCGGAGTATTCTTCGCAGTTATCGCAATCATTTTAGCCATACGCGTCATGAACGCGAGCGATGCTCCCGTAGGTCAGGCCCCATTCCAAGGACATAGACGCATGCACCAATTGTTTAGTCGAGGACGGTGATGATTGATCGCGAACCCAATGCAGTCGAATAGAATGGTTCGGCCCAATACCCAAAGTTGAATTCAATTCGATTTGGTTGGTTTCTTCCCCAGGATAATCATGCTCAATATCTCGTCATCGGTTACGTCTGCTACGTTTTCGGTCCCAACCAGTTTGCCATTTTTCATAACACTTATACGGTCGCACAATTCCATAACATCGTGGATGTCGTGGCTGATCAGGAATATTCCAATCCCCTCAGCTTTAAGCTGGTTGATCAACTCGGCAACCATTGCGGTTTCTTGTGGCCCAAGCGCTGCCGTTGGTTCATCCATTATCAGGATGCGTGCATTAAAATAGACCGCTCGAGTGATGGCTACAGACTGCCGCTGCCCGCCCGAAAGCGCGCTGACCGGAGACTTGAAGTTCGTGAAATTCGGATTGAGGCGTTGCATGATTTTACGGGTTTCGGCCTCCATCGCGTCATCGTCGACCATGCCAAATTTATTTACGATCTCGCGACCCAGAAACAAGTTTGAGGCCGCGTCAAGATTATCGGCTAGTGCCAATGTCTGGTAAATCGTCTCGATATTATAGGCGCGTGCGTCGCGTGGGTTGTTGATCGTCGCCTTCTCGCCGTTAACAAATATTTCACCTGCATCAGCTTTATAAGCGCCCGATAGCACCTTGATCAGTGTCGATTTTCCCGCACCATTGTGACCCAGAACGCCGACGACTTCGCCGGGATACAGATCAACACTGACATCGTTTACAGCTTTAACACCGCCAAATGCCAATTCGATGTTTTTCATTTCGATCAGTGGAGTTTGCTTGTTCATACTCAATCCCCCTATACGCCAGCGCGGCGGCGATAAACGATGTCGATAAATACAGCCAGCACAAGTACTACGCCCACTACGATCGACTGCAACGGCGCATCAACGCCCACCATCGCCATACCGGACTGCAACGATTGCATAATGACCGCGCCGATTATTGCGCCGTAAATTGTGCCGATACCGCCGGACAAAGCAGTGCCACCGATTACGGCCGCCGCGATAACGCGAAGTTCGTCCAGTACGCCCAGGTCATTCCCAACGGCCCCAAGGCGTGCCGACGCGATGACGGCCGCAATGGCCGTTAGGGCACCCATCAATGCGAATACTTTTACGGTTAACATGCGCGTGTTAATACCAGACAGCTCTGCTGCGTCAGGGTTACCGCCTGTAGCAAAAACGTACCTTCCAAATCTGGTTTTCTGTGCAACCACCGTCATAACAATGGCCACTACCAAAAGAATGATCACAGGGATCGCGATACCGTGCGAGATGAATAATCCGTCCGCAGGATATTCGATCCCCTCGGCCTCCGCGTATCGTTTGGCGGCACCTTTGGGTAACGGGTAGGCGTTCATGATGACGACGTAACCGAGAATAAACAGTGTCACGATGCCACCCTGCGCGTATTCGGCCCAGAGCGGTTTGACTTTGAAACCGTGGCTCGATTTTCGCCGCCTTGCCAATACCATCGTCACCACGGCAGCTATTGTTGCGACCATCCCGACCAGCCAGCTGAGCTGTGCACCAAGCGTTCCCTCGACACCGCCACCAAGCATGCGGAACGTGCTGTCGAGCGGGGCAACCGTTTGACCCTGTGTCACCCACCACGCAGCACCCCGCCAAACCAATAGCCCGCCGAGTGTTACGATGAATGCTGGAACAGTCAGATAGCCGATTATCCAGCCCTGGAATGCGCCAATAATTGTCCCAAGTAACAGGCCCGCCACGGCGGTAATCATCCAGATACTCCAATGGCCAAAACCTAGATATTCGGGAAGTATATTGAGTTGAAGTGTTCCCATCACCATGCCTATAAATCCCAGCAATGCGCCGACAGACAAATCAATATGGCGGGTGACGATAACAAATACCATTCCGGTCGACATAACAGCAACAGACGCTGTCTGGACAGATAGGTTAAATAAGTTCCGAGGGGTCATAAACCGACCGCCTGTCGACAAATCGAAGACAATCCACAACAGCACCAGCGCCCCGATCATACCCAAAAGGCGTAGATCAATGCCGACGGCACCTACAACATTCCGCATGATTTTCTTCATTGGGCGACCCTTCGATGTTGAACACTACTATGGGTGCGCACGTGCGCGCGGCCAGAGTATTCGAATTTTGAATGATTTGGAAAGGCTCCTCCTCCGACACTGCCGGAGGAGGTATTTTTCTTAGTCACAAGCAGCGCGTGTACCGGTGGCGACACCAGCACAAAGCTTGTCTTTCGCGATCCAACCAGCGTCGATAACGTCGCTTAGGTTGTCAGCAGATATCGGCACAGGCGCCAGGAATATTGCGGACAAGGTTGTACCCGATGGGGACGTCCACGATGCAGCCCCTGCAACGTCTGCATTCATGGCACCGCCAGCCAAAGCTACAGCGATTTCACCAGCAGCTTTACCCAGTGCACGGGCGTCTTTCCAAACCGAAACGGTTTGTGTGCCCAAAGCAACACGGTTAAGCGCAGCGTGGTCGCCGTCTTGACCGGATACAGGAATACCCTCCATGCCTTGTGCCGTAAGGGCAGCAACTACACCGCCAGCAGTACCGTCGTTCGAAGCCACAACAGCGTCAACATTGTTGTCTTGTGCTGTGAGTATCTGCTCCATATTACGCTGTGCGTTCGCCGGCGCCCAACCATCGGTGTAGGCTTCAGCAACGATAGTGATGTCACCTGCGTCGATTGCAGCCTGAAGAATCTCCTGTTGACCGCCACGAAGGAAATCTGCGTTTGGATCTGTTGGCGAACCTTTGATCATCACGTAGTTACCTGTTGGCTGAGCCGCCAGAACTGCGCGTGCCTGCATACGACCAACTTCAACGTTGTCGAAAGTCAGGTAGAATGCACGGCTGTCTTCGATCAAACGGTCATACGCAATTACAGGAATGCCTTCGTCAGCCGCGGCAGAAACCGCAGGCCCGATTGCAGATGCATCTTGCGCTAGGATGATCAGTGCATTTGCGCCGCGGGCGATCAGGCTTTCAACATCCGAAAGCTGCTTCGCCGACGAGCTTTGCGCATCCGCCGAGATATACTCAACACCGGCAGCTTCAAGCGCAGCTTTGATCGCGCCTTCGTCAGTTTTCCAGCGTTCTTCCTGAAAGTTCGACCAGCTGACGCCAACGATTAGCTCAGCGGCTAAAGTCGAAGTTGCAACAACCGTGCTTAGCGCGGCAGCTGCGATAATTCCCAATTTTTTCATTTCTTCCTCCCAAGTAATTTTATGCGCACAGCAACCATCCAAGGCTTGCCGTGTCGTTCATAACTATGCTCTATTTTAATTTGCTAATCAAATTAAATAATAATAACATACACAATGTTGTTCAATTGTACTAAAAATTATTGTTTTTGGCCAATAAATTAACGGATAAGTGGAAGGAAAAATTTGAGTTGAAAAAAATCAAACCAATTAACGACGCCCGTAAGACAGGTACGGATTTGGTCTTTTCAGCGATACGACAAAACTCGCCGACCCCCCGAATCGATATTGTAAAACAGACCGGATTAAGCCCTGCGACTGTTACCAGTATTACCGCAGACTTGATCCTCAATGGCCTGATTGAAGAAGTACCGGCGGTCAAATCGACCAACTATCAAAAGCGCGGGCGCCCTCGGGTGGATTTGAAAATTCGCGGCGATGCGCATCTGGTTGTCGGAATGCAATTGACCGACAAAATGGCCACCGTAGTTATCGTCGACTTCGACGGTAAACAGATTTCCGATTATTCTTTACCTTCCGCCAAGCCAGTGCGTTCGGCGCTCGAAACCGTCGATCTACTGGAAAAAGCCCTAAGAAAATCACTCGAAAATGCGAATTTGAAGATCGCGGATATATCCGGCGTCGGCATTGGAATTCCCGGCATTGTAGATGGTCCGGCGGGATATGTTTATTGGTCCCCTACCATCTCGGACCGGGAGATATTTCTTCAAGATATGTTGGTTGATCGATTGGATATTCCGGTATTTTTAGACAATGACGCCAACCTCGTTGCAATCGCGGAACAACGATTTGGTCTGGGTAGAGAAGCCCGAAACTTCATCGTGGTTTCCGTTGAGGAAGGTGTCGGCATGGGCATCGTAATCGATGGAAAATTGTATCGCGGCTCCCATGGTTGTGGGGCCGAACTGGGGCATACGAAAGTACATCTAGACGGGGCACTTTGCAGGTGCGGACAACGAGGTTGTCTGGAAGCATATGTTGGTGACTATGCGTTGCTTCGCGAGGCTGGTACTGCCTTGGAAGCCCTCTCCGGTAAAAGCGCAGAACTTCAAATGGATATTCTTCTCAACGAGGCCAAAAAGGGAAACCAGATGGCCGCTTCAATTGTTGAGAGAGCGGGTCGGATGTTCGCGATGGGGCTTGCCAACGTCGTGAATATTTTCGCGCCGGAATTGATTATTTTGGCTGGTCGGCGAATGCAGTACGATTATCTTTATCACGACGGAATGATCGCAGAGATGAAAAAATCCATCATGCAAGTTGGTGCCCCGTCCCCCGAAGTACGTGTTCACAAATGGGGTGATCTGATGTGGACCATGGGTGCGGCAGCATTTGCGATCGATGGCGTGTCTGAAATTGCGTTAAAGGATCTCAACTAAATGACACTTAAACTGCAATTAGTAATTTCACTGATCAGCGCAGCTGCCGCAACCGCGCAGCCTGTTTTTACCAATGTTTCATCGGGCCTTGACCTCACCCATCAATATACAGGCGGGTGGGAGCATTTTGTCGGCGGTGGCGTCGCAAGTTTTGACTGTGACGCAGACCAACTTCCTGAATTATTTGTTGCGGGGGGCGCATCAAATTCGTCGCTGTTGCGGAACAAAACCAGCCGAGGAGGTGAAATTTCGCTGGCAAACGAAACGCCCACAGAACTTGCGCTAACAGGTGTTACAGGCGCGTATCCGATCGATATCGATAGTGACGGAATGCTGGACCTATTCATTATGCGGGTCGGCGAAAACTACTTGATGAAAGGCGGGCCTGATTGTTCGTTTACGAAATTTGATCTGGATTTCGATGGCGGTGATCGATGGACCACAGCATTTTCCGCAACTTGGGAAGCGGGCAACACAATGCCAACTATGGCGGTTGGAAATTATGTTGATAGAAACGATCCTGACGGACCGTTCGAGGCCTGCGACACCAACTTCTTGATGCGACCCGAAGGTGGTCAATATTCCAGCGTCCCGTTAACACCAAGTTTCTGTCCATTATCCATGTTGTTTTCTGATTGGGGCCGAAACGGCAGACAAGACCTACGCACCAGCAACGACCGCCATTATTATGTGCGCGGTGGAAACGAACAATTGTGGGCGATGGAGGATACCCCCCGCCTTTACGATGAATCCGACGGTTGGGCTGATTTCAGCATTTGGGGCATGGGAATTGCGAGCAGGGATATATCAGGCGATGGTTATCCGGATGTTTTCCTGACAAGCATGGGCGACCAAAAGTTACAGACGAAAGATTCAAGCGTAGAAGGGCCAACCTTTTTGGATGCCACATACGATCGCGGTACAACTGCGCAACGGCCGTACACGGGCGACGACGGGCGACCCTCGACGGGATGGCAAGTTGAATTTGGTGACGTCGACAACGATGGTTTGGACGATGTTTTCATCGCAAAAGGCAATGTCGAACAAATGCCCGCCAGCGCAATGTCCGACCCGAATAATCTGTTGATGCAAAACCCGGACGGCACATTCGGCGAAAAGGGCCTTGAGGCTGGAATTGCAAGTATGGACCGATCACGCGGTGCGGCATTGGTTGATTTAAATCTGGATGGGAAACTGGATCTAGTCGTGGTCAATCGGCGTGCACCAATCGAGATTTATCAGAACGCAACTTTGCAAGTTGGCAACTGGATTCAACTGGAAATTCGTCAACCCGGCGCCAATTCACGTGCCGTTGGCAGTTGGATTGAAGTTTCAAACGGCATCGAAACTTGGGTTCGCGAAATAACCATCGGTGGCGGCCATGCAAGTGGAAATTCCACGTTCGCACATTTTGGGTTAGGAAATTCCGAAAGTGTAAAAGTTAGAGTGATCTGGCCCGACGGTGCTATATCTGAGTGGATCACCGTACAGCCCAACCAGATTCTCAAAATCAATAGAGAAGATGACGATCTAAGCGCAACAAAGATTTAGTCGACAGGTAAACCGCTAGGAAGCCGATCTGGCACACCTAGGCGTCCTTTCAAGCTTGTTTCGTCGCTCAAACTCTGAAGAAATGCCAATATTGCGTCAACTTCGGTATCATCCAGCGCAATCGGCTCCAATTCGTTTGCGCTTGCGATTGCAGCCATATCCACAGGACTTTCCAAAATAGTCCAATCGTCTGCACTAGCGAGATCCGGTAAAATCGCTTGGCTTCGGTCATAACTATTCAAGCTGTTAATCGGATCGAGATGGTGCCTAACCACACCCTCCAACGTTGCATATGCGCCGTCATGCCCATACGGCCCCGTTGCAGCTATATTGCGCAGGCTGGGAGTACGAAATTTATACGCATCCCCAGCCTGCCCCGTCACACGGATGCGGCCCACATCTCGGTGATGGTTTTCGAAACGCGCAGCCTTGCCCGGCCCGATTTGAGGCATAGCGATCGCGTAAAAATTTTGGTCAGTCTGGAACCGTCCGGAATGACAGGTCGAACACCCAGCTTTTCCATAAAACAGTTCTAACCCTACAGCGGTTTCTTCCGGTAATTCCTGCCCGTTCAAATAGCGATCGAACGGGCTGTCATCCGCGCGCCATTCAAATGCCACGAAACTTGCAATCATGTTGGATATATCCGTAAACCGGATTTCACGTTGGCCGATCACGCCATCAAACATTTGCCGATATTCAGGCGTGCCCGCTACGCGCGAAGCAATAATATCCCAAGCGCCACCTTTCTGTGTCAAAAAACCTTTGCGAACGGCTTTGGAAACGTCGTTCTCGGAATACTGCCCCGCCATTTCGTCGCCCGATAGAACCGGGAACATGGCTTGCGCCGATAGTATGCTATCGAAACCCTCTACCATTTCCGCATCAAGAGGCGTCCGAATTCCTGACGGTTGAGCGTCGTCTAGTTCGAGTCGCCCGTCGTGAAACATCGAAGTAAATTCGGCTGCCCCTAAATTAAACAGTGCTGGCGCGTTCCGTCCGACCCTTTGTTCTGGCAGGTTATCTGGGTTTGAACGCCGTTTTGGACCAAGACCAATGCCGCCCTCGCCCAACGTCAATGACACGCCGTCAGAAGTACCAAACTCTGGATTGTGACACGTTGCACAGGCAATATTTTTATTGCCACTTAGGATAGGCTCATAAAACAACAACTGCCCAAGCGCGATTTTATCGTCGGAAGCAACGGAAAATACGGCTTGTGGAAACACTGGCATTCCTTCAGCGGATGCCACCCCTGCCGCGAGAACCCCAAGAGTTGCTATACAGCACAATATCATTTCTTGATTTAATTTTGCCATCGAATTAAAGTGTGGCACCGGTTAGCGCAGAATGCAACACCTGTACTTGAACTTTGACAATTTAAGGATACCGCATGTACCTAGGTCTGGACCTTGGCACTTCTAGCCTAAAGGGATTGCTGATTGACGAAGCGCAGAATGTTGTAGGTTCGGCTAGTGCGTCGTTGGAGGTATCCCGCCATCATTCAGGTTGGTCGGAGCAGGACCCGGACACATGGATTTCCGCTGCCGAAACGGTATTTGATACCCTTTGCAACAACCATCCCGAAGAAATGATGGCCCTAAACGGTATCGGTCTTTCAGGCCAAATGCACGGTGCGACGCTTGTAAATCGAGCGGGAAAACCGTTGCGCCCCTGCATTCTTTGGAACGACACGCGCAGTCATGTCGAAGCGGCAGAACTTGATTCCAACCCAATATTCAGGGAGCTTTCCGGCAACATTGTTTTTCCGGGTTTCACTGCACCCAAACTTTTGTGGGTTCGGCGAAACGAACCCGAAATTTTCTCGCAAATTTACAAAGTACTTTTGCCCAAAGACTATCTGCGACTTTGGCTAACGGGTGAATACATATCCGACATGTCAGATTCTGCCGGAACAAGTTGGTTGGATGTTGCCAAACGTGACTGGTCGGACGCGCTATTGGCAAAGACTGGCCTGAAACGTGAAAACATGCCCGACTTGGTCGAAGGCAGTCAGGAAGGTGGTCGTGTCCGTTCCGATCTGTCAGCACGCTGGAATTTACCAAACAAAATCATCGTTGCAGGCGGCGCGGGTGACAATGCCGCCTCGGCAATTGGTATGGGTACAATTCATGCCGGACATGCATTCATTTCCCTCGGGACATCTGGCGTGATATTTGCCGCAAACGATACCTATCTGCCGAAACCCGAAAGCGCTGTTCACACCTTTTGCCATGCATTGCCAAACACATGGCATCAAATGGGGGTAATTCTTTCGGCAACGGATTCATTGGAATGGTTTGGAAAAATCGCTGGAAAACCCGCGCAAGAATTAACTGCAGAACTTGGCGACAGACTGCTACCACCAAGCTCCGTTCGATTTCTACCCTACCTCGGTGGCGAGCGTACACCCCACAATGACTCGGCCATTCGTGGCGCTTTTGTAGGTCTTTCGCATTCGGATGACCGGCCTACATTGACCCGCGCTGTGTTGGAAGGTGTGGCTTTCGCGCTCCGTGACAACATGGAAGCACTCCGAGCTGCCGGAACAGACATTTCGCGGGTTTTGGCAGTGGGTGGCGGTTCACAATCCAAATATTGGCTTGAAGTAATCGCAACAATTCTGGAAATTCCGGTGGATATCCCAGTTGGTGGTGATTTCGGCGCAGCCTTTGGCGCGGCCCGTTTGGGCATGATCGCGGCGACAGGCGCCGATCCCGCCAGCGTTTGCTTGCCGCCGGAAACCGCACGTACAATTGAGCCGAATCTGGCTTTGGCCCCAGCATATACCGATGCCTATCAATCATATAAATCAACTTACCCCGCCATCAAAGGAATCCCAAAATGACCGACTTTTTCGGCGATATATCCCCGATCAAATTCGAGGGGACCGATAGTAAAAATCCGCTCGCATTTCGTCACTACAATCCAGATGAAGTTATCATGGGCAAAACTATGGAAGAACATCTCCGTTTTGCCGTTGCCTATTGGCACTCGTTCGCGTGGCCCGGCGGTGACCCTTTCGGCGGGGAAACTTTTCAACGCCCATGGTTCGGCGATACGATGGACCATGCGAAACTGAAAGCAGACGTTGCATTCGAGATGTTTGATATTCTCAACGCCCCCTTCTTTTGCTTCCATGATGCAGATATGCGCCCGGAAGGCGCAAATTTCGCTGAAACCAAACGAAACCTCGAGGAGATGGTCGATTATTTTGCGCTCAAAATGGATTCCAGCCGTACAAAGTTGCTCTGGGGGACGGCGAACCTGTTTTCAAACCGCCGCTTCATGGCCGGTGCATCGACTAACCCTGACCCTGACGTCTTCGCGTATTCCGCCGCGACGGTAAAAACCTGCATGGATGCGACCCATAAACCCGGTGGGCAAAACTATGTTCTTTGGGGGGGGCGCGAAGGTTACGAAACACTGTTGAACACCGATATGGGCCAAGAACTGGACCACATGGGCCGTTTCTTAAACTTGGTTGTCGAATACAAACACAAAATTGGTTTTGAGGGTGAAATCCTGCTTGAGCCTAAACCGCAAGAGCCCACCAAACATCAATATGATTATGATGCAGCCACTTGTTACGGTTTTTTGCAGAAGTACGGCCTCGAGAATGAAGTCAAATTGAACCTTGAACAAGGTCACGCCATCCTCGCGGGGCATTCGTTTGAGCACGAAATCGCAACGGCAATTGCGATGGGTGCGCTCGGTTCCATTGATATGAACCGCAACGATTACCAATCCGGCTGGGATACGGATCAGTTTCCAAATAACGCACCTGAGGTCGCGTTGGCCTACTATCATATATTGAAAGCAGGCGGATTGGGCAAAGGCGGCACCAACTTTGACGCAAAATTGCGCCGCCAATCGCTTGATCCGGTGGATCTGGTTGCAGCACATATCGGCGGCATGGACATCTGCGCACGCGGCTTAAAGGCCGCAGCGGCAATGCTTGAAGACGGTGGAATGGAAGATGCTCTCGCAGATCGGTATTCGGGCTGGCGCACAGCCGGTGCTGCAAACATGTTAACTAACGAAAGCTTGGGCACTATTGCTGACAGGGTTATCGCCGACAACATCAATCCGGAACCATGTTCAGGTCGGCAAGAAATTCTTGAGAATTACGTCAGTCGATTTGTATAGTTGACAGTATGGGATTTGCAGCAACTAGCACCCATGTATTTGGTCTGACGTCCTTATAATGGCGTCAGACCAATCTTTGTTACATCAATCAATATTTACCGTGCGTTTTCGGACTCGAAGCAGTTAGGGAGTGTCAGCCTCGATTTTATCCTGTGTACGCAGTTCAAAATCGGAAGCATCATGGCGTTCATGCAACTGCTCTTCAAGCGGCCCCCATGCCCGATTTACAATACGCCCGCGCTGAACGGCAGGTCGGTCGAGGATCTCCTCGGCCCAACGTCGCAGGTTTTTATAGGATTCCACTTGTAGGAATTCGCCCGCACCATAACCCTCACCCAACACAAGGTTCCCATACCAAGGCCAAGTGGCCATGTCGGCGATCGTGTACTCGTCACCGCCTAAAAACCGATGTTCGGCCAGTTCACGGTCCAGTACATCCATCTGACGTTTGGTTTCCATGGTGAAGCGGTCGATCGGGTATTCCAGCTTTTCGGGTGCGTAGGCGTAAAAATGACCAAAGCCGCCTCCTAGATAGGGTGCCGAACCTTGCAGCCAGAAAAGCCAGTTCATTGCCTCCGTGCGTTTGCTATCGTCCTTTGGCAAAAAATGTCCGTATTTTTGAGCGAGGTACAATAGGATCGCCCCACTTTCGAACACGCGGCTTCCGGTCCCCGTGTCAACAAGCGCCGGAATTTTGGAGTTTGGATTAATAGCCACAAAGCCCGACGAAAACTGGTCGCCCTCGTTAATATTGATCAGATGAGCGTCATATTCCGCGCCCGTTTCACCCAGCGCCAAAAGTTCCTCAAGCAGGATCGTGACCTTCTGCCCGTTTGGCGTGCCCAGTGAATATAGCTGCAATGGGTGCTCTCCGCTTCGCAGCACTGCGTCGTGAGTGGCGCCTGCAATCGGGCGGTTGATCTTGGCCCATTCGCCGCCGCTTTCGGCACCCCAAGTCCAGACTTTGGGGGGAGTGTAGCTGTTTGACATATTACTTTTCTCTTTCCAGTACTTTTGAGCGCGTGATTTCACATGCGACTAATTAAATTCACGTTCTCGGATTTTCATTTTTAGATTTGTTTCGCAGATATCTGACCAAGTATATGCCTAAAATTTTCCACTCCTTGTGCGCCGGTCACCAAATGCTGGCGATCGAAAACTACAGCCGGCACACCGCGAATGCCTTGCTTCAACCAAAAGTTCTGCATCTCGCGCACCTCAGCGGCAAAGCGCTGATCTTCCAAGACAGCTTGCGCCTCGGGCCGGTTCAATCCAATTTCCGCTGCCACTTCTGCCAGCACATGAATATCCGAAAGGTCGCGCCGAAATGTGAAATGGGCTGTAAACAAAGCCTGCTTCAGATCATGTTCGCGCCCTTGGGTGTCTGCCCAGTGGATAAGTTGATGCGCATTAAACGTGTTGTGCATGCGCATGTCCTGTTCGAAACGAAAATCGAATCCCAGTTCCGTCCCCAAAGTAGTCATCTGATTACGGCTATCTTCGGATTGCTCAGGTGTGGTGCCGTATTTCTCGATTATATGTTCAGTTATGTTTTGCCCCTCGGGAGGCATGTCTGGATTGAGTTCAAACGGGTGCCAATGAATTTCATGTGCCGTATCCGTCGTTTCGAGCGCGGTGACTAATTGGCGGTATCCAATGATACTCCATGGGCACATAACGTCCGAGACGATATCGATGCGAAGTGGCGTACTCATTAGGTTTCCTTTTTGAAGTGAACAATAAGGTATCGGTCCGGTGCGTCGCAGGAATTTCAATCGGACCCTCATTTATTACGAGGGACCGATAAAGGATTCTAGATCCCTGTTTATTTGACTGCAATCACAATCTTGCCGACAGCACGACCGGTCGCCAGACGATCATACGCAGTTGGGGCCTGATCCATTGGGAAGATACTATCAATGACGGGTTTGACGACGCCGTCGCTGATTAAGGAACCGAGCTCCGCCAACATTTTCCCATCGGGTGACATAAAAAACCACTCGAACCGGACGCCGTACTTTTCTGCAAGACCGTCAGTGTCCTGACCCTTGATCGAAATCAGCGCGCCACCCCGCTTGAGAACTTTGAACGATTCAGCCAATATTTCGCCACCCATCATGTCCAACACGAGATCGTATCCAGACAGTTCGTCTTGGAATTTCGTGGTCGTGTAGTCGATGACCAAATCTGCTCCGAGGCTTTTTACAAGTTCAGCGTTCTTCGTACTTGTGGTGGTCGCAACATAGGCGCCGAAATGCTTGGCAATCTGGATGGCATAAGTACCAACGCCGCCAGAGCCCGCATGGATCAGGACTTTGTCACCTTTTTTAAGATTGCCTTTGGTTATCAGCGCGCCAGGCAGTAAGACCCGCCAACGGAATAGAAGCGGCGTCCGTGTGGCTTATGTTCGCAGGTTTAATCGCCAGTTCATCTTCTTTAACGCGTGCAAATTCGGCAATGGCGCCGGCGTCGTCTTGATTTGGACGTGCAAAAACAACATCTCCAATTTTGATGCTTTGAACGCTTGAACCAACTTCGACAACCTTGCCCGATACATCATAGCCCATCACATGCGGGAACGAGAGTGGCATAATATCCTTCATGTATCCTGCTCGTAAGATGTTATCGATTGGATTTACGCTTGCTGCATGTACTTCGATCAGAACCGAGTCGTCTTTTAGGGACGGTTTTGCGATTTCGGCAATTTCAACAGGGGTTGCATAGTCTTGGAATATTGCGGCTTTCATAATGCACCTTTTGTTTTCGTTTATTGATAAACTAGCAGATAGCCTCAGGGAGTATCGTGAATAAGTACTCGATTATTGAAATCATTTATGCCAAATAAGCAACAATCGAGAATAGTTGAGGTAAGTCATGGATCGGCTCCGCGCCCTGCGATACTTTGTTAAACTGGCAAATACGTTGAACTTCAGCGAAACGGCAGATCATTTTAGGGTGCCGTCTTCGTCGGTCTCTCGTCGTATCAAAGATTTGGAAAACGAACTTGGCGCTGCGTTGTTCGAGCGGACAACACGGTCTGTACGAATGACCGACTTGGGAAAGCTATATCTTAACGAAGTTACTGGTGCGCTACAGTCGCTTGAAATGGCTGACGAATTGGTCGGCGCACAGTCGCGTTCACCGTCCGGAATGCTGAGAATTACGGCGATGCCCGGGTATGGCGAGCGGTTCGTCCTACCAGCCCTGGATCGGTTGCGAAATTTGTATGAAGATATCGATTTTGATGTGAACTTCACCGATCAAGTAATCAACCTTTCCAGTAACGATGTAGATATCGCGATCCGCGCAACGGCGACGTTACCGGATCAAGTTGTCGCCCGTCATCTGGGCGATCACGAGTTCGTTTTGGTCGCCTCACCGGACTATATCGCACGAAACGGAGCGCCCAAGACATCAAGCGATCTGAACGATCGATCGGCGTTCATGTACCGTGCGCCGCACGGCATTCTGAATTGGCTCGTACTTCGGAATGGTGCTTGGAAAGCGATTGAACTAACGCCAAAATATATCAGCAATAACGGACAGTCATTGCTCGACAGCGTCACCGCAGGGCGAGGAATTGCTTTCCTCCCCAATTGGGGGGTCGCCAGAGATCTTAAAGCCGGACGATTGCAGGTACTGGATTTGGAGGATGGTCCATTGTCTGTAAGCGGCAATGCCAAATCGGGTGTGTATTTGCTATATCACCCATCCAAATTTCGCCTACAAAAGATCAGGGTCACGGGGTTTCACTTGCTGATAAAGGGTATCAAACGCAGCATTCCTTTGGGCGTACCATAGATGTTGTTTTTAAAGCGCTTGCTTAAATTATCAAAATTGCGATCA
>JAESQH010000138.1 GCA_016765235.1 Paracoccaceae bacterium
GAACATCACGTCGGGGCGGCCTGCGTCGTATTCGTCAAAGACGATGGCGACGGGATTGCGCAGCGCCCACGGCAGGATACCTTCTTGAAATTCGGTGATCTGTTTGCCGTCTTTCAGCCTGATCGCGTCCTTACCGATAAGGTCAATCCGGCTGATGTGGCTGTCGAGGTTTACACGAACCGTTGGCCAGTTAAGCCGCGCGGCGACTTGTTCGATGTGGGTGGATTTACCCGTACCGTGGTAGCCTTGGATCATCACACGGCGATAGAACTGGAACCCTGCAAGGATGGCGAGCGTGGTGTCGGGGTCGAACTTATACGTTGTATCAATATCGGGAACGCGATCTGAGCGTTCCTCGAAACCTTTGATGGTCATATCGGAATCGAACCCGAACAGGTCGCGGACGCTTAGGGGCTCGGTTGGTTTCTTATTGCTTGTCATCGGTTCTATCCATCGTGCAAAATTCGGCGCATAGGCCGTTAAATTTTCAAGGTTATATGTGTAACATTCGGGGCGGGCATGCAAGGGGCAGCTACGCCGGTGGTCGTGGCGTTATTTCTCGATGAAGCTGCGGGAGCCTTTGATTTGCTCCCATGCCCAGACGACTTCCGCCAAGCGTTCTTCGTCGTCACGACGCCCGCCGTTAAGGTCGGGGTGCATGGCTTTGACGAGGGATTTATAGACTTTGCGGATTTCCGCCTTGGTCATCGTGTCTTTGGCGTCCATGATTTCGAGCGCTTTGCGTTCGGTTGGCGGCAGGCGACGGGCGCGTGTGCGTGGGTCAGCGGCAGGGTTTAGCGTGCCGTTTTCGCCTAGCACTTCGTAGGGGTCATCAAAACCGAAGCGCTTGAAGGCTTGGGATTCGACCGTGGCGCGGCCATTGTTGATCGCATTGCGGAAAGGCTTGGTATCGCGGCCCCAGACTTTATCGGATTCGACTTGATCTTCGAACTCCTCCTCGGAGTGGTTTTCGAAGAAGTTCCACTTTTTGTTGTATTCGCGGATATGCTCTTGGCAGAACCATACAAATTCTTCGACGTTATCGGGGCTTTTAGGGGCGCGGAACTTGCCGGTTTTTTTGCAAGCAGCACTCTCGCATTCACGCGAAGAGGATTCGATCGCGCCGGACAAGCCACGGCGACGGGATCGGCGTTTTTTATCCGCTGACACCGAAATATCAAAGTTCAATGGTGAGTGCCGTTTCATCGCAGGGCAGTCCTTTCAGCTTTCCGACTCAGGCTCAACACAATACTGTTTGTTGCGGAATGGCCAAGGCCTAAAACAAACGGAGTGTAATATTTTGACATATAGCGAACGGATAACCCAAAAATTGACTGCAGCCTTCAGTCCAACTGAATTGCAGGTTATCGACGAAAGCGAGCAACATCGCGGCCATGGTGGATATATTGAGGGTGGCGAGACGCATTTCAAGGTGGTGATGAAATCCGCCGATATGAACGGTCTTTCGCGCGTGGCGCGCCAGCGGGCGGTTTATAAGGTGCTGAAAGCCGAGCTGGATGAACGCGTGCATGCGTTGGCGTTGCAGATCGATGGTGTGGCTTGAGCCGCGAGTTTATCTACGCGCCTTCCGACGACCCTATCGAGATCATCCATGAAGACGAGGCGCTGTTGATCGTCAACAAGCCGTCTGGTCTTTTGTCGGTGCCGGGGCGTCTGGAGGAACATAAAGACAGCCTTGAGACGCGGTTGCGCAATATTTACCCCGATACACTGCTGGTGCATCGTTTGGACGTGCCGACATCCGGCGTGATGGTTTTTGCGCGCACGAAAGCGGCGCAACGGCATATCGGGATGCAGTTTGAAAAACGCCAAACACGCAAAACATATGTGGCGCGGGTTTGGGGGCATATGGCCGAGGATAGCGGGCATATAGATTTGCCGCTAATCGTGGATTGGCCAAATAAGCCAAGACAGAAGGTTTGCCATGAGACTGGCAAGGCGTCGCAAACCGATTGGGTGGTGCTGGAGCGCGAGGTGGAGGCAACGCGGGTGCGCCTGCATCCCACGACGGGCCGTACGCATCAGTTGCGGGTGCATATGATGGCGATCGGTCATTCGATCTTGGGTGACAGGTTTTATGCGGATGATGCGGCGCTGATGGCGGCGGATCGTTTGCAGCTTCATGCTGAAGGACTGATGTTGCGCCATCCGGCTGGTGGCGCAGAAATGACCTTCAGGTCAGAGGTGCCGTTTTAGCGGATAAACTGCGGTTTGAAGCGGAATTTGATTTTCTGCTCCGGTGCAATATGTCGATTCAAGCGTTTGTTGGCCCAGCCGAACAGGGTGATGATTATCAGTGTGAAGCTGACGAAATAGATGCCGATGATCGGGTAGGACACGAACGGGTTGAATGTTTTGTCGGCAAAATAGCTGGCATAATAGAGCGCGTCACCGGATTGCCGCCACGCCGGAAAGCCCGAGAAGAACACCAGCGTTGTGGCGTGGAACATGAAGATCGCCTCGTTGGTGTAGCTGGGCCATGCAAGGCGCAGCATTGCCGGCCAAATGATGCGGCGGAACTTGCGGAAACCTGACATGCCGAAAGCGTCAGCGGCCTCGATATCACCTTTGGGGATGGCACGGAGGGCGCCGTAGAAAATCTCGCCGGAATAAGCTGAGGTGTTGAGGAACAACACGATCACCGCCCCTAGCCATGCTTTGGTCAGCCAGCGTGTCTCGGCCGTAATGGTTGCGAAGCCAAGGTTGATGTCGATGCCGACTTTCGGGATCAGTACGAAAAGCTCGTAAGCGAGGAAAAACTGGATGAACAGTGGGGAGCCGCGGAACACGAATATAAAAGCTTTGGCGGGAACGGACGCCCACGGGTTTTCACTGGCTTTGCCGACCGCCACCAATGTGGCGATGCCGAAGCCCAAGGTCATGGCAAAAACCGCGAAATAGACGTTCCAGATCATGCCTGACCCGATCAAGACGAACTGGTCACACAGCGTGATGTCGGTCTTCGGCAGCAAGCGCGCCCCAATGCCGATGGAGCGTAGGCCGTAGTCGATCAGGGTGTCATAACAGCTCATGAACCTGCCCCTACCGTCGCTTGCCCGTGGGAGAGGCGCTTGGTGATACGGTTAAACACTTTTTCGCTGGCCCAAGTCATCAACAGGTAGAACACCATTAGAAAGGCGAAGTAATACAATCGCCAATCGGGGTGAGGATAGGTAAATTTCGACGTTTTGGAGCCGCCGAGTTCGCGTGCCCAGTATACGATATCTTCGACGCCTAAAAGGAACAGCAAAGGGGTGGCCTTGATCAGGATCATCCACAGGTTGGAGAGGCCCGGCAACGCATAGAGCCACATCTGCTTGACTTGGACACGCCAGAAGACTTGACGCTCGGACATACCGAACGCCTCCGCTGTTTCTAGTTGCGCGCGCGGAACTGCATTCATTGCACCGTAAAGCGTATTGGCTGCGAACGCCCCGAACACCAATGCGAACGCAATTGACGCCAGCGAAAAGCCGTAAACCTCGTGTATCCATTGCGGGGAGGAGCTGAGCGGCATTTTGGCGATGCTACAGACCACAAAATCGTTACCTTGGCGGATGGGTTCCAGCACATCCGGGCATTTGATCTGGTGTCTAAGATATTCGATCCCCTGATCCATCGCGATAGGAACAAACAAGAAAAAGATGATGTCAGGTACGCCGCGCACGATGTTGGTGTAGGCAAGGCCGAACCAACGAAGCGGCAGGATTTTGGATTTACGGGCCATAGCACCGCCAAAGCCCAGTACCATCACTACGGGCGCAGTTATCGCCAGCAGTAAAAGGACCGTGCCAAAACTGGCGTAAAAGGCCTGATGTTTGCCTGTGGTCAGGTAACACGTCCACCAGTTTATACCGTCGAGGGTTGAGGGGTCAGCGCACATTTCCATGGGGAATGCCTAAATTTCAGGGGGCAGCAAGTGCCGCCCCCCGAGGTTTCGGATTAATAGTTGGCGTCAATGTCGAGCCAGCGTTTGACCATCTCGTTCAAACGGCCATCTGCTTTGACGACTTCAATCGCGGCATTCAGCGCAGCTTTCAACTCGGCGTCGCTTTCACGCACACCGATGCCAACGCCACCGCCGATGTTTACTTCACCAATGAAGACCAGCTCGCCGTTGCTTTCAGCGACGATGTCCGCAAGGAACGCACGGTCTGCAAGAACGGCATCAACTTCGCCGGAGCGAACAGCCGCGACGGTTTCGTCAGGGGAGGCGAATTCAACGACCGTTGCACCAGAACTAGCGATATAGCTGGCTTGGATTGTTGATGTTTGTGCCGCGATAACGCCGGTGTCTACATCAACATCGCCACCTGCCAACGCCATATATGCGCTTGGGTCAGCGGGAACATATTCTTGCGTGAAGTCGATAACTTCATCGCGCTCGTCTGTGATGCTCATCCCGGCGATGATTGTGTCATAGTTGCCAGATACAAGGTTTGGAATGATCGAATCCCAATCGTTTGTTACCCATACACAGTCTAGCCCGGCGATTTCGCACAACACATCGCCAAGTTCACGCTCAAGGCCGTCTACTTCGCCATCGTCGTTGATAAAGTTATACGGAGGATACGCACCCTCGGTTCCCATACGGATTGTTTGCGCGGTTGCCGAAGTAGTCATAGCGACCAATGCGGCGGCAATTATCAGTTTTTTCATCGTTATCTCCTTGGTTAGACTTAATGTTGGGCCGTAGTGGCCGATAGAAATTGCTTTAAACGTTCCGATTTAGTGTTCCCGAATACCTCGTCGGGGGTTCCTTCTTCCTCAATCAAACCTTGATGCAGAAAAATCACGTGATCAGCAACGTCGCGGGCAAGTTTCATATCATGGGTGACGATAATCATTGTCCTGCCCTCATTAGCAAGCGATTTGATCACTTTTACGACTTCGGCCTCCAATTCTGGGTCAAGCGCGCTGGTGGGTTCGTCAAAAAGCATCGCCACGGGTTCCATCGCCAACGCCCTTGCAATGGCGGCGCGTTGCTGTTGGCCGCCAGAAAGCTGGGCAGGGTATGCATCACATTTTTCACCGATGCCGACTTTGGCCAGAAGTTCGCGCCCTTTTTCCTCAGCCTGCGATTTATCCAGACCCAGAACCGAAATAGGAGCCTCGGTTACGTTATCCAGAACGCTTAGATGGGACCAAAGGTTAAACTGCTGGAACACCATCGACAGTTTTGAGCGCAGTTTGATAATTTGTTTGGCGTTTGCCGGTTTGCGCCGATCGCCGGTGCCTTTCCATACGATCAGGTCGCCATCAAACCGGATGTCGCCTTGCTGGCAAACCTCCAACAGATTCGCGCAACGCAACAAAGTGCTCTTGCCGGAACCGGAAGATCCGATCAAAACGACGACCTCGCCAGCATTGGCGTGTAGGTCAATTCCCTTCAAAACTTCGAGTGATCCGAAACTTTTGTGGATGTTTTTTAGCGAAATGATCGGTGTTTCTGCCATTTTGTCTTTCGTATATATTTGGTCTTTTCCGAACGGACCATATTTAATTGGCAACTGAAATAACAGAACAAAATATGTGCCATCAGGTTGCAAACGAAGAACAACTTGCGGTGGCCGACAAACCACAAGATAGTCGCGTACACATTTACCAAAAAGGACCACGCCTTGACTGACCCCGCTAAACTAACTGCCGATTTAATTCAGTGTCCATCTGTAACTCCACTGGAAGGTGGGGCATTGCAACTTTTGGACACACTGTTATCGAACGCAGGGTTTGTGACCACGCGTGTTGATCGAGGCGACACTGCCAACCTTTTTGCGCGCTGGGGTGGGCAAACAAATGGGCGAACTTTCGGGTTTAACGGGCATACGGATGTCGTTCCTGTCGGGGATATTGATGCGTGGAGCGTTGATCCTTTTGGGGCCGAGATAAAGGACGGATTCCTATATGGTCGCGGGTCAACCGACATGAAATCCGGTGTTGCGGCTTTTGCTGCTGCCGCGATTGATTTCGTTGCAGCAAGCCCGCCGAAGGGGTCAATTGTGTTGGCTATAACGGGGGACGAGGAAGGCGATGCGACCGATGGGACCGTCGCCCTTCTGGACTGGATGACGGAGAGCGGCGAGAAAATCGACCATTGTTTGGTGGGGGAGCCGACCTGCCCTGACACTATGGGCGAGATGATGAAAATCGGGCGGCGTGGTTCTATGACGGCGTATTTTACAGTGACGGGCGTGCAGGGGCATTCGGCTTACCCGCACCGCGCCAAGAATCCGTTACCGGCGATGGCACGGCTGGTTGATCGTTTGGCCTGTCATGAACTGGACGCTGGAACGGAGCATTTCGATGCTTCGACGCTGGCGATTACTACGATTGATACGGGCAATACGGCGAACAACGTCATTCCGGCGAATTGCCGGGCGACCGTAAATGTACGGTTTAATGATGATCATACATCTCAGAGCCTGTCCGCGTGGCTTCGCAGCGTGGCTGACGAAATTGCAACATCGAACGACGTGGAGATCGCAATGCGCGTGCGGGTTTCCGGCGAAAGCTTCATTACGGCCCCCGGCGAGTTGTCCGCCCTAATCGCAGGGGCTGTGGAGGCGGAAACAGGCATTACGCCAGAGCTGTCTACGTCCGGCGGCACGTCGGATGCGCGGTTCGTTAAGGATCATTGCCCTGTTGTTGAATTCGGGTTGGTTGGTAAAACTATGCAGCAAGTTGATGAACGGGTAGAAATCGCACAAATCCATCAGTTAAAGGCGATTTATACCCGTATTTTACAGGATTACTTCGCCTAAACCCGTCATTCCCACTTGTGGATTAAGCCCGACACGCCTTCAAACGCACCGTCGTGCAAAGCCTTGGCGAGCAATCTGTCGGGGTTTGTGGGGGGCGGAAATTGTAAGTTTTCCGCTTGTTCACGGCGGAAGCCGTAGCGGCGGTAGTATGGCTCATCGCCAATCAAAATGACCCGCGACCATCCTATAATGGCGGCGCGTTCCAATGATTCAGACATCAGCAAACCTCCAAGCCCTTCACCTTGGCGCGTCGGGTGGATGGCGATAGGACCGAGCAAAAGGGCTTCATGCCCCGCCTGCCCGATCCGCACCGGCCAAAACCGTATCGCCGCTGCGAGAATGTCGTATTTATCCCGTGCAACCAGTGACAGCTCCGCGATCCGATCGACACCATCGCGCAAACGATAGGAACTTAGCGCCGTGCGACCGGGCGCAAAGGCTAGATCATAGAGGTATTCTACCTCGTCCAGATCATCGGGAATTTCAGGGGATATTCGAAACATTGGAGGCTACCGGCACAAAGAATAGGGAAAACGTCGCCCAAATCGGGGTCTGGATCAGCTTCGTCGGTTAATCTGCGTATACATTGTGGCGTTTCCCTAAATGTCTCTCGACACTTGCCTAACATGCCCCTAGCTTTTCGGCAAATAGACAAAAGGACTTCGCGCATGTTTTATCGCCCGAATATCGACGACCACGGCCTGCCGCATAATCCGTTCAAGGCGATCGTTTCACCGCGCCCTATTGGCTGGATTTCGACGGTGGATGCGGAGGGGCGCGCCAACCTTGCGCCTTACAGCTTTTTCAATGCGGTGACGGACAACCCGCCGATGGTAATGTTTGCCAGTACGGGGACGAAACCGGATCAGGATTATGCCAAGGACTCGGTTGCCAATATCCGAGCGACGGGCGAGTTTGTGGTGAATATCGTCTCGACAGATTTGAAAGACGTGATGAACAAGTCGTCAGGAGCGTTGGCGGCGGGGGCAGACGAATTTGATCACGCGGGCATACTCAAGGCTGGCTGCAACATGGTTAAAGCGCCGCGTGTGGCAGCATCGCCTGCGGCACTTGAATGCAAGTTGTTCAAAATCATCGACCTTCCCGGCGTGAATAATGTGATGGTTCTGGGCGAAGTTGTGGGCGTACATCTGGACGATACCGTCATCGTAAACGGGATTTTCGATGTCACCCGCTATAGTCCGCTGGCGCGTCTCGGGTATAAGGATTACACATCGGTTACGGATATTTTTGCGCTTAATCGGCCAGAATAGGAAACGACTATGGATGCTATGATCGGGATTATCGGCGGCAGTGGCCTTTACGACATCGAGGGTCTTAAAGACGCCAAATGGGTGACGGTTCAGACCCCATGGGGGGATCCCTCGGATCAGATATTCACCGGAACGCTTGACGGTGTGAAGATGGCGTTTTTGCCAAGGCATGGGCGCGGGCATGTGCAAACACCGTCTTCAATCAATTACCGTGCCAATATTGATGCGTTAAAACGTACCGGGGTAACGGATGTGATTTCGGTTTCCGCCTGTGGGTCGTTTCGCGAAGACATGGCACCGGGGGATTTCGTGGTGGTGGACCAGTTCATTGACCGCACATTCGCACGCGAAAAGTCCTTCTTCGGGCCGGGCTGTGTGGGCCATGTTTCCGTGGCGCATCCCACTTGCCCGCGCCTGTCTGCCGCATGTTTCAAGGCCGCAAAAGCCGAAGGTATCACCGTGCATATGGGGGGAACGTATTTGGCGATGGAGGGGCCGCAGTTTTCGACCCTCGCCGAAAGCAAATTGTACCGGGAGGTTTGGGGCTGTGATGTGATCGGCATGACCAACATGCCCGAAGCCAAACTGGCGCGGGAGGCGGAACTTGATTACGCCTCGGTTGCGATGATTACAGATTACGACAGCTGGCACCCTGATCACGGCGAGATCGACATCAACGAAGTCATCAAGACTTTGCTTGGTAATGCGGATAAAGCGCGCAACTTGGTTAAACGCTTGCCCGCCCTGCTTGGCGCAACTCGGGATGTTTGCGAACACGGCTGCGACCGTGCGTTGGAGTTCGGCATTATAACCGCACCCGAGGCCCGCGACCCCGTGTTGGTAGCTAAACTGGATGCCGTTGCTGGCCGCGTCCTTTAAGNTTCATTTTCANCTGCCATTCCCCGCNANAACNCGCTACAAAGCGTTTGATTGAGAGAGGCGACTATGACAACCACCGGCGTTATTCTTGGTAAATTCATGCCCCCACACGAGGGGCACGTGGCGTTGGTGCGCACTGCCTCTTATCTGGTGGACCGCCTGACGATTATTCTGTCGGCGTCTGACAAAGACCCGATCAGCCCGTCTGTACGCAAAAACTGGATGGAGAGTCTTTTTCCAGAAGCGGTGGTGATTGTAGTTAATAACGGCACGGAGCCATTGTCACCAGACAGTCCTGACTGGGGACCGATTATTCGCGGGTTCCATCCCGAGGCTATCGACAGGGTGANTGGCTCGGAAGGGTATATCGTAAATCTTGCGCGTGCGTTGAACGCGCAGCATTTCATTCTCGACCCGATGTGGATGGCGTTCCCTGCGAATTCCGACGAGGTGCGCGAGGATCCGTTTAATCATTGGAAATCAATCCCTGATTATGTACGCCCATACTTTCAGAAACGACTGACCTTGGTAGGGCCTGAAAGCACCGGCAAATCTTATATGGCGGATGTTCTGGCGACTAAGTTCGGTGGGCCATACGTGCCGGAATACGGCCGCCCGTATGAGAAATATCGCAGCACAGGTGATTATCGCGCCGAGGAATTGCACTTCATTGTTGATGGGCACGTCGCGCACCGTAAAACCTTGTCGCTGAAGGCCGGCCCGATCCTGTTCGAGGATACAGACCCGTTGTTAACAGCCGTCTGGGCAGAGATGTTGCTCGGCCACTCCTTGCCGGATCTGGAAGCGCGGATCGAACTGCCAGACCACTACTTATTGCTGGATGCGAATACGCCGTGGGTGGAAGACCCTTTGCGATATTATGGCAAACAGGAACTGCGGCAAAAGTTTTTTACCAAGATCAAAGCCAAGCTGGATATATTTGGCGCCAGTTATACCTTGATATCTGGTGACTGGGCAGAGCGCGAAGCGCGAGCCNTTACAGTCGTCGAAAAAATGCTAAAATCACCCAAAAAGCACGGAGGGGCAGATGCCCAGAAATAGAACTGTCAAAGACTACATTCGCACTATTCCAGATTTCCCGCACGAAGGGATTATGTTTCGCGATGTGACGACGTTGTTCGGTGACCCTCGGGGTTTTCGCATGGCAATCGACCAGTTGCTGCACCCTTACGCCGGGGAACAAATCGACAAAGTTGTCGGGCTGGAAGCGCGCGGATTTATCATTGGAGGTGCGATCGCGCACCAGCTTTCCAAAGGGTTCGTGCCGATCCGCAAGAAGGGCAAGCTGCCCGGTAAAACGATAGAACAAGAATATTCGCTGGAATATGGCCAAGCCGTGATGGAAGTACATGAAGACGCCATTCAGCCCGGTGAAAAGATTCTGATGGTCGATGATTTGCTGGCCACTGGCGGTACTGCCGAAGCGGGCATCAAGCTGATCGAACGTATGGGCGGCATTGTCCTAAGCAGTGCGTTTATCATTGATTTGCCGGAGCTGGGCGGTCGTAAGAAGCTGGAAGACATGGGTATGGATGTTCATATTCTTTGCGATTTTGAAGGCACTTAGGGTGTCGCTAACACCTTGTTAACCATTATATGACAAAACACTCAAACCCCACGAGAATTGGGTGCTGCTTGCATCAGTTTCGACTGGCATAAANGCTCCGTCGGACCCCTCCGATGGAGCATTTTAGATTACCGCGCCGGGGTTCATAATGCCGTTCGGGTCCAGCGCTTGTTTAATCGCGCGCATTGCGGACAGTTTTGCCGGATCGCTGTATTTCAACAAATCCGCCTTTTTCATCCGCCCGATCCCGTGTTCTGCGCTGAATGACCCGCCAAAGCTATCAACTAAATCATAGANATCATTGGCCAATGATGCGCGGATATCGTCGAATTGCGAACGCTTTTCGCCCTTGGGTGGGTAAATGTTGTAGTGCAGGTTGCCGTCCCCTAAATGACCAAAGCAATTTATTCTGAACAGCGGATTGATCGACTTAATCATTTTCGCTGCGCGCGCGATGAAATCCGGAACCTGACTGACAGGAACCGAAATGTCGTGCGAGGAGATCACACCGATCCGCCGATTGGCCTCGGGTATGTGTTCGCGAATATTCCAGAACGCGCGGCGCTGCGCCTCGTTTTGCGCCAAGACGGCATTGGTAATCAGGCCCTCGTCAAACGCTTCCGCCAATATACTTTCCAGATTGTCCTTCAAGCCAGAATTGCCACCTGCACCACATTCAAGCAGCACCATCCATTCGGGTTGGGTGGGGAACGGTTCGGTAAATTCGATGCCGGTATCGCTTAGAAATTCCAACCCTTGGCGATGAATTAACTCGAACGCAGAGACCACTTCGCCGAGGTTCGTCGACAGTCGACTTAATATCTCCACACCCGNTTGCGGATTAGGGATGGCCAAGAACGCGGTTTCAACCTCAACGGGTTTGGGCATAAGCCGCAGGGTCGCGGCGGTGATNATGCCGAGCGNGCCCTCCGCGCCAATCAAAAGGTTCCGAAGGTTGTAGCCTGTGTTGTCTTTGCGCAGCCGTTTTAGCCCGCCAAAAATGCTTCCGTCGGGCAATACTGCTTCGATTCCAAGGCACAGATCGCGGGCGTTTCCGTAGCGCAGAACATTCACACCCCCTGCATTGGAGGCAAGATTGCCGCCTATCTGGCAGGACCCTTCGGAGGCCAGCGACAACGGAAACAGGCGTTGCACATTGTCCGCGGCGTTCTGGATATCTGCCAAGATCACACCTGCTTCAGCCGTTAAAATGTTGTCGGCTGGGTCGATATCACGGATAGAATTCAGGCGCTCCAGCGACAATATCACAGGTTTCGGCCCGCTGATCGCAGTTTGCCCACCGACCAGCCCAGTACCGCCGCCGAATGGCACGACGCCAATTCGATGCGCGTTACACAGGCGCATAATTTCCGAGACCTCGACAACCGTACGCGGCCGCACAACGGCGGCCCCTTGCCCTACATACCGCCCACGCGGTTCTTCCAGATACTTTACAGAGGGTGTGGCGCTGTCGGTGATGCTCGCCAGTTTCGAGAGGAATTCGGGAGTTGGTTCGTTCAGGGGCATGCATCCCTCCGACAAAATTCAGAAAGTTTAATCCGTGCGACCGCGACGGTCGCGCCGCAGGTTGGCATATAGAACATGGTTACGCCAGCGACCAGCAATTTGCAGATAACTTTGCGCGACGCCCTCGTATTTGAAACCGGATTTTTCCAGCAACGCACGCGAGGGGGCGTTTTCAGGCAGACAGCCCGCCTGAATACGGCTGATATCCAGCACCGTGAAGGCGTGCAACACAGAGGCATTCAGCGCCTCCGTCATATATCCTTGCCGGATCACATTTTCGCCCATCCAATAGCCAACCGTGCAGGACTTGGACACACCGCCCTGAATGTTATCGAGCGTTAGCCCGCCAACTAGAACATCGTCTTCGCGACGAATAATAAGCATGTTTAAGGCGCGGCGATCTTTGGCCATTCGTTTGGCCCACACCACTCGATTTTGGAAAGTACGGCGTGTCAGATAAGCGGCGTCACGCACGGGTTCCCANGGTTTTAGAAATTCAGAGGAGCTTCGACGAAGGTTCGCCCACTCGGCGAAATCTCGGGCTTCAGGNAAACGCAAGATCAACCGTTCGGTCNGTAGTATCTGGATCTTGCGTTTAAGAAACACTGCTAGGCCACCAGTTTATCTGCAAGTGCCGCCACCGCCGGTGCTTTATCTACCGGTCCATATAGCGCCATCGCCGGATTGCCGGTTATGCACAGTTTCTGCGCGAAATCGCGGACTTTCGGTGTCGTAACTGCCTCGATATTGGCGATGGTTTCCTCCAGATCTGGCACGCGGTTCCAGACGGAAACCATGCGTGCAATGCGTTCGCAACGCGCGGACGGGCTTTCTAAACCCATCAACATTCCGGCTTTCATCTGCTGGCGGGCACGTTCAACTTCGACATCGTTCATGTCTTGGGTCGCGCGCCGCAACTCTGTGATGGTCAGCACGGCTAGTTCGGCGACTTTATCGCCGCTGGTGCCTGCGTAAACCGTGAACATGCCGGTGTCTTCATGGGCACTTGCCGAGGCGAAGATGGAATAGCAAAGGCCACGTTTTTCGCGGGCTTCTTGAAACAATCGTGACGACATTCCGCCACCAAACGCGGTGGAGAATATTTGGCCAGTATAAACGTCATCATCGCGGAAACCCGGCGCTTCAATTGCGAAGGTAAAGTGAGCCTGTTCAAGGTCTTTGATCTCGCGTTTTTCGCCACCAATAAAATTCGCTTTAGGGGCGATTGTTGCTGAACGACGAGGCAGGTGGCTGAACAGCTTTTCCGCTTCGCGCACAATGGCGTCATGATCAACAGCCCCTGCTGCGGCCAAAATCATTTGTTCCGGTCCATAATATTCCTGCACAAATGCCGCCAGATTATCGCGGTTGAAAGCTTTCACACGCTCTGCAGGGCCAAGGATAGGGCGACCCATTGGTTGGTCGGGAAAGGCGGTTTCTTGCAGCCAGTCGAAGATTATATCGTCCGGCGTGTCAAAAGACTGACCAATTTCTGACAGGATCACGCCGCGCTCGACTTCCAGTTCACGTGGATCAAACGCGGGTTCCAGCAAGATGTCGGAGATCACATCAAGGGCGAGCGACACATGTTCTTGCAGCACTCGCGCATAATACGCGGTCGTTTCGCGGCTGGTGTAAGCGTTGATGAAGCCGCCAACATTTTCGATTGCCTCCGCGATATCCAACGAACTGCGCCGTTTCGTGCCTTTGAAAGCCATGTGTTCAAGGAAATGTGCGATACCGTTTTGATCGAGGCGCTCGTGGCGTGCGCCTGCATCCACCCAGATACCAATCGTGGCAGATTTCAAACCGGGCATGTTTTCGGTTACGATACGGAAACCGTTCGACAGGGTATGCATTTGAACGCTCACTGGGAAATCCCTTCGCGGATGATTNCCTGAATGGCGGATAGGTCGTTAGCAACGCGGGTTACGCGCTCGGGTCGATCAAAAAGGCCTGCCATATGCGGTGGCAGGTCGGGGCGAATGCCGCAGGCAGCCTCGACCGCGTCGGGGAATTTCGCGGCATGTGCGGTGGCCAGTGTGATCATCGGTGTGTCCGGATTGCCACGCACTTCGGCGGCAGCCTTGATTGCGACGGCGGTGTGCGGGCAAACGATTTCACCGTAATGGTCTTGAGNNANNCGGATCGTNNCCGANGTNTCNTCCTCGGAACAATTGGCACTGTCGAATTCATCCCGAAGGCGATCCAGTGCGCCTTGTGAAAGCGCAAACGAGCCTTTGGAATTCAATTCATCCATAAGCTGCGAAATCGCCGAACCNTCGCGATCATAAAGATCAAAGAGCAGACGTTCGAAATTGGACGAAACCTGAATGTCCATTGAAGGGCTGATCGACGGGACAACTCCCGTTTTTCTGTGATCGCCACTGACAAGAGTGCGATGCAGGATATCGTTCTGGTTGGTGGCGATCACCAAGCGCTCAATCGGAAGGCCCATGCGTTTGGCGACATAGCCCGCAAAAATATCGCCGAAATTGCCGGTTGGAACTGTGAACGAAACCTTGCGGTGCGGTGCGCCGAGTGACACGGCGGATGTGAAAAAGTACACCACTTGCGCCATAACCCGTGCCCAGTTGATCGAATTCACGCCAGCGAGTTTCACTCCGTCACGGAATTCAAAATCGTTAAACATGTTTTTCAGTTGCGCTTGGCAATCGTCAAAATCACCATCCACAGCCAGCGCATGAATATTAGCAGCATCCGGCGTAGTCATCTGGCGGCGTTGCACTTCGGATACACGGCCATGAGGATACATGATGAAAACATCAACGGCGCCCAGTCCGGCAAACGCCTCAATCGCAGCGGAACCTGTGTCACCGGAAGTGGCCCCAACAATCGTGACACGCTCGCCACGGCGTTTTAGGGCCACGTCGAACATCTGACCGATAAGTTGCATCGCTACGTCTTTGAATGCCAAGGTCGGGCCGTGATGCAATTCCAGCAGGAAGTCGTTCGGGCCTAGCTGTACCAGCGGGCAACGCGCGTCGTGTTTAAAGGTGGAATAGGCCTTGGACAGAATTTCGCCGAACTCAACGTCGCTGAACGTGTCGCCGATGAAAGGTTTGATCACGCGAAAGGCGACCTCTTCATACGACAAGCCCGCGAGCGCGGCGATGTCGTCATGGTTCATTTGTGGCCAGCTTTCCGGCACATAAAGGCCCCCATCACGGGCCAGGCCGGTTAACATTGCATCTTCGAAATTTAGCGAAGGCGCTTGGCCTCTCGTAGAAATATACCGCATTTATCCAATCCGACTCATGATACTTTTGGCTTGATACGCGAAAGTGCGTAGCCTGTCATCCCGATCCATATAACGGCCAGCGAAAACCAAGTCATTACGTATCCCAAATGCCTGTTCGTTATGTTTACCGAGACCAACTGCGGCAAGAGTCCGTCGTTGTTCGTACTGCGTGAAACGGCGACCATTACCTGATCAGTATCTAATGCATCTGCCATCAGATCCACGTCTCGGGCAAACCATATGTTTTTTTCTAGATTTGGGTCTGGGACAAAATTGTCGGTTTCTTGTGGCCATATCAGCGATCCGATAGCAGTGACCTCACCGCCTGCGCGCGCCACATTCTTTTCGGTTTCCAATACGAACCCACGATCCAATAAAATCCGGCGTCCATTTTCCAAAACCATCGGCGCAATCACGCGGAAACCGGGGCCGCCATCGCCGAAGGTCAGAACGTGTAGTTCCCCGTCGGCAACTGTACCCGTTACCTTGACTTGCAAGTATTTGTCGGCAACCGGATCAGGTGAGATCGGCAATGCAACCGGAGTTTGTGCCAAGCGTGAATCAATTTCAGCCAGAATACTGGTTTTCCAAACCAAGCGTTGGTATTGCCAAATGCCGAGCGAAATCAGGATCGAAGTGCCAACCAGACCAAAGATTAGCAGGGGTACGCGTTTATTCATTAGGACCTCGGTTCAAACGAAAGCGCGAGCCCCGGGATAAGGACTCGCGCGAAATCTGTTAAGAAGGTTGGGCGCTGATGGGACCCTCACAGGCGCCGCCCCTTCCGGCAGGTGTCAACCACCCCAAACGTAGATTGATGCAAACAGGAACAACCATACAACGTCAACGAAGTGCCAGTACCAAGCTGCCGCCTCAAAGCCGATGTGGCTTTCAGGTGTAAAGTGGCCTTTTTGAGCGCGAAAAAGACAAACCGCGAGGAAAATCGTTCCTACGATGACGTGGAAACCGTGGAAACCGGTCGCCATGAAGAATGTGCCGCCATAAACATTGCCGCCAAAACTGAACGTTGCGTTCAGATATTCGTAGCCTTGGAAGAATGTGAATAACATGCCCAATAAAATAGAAAGTATAAGGCCGTTTCTCAAACCTTTGCGATCATTGTCATGTGCAAGCGCGTGGTGCGCCCAAGTTGCAGCAGCACCCGAACACAACAGGATCAACGTGTTGATCAATGGCAAGTGCCAAGCGTCCAGCGTCTCGATGCCTTCTGGTGGCCAAACACCGCCAGCAAAATCCGCAATCGGGAAGAGCGAGGCACGGAAGAACGCCCAGAACCATGCGACGAAAAACATAACTTCGGAAGTGATGATCAGGATAACGCCGTAGCGCAGGCCAATTTTAACTACAGGTGTATGATCGCCAGTATTGCCCTCGACAACAACCTCTGACCACCATGCGTACATAGTGTAAAGGACACCGGCAAAGCCGATAAGTGCCATCCACGGACCAGAGTCGTTCATCCATAAAACCGCCCCGAAGAACATGATAAATGCACTAAATGCGCCGAGCAATGGCCAAGGGCTGGGTTTTAGAATGTGATAGTCGTGATTCTTTTCATGCGCCATGTTTGGTCCCTCTTGTATTTGGCGTAGTCGCGATCAGTTTACCGCAGAATTGGTGGCATCGTCTACCGTTTGATCAAGGTTCGCTTGTTCGATCGGCAGATCGGTTTCGTAGAATGTGTATGATAGCGTAATCGACTTAACAAATTTTCCGTCGCGGTCATTTACGATCTCTGGATCAACGTAGAACGTGACCGGCATCAGGACGGTTTCGCCCGGTTGCAAGATTTGTTCGGTGAAACAAAAGCAGTCTATTTTGGTAAAAAAATTGCCCGCCGTGAATGGGGCAACGTTGTAACTGGCTGTACCTGCTATCACTCGATCGGTCGGGTTGTAAGCCTCATAGAAGGCCAAACCGACTTCGCCAATGCGAATTTCCATTTGACGTTGCACGGGCTTGAAAGTCCACGGCATGTCGCGTTCTTTGGAGGCATCAAATCGGATAATCATAGTTTGATCAAGAATTTCACCAGCAGCACCACCCGAGGACGCAACGGTTGTTGTGCCGCCATATCCTGTTACGGCGCAGAACCAGTTATAAAACGGAACTGCCGCCATGCCCATCGCACCCATGGTCACAACGATGGCAATCAGGCTTAAGACAACGCGTTTATTTGAAGACGTTCTCATTCGGTCACCGCATCAATACTGTAGTTCGGAGCTTTAGTATCTACGCTCTGTGGTTTGCTAAGCTTCACCATAGTGACAGCGAAAATCAAACCAACGAATAGCGCGAGCACAATCCCGAGGGAAGCATTGCGGCCCTTACGGCGCGTGTGCAGTTCGTGTACTTTATGAATGCCGGACATAATCAAAACCACGCTGGCCAGTTCGCAACGCCAAGATCAAAACCGCGCAAAACGGCCTCGGCCAATAAGGCTACGAAGTGGACGAAAAGATAAAGGATGGAGAACATGAAGAAACGTTTTTCGGCGCGGTAGCCATCGGCCTCTGCGACATCGTCGTTGCGCTGCCACAGGCGAAACGCACCGAATAGGAACACCGCGTTGAAGGCTACTGCCACGGCGAAATACAGCGGTCCACCGATCTGCGTAAATGCAGGCGCAATCGCGATTGGGACCAGTAGAACTGAATACGCCAGAATATGGCGGCGCGTTACGCGTGTGCCGCTTGTGACTGGCAGCATCGGAATACCCGCAGCTTTGTAATCTTCGTTGCGGAAAAGTGCCAACGCCCAAAAATGCGGCGGCGTCCAGATGAAGATCAACGCGAACATCAATATACTCTCGATACTGACACCGCCCGTTGCAACAGCCCAACCTATCATCGGAGGGAACGCACCAGCGGCGCCGCCGATCACGATGTTCTGTGGCGTACTGCGTTTCAACCACATGGAATAGACTACGGCATAGAAGAATATTGTAAATGCCAGCAAACCAGCGGCAAACAGGTTGCCGAATAAGCCCAGCATTATCACAGCCATGACGGAAAGCGTTATACCAATCGACAGCGCCTCGCCACGTTTGACCCGACCCGACGGTATCGGGCGGTTGGCTGTACGCTTCATGATCGCGTCAATATCGGCGTCCCACCACATATTCAAAGCACCCGAGGCGCCTGCCCCGATTGCGATGCACAAAATGGTGGCAAAAGCGATGACAGGATGCACCGCAACAGGTGCCGTGAACAGGCCCACGGCGGCGGTGAAAATAACCAAGCGCATAACGCGTGGCTTCAATAGCTCGACATAGTCGCCGAATTCCGCGTCATATTCTTGTGTTTCAGCCATATAGTTTACGTCAGTCATTTTTTGCCTGTTGAAGGTCGGGGCAGCGAACCGCCCCGATGAAACGTATTAGTCGGCGGATGCGACAGTGATCGAAGTTGGCAAACTTGCGAACTCTTCGGCAGCGCGTTTCAACCATGCTTCATACACGTCTTGCGAAACCACCTTAACGGTGATCGGCATATAGGAGTGATCCTTGCCGCAAAGCTCGGAACATTGGCCGAAATAAACGCCTTCGATTTCCGCTGCAAACCATGTCTCGTTCAGGCGACCCGGAATAGCGTCCATTTTTACGCCGAATGCTGGCATTGCCCACGAGTGTATAACATCGCTGCTAGCGATCTGCAGGCGAACAACGGCATTGATGGGAACAACCACAGCGTTGTCAGTCGCCAGCAGGTATTCATCTTCAGCATATCCGTATTCAGCCAACTCGGCTTTAACAGCGTCCGTTAACCCTGCTTCGCCTGTGCCAATCATATAAGATTCGAATTCGAACCCGAAATCCGGGTATTCGTATGACCAGTACCACTGGTTGCCCGTCACTTTAATAGTCAGGTCGGACTCGGGGATATCGAGCTGTTTGAAAAGAATTGGTAGCGAGAAAGAACCAATTACGATCAGGATCAGGATCGGTATAACAGTCCAGGCAACCTCGACAGTCGAGTGATGTGTGAAACGTGCGGCTACTTTGTTGGCGCGACGGTTGTAGAATATGATGACCCATATCAATAGCACCGTTACAAACAGGGAAATAAGTCCGATGATCCAGTTGATCATGCCGTCCAGCCACTGAAGGTCGCGCGCTAGTTCGGTTGCGGCGGTCTGAAAACCCATGCCACCCGGTATTGGCTTGCCGATGGACTCAAGGCCCGTAATACCGTCTTGCGCCCACGCGGCGCCGGAAATCATGATAGCAACAATAAAGGTCGCCGCTTTTGTGAAGAAATCACCAATCCGCATCGTTTGTTCCCCGTAATTCGTGCATTGTGCACTCTATAAATCCTGCCTGCGATAGATTGCAGAATCTCCGTTTATTGATCTATGTCAAAGACCATATTAGACAGTAGATATCAAGTCAGTCATTTGCGGCATTCAGCCGCTTCTACGCATTTTTATCGCATGAAGGACCACACATGTCGTCAATTACACCGCGGTTTCGCCCTTTCGAGACAAATCTGGACCTAGACCACACCCTCGCAACCCTTCGCGAAGCGACGATGGGGGCTGATGACGGGGAACTTTTCCTTGAAAGGCGCCGTTCCGAAGCGTTGGTACTTGATGATGGTCTTATAAAAACTGCCAGTTATGATGCATCCGAGGGATTTGGCCTCCGCGCCATTCGCGGCGAGACTGCTGGATATGCCCATTCTTCCGAAATTTCGCAGAACGCTTTAAAACGTGCCGCCGAAACCGCACGGTTGGCGGTTGGGGATGGCGGCGGCACAATGGCTCCGCCTCCAACTGCGACGAACCAACGCTTGTATACCGATCTTGACCCGTTCGACGATGCCACGTTTGTCGTGAAAATCGAGACTTTGCGTGAGATCGACGCCTTTGCGCGAGCGTTGGACCCCAAAGTTGTGCAGGTGTCCGCTAGCCTTTCGGCCAGCATGCAGGAAATCGAAATATTACGCCCCGACGGTGTCCATTTGTCAGAATCGCGCCCGCTANCAGGGATTAGCGTCTCGGTCATAGTCGAGCAGGACGGGCGGCGCGAAAGNGGGCACTCNNCCAGNGGNGGNCGNCACGGTTTNGCGATGNTNATGACCGAAGATCACTGGAANGCNNCCGCNNNGGANGCGTTGCGGATCGCCATGGTTAACCTTAACGCCGAACCNGCCCCTGCNGGTATCATGGANGTGGTTCTTGGTAACGGCTGGCCCGGAATTCTTTTGCACGANGCGATCGGCCANGGGCTTGAAGGCGATTTCAACCGCAAGAAAACCAGCGCCTTCGCAGGGCTGATGGGCAAACGCATTGCTGCCAANGGGGTGACGGTGGTGGACGACGGCACGATTCCTGATCGTCGCGGCTCCATCTCTTTTGACGATGAAGGGACTCCATCACAACGAAATGTACTGATCGAGGACGGCATTCTGGTCAACTTCATGCAAGACCGCCAAAACGCCCGCCTTATGGGCGTACCGGCAACCGGTAACGGGCGGCGGCAAAGTTACGCGCACGCACCGATGCCACGGATGACCAATACGGTCATGTTGGGCGGCGATGTTGAACCGGGTGATATCGTGTCGGACGTGAAAGACGGCATTTATGCTGTCGGGTTCGGCGGCGGACAGGTAGATATTACCAACGGCAAGTTCGTGTTCAGCTGCACCGAAGCCTACCGCGTGAAAAACGGTGTTGTCGGCAATCCAGTTAAAGGAGCCACATTGATTGGCGACGGGGCAACCGCGTTGAACAAAATCCGCCTGATTGGCAACGATATGGCGATGGACCCCGGAATTGGTACATGCGGCAAAGCCGGACAATCCGTTCCGGTCGGCGTTGGACAACCGACATTGTTGATTGGTGATTTGACGGTCGGTGGCAGTGCCACTTAAACGGCGAGCGTTTCACCGCTTTCGGTCAGGATAAATTCCAGAAACGAACGCGCCGCCAATGACAACCGTTTCCCGCGCAAGTGTACTGCATACCAGCGGCGCACCAGCGGGAANCCTTGCACATCAAGAACGGCNATATGCCCGCTGGCCAATTCCAGACCGATGTTCCGGCGCGACAGAACGGACACTCCAAGGCCAGCCAACACCCCCTGTTTGATCGCCTCGGCACTGCCAAGTTCCATGAACGGTGTGATCGCGATATCTTGCTTGGCGAACAGCCGATCCACGGCCAGCCTTGTACCCGACCCCGGTTCACGCACCAGAAACCGCTCCTGCGCCAATCGTTGCGGTGTGATATTCCTCTGCGCCAAAAGCGGATGGCCGGGCGGCGCGACAACNACCATTTCNTTATCAATAAACGGATGCGCCTCTACCGCGATTTCCTGTGGCACCTGCCCCATAATCAACAAGTCATCCTGATTGGATTTAAGGCGCTCCAAAACATTGGCACGGTTGGTGATCGTCAGCCGTGGCCGCAAATCAGGATGGCGGTTGATAAATGCACCCAGCAGATGGGGCATAAAATACGTCGCACTCGTGATCACCGCGAGGCTAAGATCCCCCCGCACCACACCTTTNTGTTCAGACGTCAGATCCTCAAGNGCCAANACNCCGGACAATATNTCGCGTGCNGTGTCATAAACATCGCGGCCTGCAGCGGTCGGGTTAACGGTACGNCCTACCTGCTCNAATAACGGCAGGCCCAACGTTTCNGACAACTTCTTAATCTGCATCGACACGGTTGGTTGCGACAAATGCAAGGCTTCTGCGGCTTTGGTGTAACCGCCATGCCGCACCACGGCCTCGAATATCTGCAATTGCCGCAGTGTCAGGCTTTGCACGATGTTGCTTTTGCTCAAATTCGCCATATCGAACATACTATAGATAACATCTATGACTTCAATAGAAACAATTGATTTTACTCTATTTCACTCGCGATCTAAATTTACATCAGAATTATCGCATCTAAACGACTCAGCAAGTTTAAGGGAGATCAACATGCTAGACCAAACGTCACGCTACAGCGACCTGTCGCTGAAAGAGGAAGACCTGATTGCCGGCGAAAAACACGTTCTCGCCGCCTATAAAATGAAACCGGCAGATGGTTTCTTCGACTACATCGGCACCGCGGCGCACTTCTGCGCCGAAAGCTCCACCGGAACCAACGTGCAAACCGTTACCACCGACGATTTCGCCATGGGTCTGGACGCGATCTGCTATGCGATCGACGAAGAAAAAGAGCTGATGAAAATTGCTTTTCCGGTCGACCTGTTTGACCGCAACATCACAGATGGCCGCGCCATGGTCGTGTCGTTGATGACATGTATGATTAGCAACAACCAAGCGATGGGCGACGTTGAAGATGCCAAACTGCTCGATTTCTTCGTACCGCCTCGGTTCATGCGTTTATTCGATGGCCCTTCCAAAGGCATTCAGGACATGTGGCGCATTCTGGGCCGCAATCTGGAAGATGGCGGCATGGTTGTCGGTACAATCATCAAGCCAAAACTGGGCCTTCGCCCAAAACCATTTGCTGATGCGTGCTACCAGTTCTGGCTGGGCGGCGACTTCATCAAAAACGACGAGCCGCAAGGCAATCAGGTTTATGCCCCAATGCGCGAATCTATTCCGCTGGTCGTAGACGCGATGAAACGGGCGATGGACGATACCGGTCAAGGCAAAATATTCTCGGCCAACATCACCGCAGATAGCCACGACGAGATGATCGCACGCGGTGAATACGTTCTGGAACAATTCGGCATGATGGGGGAAAACGTATCGCTTCTGGTTGACGGTTTCGTAGGCGGCACAGGCATGGTTACGACGGCACGCCGCCACTTCTCCAACCAGTTCATCCACTATCACCGTGCGGGTCATGGCATGGTTACAGGCGAAGAATCCAACCGTGGGTATACAGCGCTTGTACACATGAAATGGGCGCGGATGGCTGGTTCTTCGGGTATCCACACTGGCACCATGGGCTTTGGCAAAATGGAGGGATACAATTCTGACACCGTCCTTGCCGACGCGCTGATGGATGATGTTTCNGTNGGNACNCACTANACCCAACCNTGGGAACGCATGAAGCCGACCGCGCCGATTATTTCGGGCGGCATGAACGCGCTTCGCNTNCCAGGTTTCTTTGAAAACCTTGGCCACTGTAACGTAATCCAGACCTCCGGCGGGGGCGCACTTGGCCACAAAGACGGTATCGCAGCTGGTGCAAAATCACTGCGNCAAGCATATGAAGCTTGGCAAGCAGGCATTGATCTGGTGGAATACGCGAAAGACCACCCTGAAACCAAAGGCGCTTTTGAAAGTTTCCCGGGCGATGCTGATCTGAATTATCCCGGCTGGCGTGAAAAATTGGGCGTGCACAAGTAAGCANACCCTCCTCCCCCTGCTCCGCCGTTTGGCGGGGCGGGTTAATTCTTTATCAATGAGCCAATCACGGTTGGCTTTTTCATAAAGACCACAGGAGCAAAAACATGGTTGATGCCCAGCAATTCCAAATTCACACGGAGCCATTTTATCACGCCACNGGCGAGGANATCGCCCTATATGAGGCCGCTTATGCCTGCCGCCTTCCGGTTATGATCAAAGGCCCCACCGGCTGCGGGAAATCCCGTTTCATCGAATACATGGCGTGGAAGCTTGGCAAACCGCTAATCACTGTGGCCTGTAATGAGGACATGACCGCCGCCGATCTGGTTGGCCGCTTCCTGCTGGATGAAAACGGTACGCATTGGCAAGATGGCCCACTGACTGTGGCCGCCCGTATCGGTGCGATTTGTTACCTCGACGAAGTTGTTGAAGCCCGCCAAGANACCACNGTCGTTATCCACCCGTTAACCGANCACCGCCGCGTGNTGCCNCTGGATAAGAANGGGGGAACTGCTGGAAGCGCACCCCGACTTCCAGTTGGTTATATCGTATAACCCTGGCTACCAAAGCCTGATGAAAGACCTGAAGCAATCCACCAAACAACGCTTTACCGCGCTTGATTTCGACTACCCTGAAGCCGAAGACGAGGCCGCAATTGTCGTTCGCGAAGGTGGCATTGATAAAGACATGGCGCTAAAATTGGTCGAAATCGCCCACAAAGCGCGGAACCTGAAAGGCCACGGCATTGACGAAGGTATCTCAACCCGCCTGCTGGTTTATGGCGCGATGTTGATTGGCCAAGGCATTGACCCTGTTGAGGCCTGCAAAATGGCCATGGTGCGCCCGCTGTCAGATGATGCAGACATCCGCGCAACGCTGGACGCCGCCGTTGAAATGATCCTCGGCTAGGCCGATGGAACCAGAAGCCAAAATCTGGCGCGACCGCCTTCACTGTACCGTCAAAAAGGTGGACGACATCTTCGAGGCGGCACTGGCGCGCGCGCAAGACGTTCTGGACGACGATGGCTTGACCGCATGGCTGGCAGGGGCGGATAAAGTCTGCGCCCT
>JAESQH010000030.1 GCA_016765235.1 Paracoccaceae bacterium
CCAGCGTGGTGCCGCATTTTGTCATTCCGTAACTGAAATAGATCAGAGGTTTCATGGGATTGCACCGCTTAGTTAAACTAACGCGGCACCTTTGCCAGTGATCGCATCCTCGGTTGTGTCGTCACCCATGAGCATTTCATTGTGGGCAGCACCGCTGGGAATCATCGGGAAACAGTTCTCGTGTTTCTCGATCAGGCAATCGAAGATGACGGGGCCGTCATAATCCAACATCTCTATAATCGCGTCGTCCAGATCGGCGGGATCAGAGCAACGAATGCCCTTGGCCACGAAAGCCTCCGCCAGTTTTACGAAGTCGGGTAGGGATTCAGACCAGCTTTGCGAATAGCGCGAGCCGTGCAGAAGTTCTTGCCACTGGCGCACCATGCCGAGGCGTTCATTATTCATGATGAACTGTTTGGTCGGCAGGTTAAACTGAATGGCCGTGCCCATTTCCTGCATGTTCATCAGCCAGCTTGCCTCACCCGCAACATTGATAACCAGCGCGTCGGGGTGGGCGATTTGCACACCCATGGACGCCGGTGTGCCGTAGCCCATCGTTCCCAAGCCGCCAGAGGTCATAAAGCGGTGCGGCTCCTCGAACGTCAGGTATTGCGCGGCCCACATCTGGTGTTGACCAACTTCGGTGGTGATGTAGCGATCATGGTCTTTGGTCAGTGCTTCAAGCCGTTGCAGCGCATATTGCGGCTTGATGATCGTGTCGGAGTTCTTGTATTTCAGGCAATCAACAGCTTTCCACTCGGCTATCTGGGCTTGCCATTTTGCAATGCCCGCAGCATTGGTTTTACGACCGCGAGATTTCCAAACCTTAAGCATATCTTCCAGAACATGACCGATATCGCCGACAATAGGCGTGTCTACGTGGATGATTTTGTTGATCGAGGAGGGGTCGATATCAATGTGAACCTTGAAACTGTTGGGACTGAACGCATCTGTGCGGCCAGTGATCCGATCGTCAAAACGCGCACCAACGCAAAGCATGAAATCGCAATCGTGCATGGCCATGTTAGCCTCGTACGTACCGTGCATGCCTAGCATCCCCAGCCAGTTTTTACCGGATGCAGGATACGCGCCGAGGCCCAGCAGCGTGGAGGTGATTGGCGCGCCTGTTGCATCCGCCAGTTCGCGTAGCAGCTGGCTTGCGCCAACACCGGAATTGATAACGCCGCCGCCGGAATAGATGATCGGGCGTTTGGCCTTTTCCAGCATCTCGACCGCTTTGGTGATGGCGTCGATGTCGCCTTTCACACGTGGCTGGTAATGCGATACTTTGGATTTCTGTTTTGTCGTGTATTCACCCGTCGCGAATTGAACGTCCTTGGGGATGTCCACAAGAACAGGGCCGGGGCGGCCGGTTGTGGCGACATGGAAGGCCTGATGGATGGTTTCAGCCAAGATATTCGTGTCTTTTACCAGCCAGTTATGCTTGGTGCAGGGGCGGGTGATGCCGATGGTGTCGGCTTCTTGAAACGCGTCATTGCCGATCATAAACGTGGGAACCTGACCCGTTAGAACGATCATCGGGATCGAATCCATCAGCGCATCGGTCATACCTGTCACGGCGTTCGTCGCCCCCGGGCCGGAAGTTACCAGAACAACGCCGGGTTTACCGGTGGAGCGGGCATAGCCTTCGGCAGCGTGGGTCGCGGCCTGCTCGTGGCGCACGATGATGTGGCGGATCTCGTTTTGTTGAAAAATTTCGTCGTAAATTGGAAGGACAGCGCCACCGGGGTAACCAAAGACTGTGTCGACACCTTGATCCTTCAAGGCTTGAACTACTATCTGGGCGCCGGTCATTTGACGGGTCATCGCGATTACTCCAATTTTCGGGTGTTAGCCCGTTTCGATTATAGGGTGACCTGTGTGGTCACAAAAAACCCCCTGATTGCAGGGGGAGCAGTCGTTTAGGTCAAATCAATCAATATTAGGACGAAAACGTATTGTTGTGACGTCGGCATATCGAATTTTATGCCCTTTGTCGTTCACAATTTTTAGTGATCTGCTTTGAGAACGTCAACAGAGATTTCTAAATTAAGTTACAGAAGACCGCAATATTTTGTCATTTTATTGCGTTGTGCGTGGACTAAATGCATTAATCCGTAAACTGAGCGGCCGAAACTGCGGCGATCTACATTGTGCGCATGTAGGCGAAGTAGAGCTGTATCGAAATTGGACGACAAAACTGACCAATTGGCTAAAAAATGCGTTGCATAATGTCGACGGTTAAGTAATTTACAATTTGTTATTCGATCAGCTTTGCAACGACTGCGAAGTATAAACTGGGAGGTTATTAATGGATCGTCGTTCTTTTCTTAAAAATTCCGCACTTGGCGGTGCAGCGGTTGCTGCATCCACAACGCTCGCGGCTCCGGCATATGCACAGGGCAAACGCACGTTGACTATGGTTACATCTTGGCCACACGGCTTTGCTGTTCTTGATGACGCTGCTGTTCACTTTGCAGATACCGTAACAGCGATGACTGATGGTGCGCTAACAATCGACAAGAAAGCTCCGGGCGAGTTGGTTGGTGCACTTGAGGTGTTTGACGCTGTGACTTCCGGTCAGGCTGATATGTACCACTCCGCTGATTACTACTATATCGGTCAGCATCCGGGTTTCGCATATTTCACGGCTGTTCCGTTCGGTGGCACAGCGCAAGAGCTGACCAACTGGTACAACCATGATGGCGGTAAAGAGTTGCACGACGAGCTGGGTCAGATCTTTGGTTTGAAATCCTTCTTGGCAGGTAACTCCGGTTCGCAGTCCGGTGGCTGGTTCCGCAAGGAAATCAACTCTGCCGAAGACTTCAACGGTCTGAAATTCCGTATGCCTGGTCTTGGTGGTAAAGCCCTTGGTAAACTGGGTGCTTCTGTTCAGAACATTCCGGGCGGCGAATTGTATCAAGCGTTGTCCTCCGGTGCGTTGGATGGCCTTGAGTGGGTTGGCCCATGGGCTGACGAGCGCGCTGGCTTCCAGGAAGTTGCGAAAGTTTATTACACAGCGGGCTTCCACGAGCCAGGTTCGGGCCTTGCTTTGGGTGTAAACCGTGATTTGTTTGAAGAGCTTTCAACAGCGCACCAGACAATCATCGAGCAGGCATCGTTGGCAACAACCAACCACAATCTGTCGCTGACTTTGGCAAACAACGGTGCAGCACTTACACGTCTTCAGGCACAGGGTGTTCAGACACTTCAGTTCAGCGACGATGTTTGGGATGCATTCGGATCTGCTTCTGCGGAAGTTATGGATGAATTCATGGATGACGAATTGTTCGCACGTATTCGTGCCAGCTTCGAAGCATCGATGGCTAAATCGTCGGCTTGGATTTCGCAGTCGGATGGTGAGTACGTTCGCCAGCGTGACCGCGTTCTGGGCATGGGTTAAGCCCACGCAATACCACATTGTTAATGCCTTCTCCCCTTTGGTGGGGAGAAGGTTTTTAGTGGCCCGCAGGATGATACCTGCAGGCGCCTAACGAGGGACTTCTGCTCCATGGATTTTATAATTTGGGTGTTCACCAACATTGGTATGGGTTTCGTGAACTTGTTTTACGTAATCTTCAACCCGTCAGCATGGCTCGACTGGTCCGATAAAACGGCAATGGTCCGGTTCATCTATTACGGTGCATCAAAAGAGCTGTTCTTCGTTATTTTTGATATTTTCGTGGTGATAAGCGTCGTTGGCGTATTTTACCACAAATTCCTGTGGGCAATAGTTCGCGGATTTGAGGCATTTGCCAACACCGTTGGCCGCTTCTTCGCTTGGGCCTCGTTGTTCATGGTAATACAGCAAATCATGATTGTTTTCCTGCAACGTATCTTTAAAGTTTCCGAAATCGCTATCAGCCCCTTCGGATATGCTTTCACCCGCGATCTGAGTTGGTATGGTGAAGAACTTAAACTCTACAACGCCATGATCGTAACTCTTGCAGCCTCCTATACGTTCGTACAAGGCGGCCATGTTCGAGTTGATCTGTTTTATGCCGGGATGCGTCACCGCGCCAAAAGGGTGGTGGATATGTTCGGGTCGCTGTTCTTCATTATACCTTTCATGACAATTATCTGGATGTTCGGTTGGTTCTTCATGTGGCGAAATTTGGTAACTCCGAAAGTCTCCGCGGCAAATTCCCTTGAGCTGCTTGAGCGTAAAGCGCAATTGTTGAAGTGGAATGTGGAAACCATCGGGTTTTCACCCAACGGATTTGATGGGTACTTCCTGTTCAAGATCCTTCTGATCAGTTTTGCAGGCATGATGTTTATTCAAGGTTTGACGTTCTTCTGGCGATCCATGCTGGAATTTATCGAGGGCGAGGCCAGTGCAGGTAAATATCTGCAACTGGACGAGTTGAACGACGAGACGGCTGAAGTAGCCGCCGCAGCACATTAAAGGTAGGATTAAATAATGCTCTTCGGACTAGATGGCGTCGAATTAGGCCTGATTATTGTGTTCGTCTGCCTGTTTGGCGGAATTATGTCGGGTTTCCCGGTGGCTTTTGCTATCGGTGGTGCCGCGACGATATCTTTCGGTATTCTAGCAATGCTGGACAGTTCCGGCCTGCTGTTGAAGGAGGTGCTGGACACCTCTAGTGGTGCCTACAATGACCTGTTGAACGCAGGTGTAGATCGGAAGTTTATTTCGATATTCAAGTATCCCGAATTACCGGTGACGATGGAACCGTTGCTGAATGGCGGCTGGGAAACCGCGATGAACCGGAACATTTCGTTTATCGCCAACCGTATGAATGAACGTGTCATTGCGGGGCAGTCGATTGAGACGCTGCTGGCAGTGGCGATGTTTGTTCTTATGGGCATCATGCTTGAGCGCTCCAAGATCGCCGAGGATTTGTTGACAACGATGGGTCGTGTGTTTGGCCCGTTGCCGGGCGGTTTGGCCGTATCGGTTGTTGTGGTTGGTGCATTCCTTGCNGCCTCNACNGGNATNGTGGGNGCNACNGTGGTNACNATGGGNNTGNTGNCGNTNCCNACNATGNTGNNACATAACTATTCGCCGGAACTGGCGACGGGGGTTATTGCGGCTTCGGGAACGCTTGGGCAAATTATTCCACCTTCTATCGTTATTGTTCTACTTGGTACGTTGGCGGGTGACATTTATTCCGCCGCGCAAGAAGGCCGTGCCATTGCGGCTGGTTGTACGGATGCGTTGACGTATCTGGGGCAGGCCGCTGTTCTGTCCGTCGGCACGTTGTTTAAGGCGGCGTTGCTGCCGGGTATTATGCTGGCGTTCCTTTATGGCGCGTATGCCTTCGGCTATGCGCTTCTGAACCCGGACAAAGCGCCACCCATCCACGTTGAGGCATCGACCGGTCCACGCACCAGCCGAAACCATAAACTACTTTGGCTTTTGGGCGTTCCAACGGGCATCATTCTTTTCGCTATTGCGGCTTCGTCGTTCAATATGGTTGGCAGCCAAAGCACCTATGTTTCCACAGTCGCCGATATTGGNGTNCANTCCGAGCTTCGCACGAATGTGGGCGAGCAGTGTCAGGCNTCGATGATTGAGCTACACGGGCAAGAAGCTTGGGATAACTCCATCGCTGTTCAAGCTGAAATCCAGGCATCTGGTGGCGGGCTGAGTTCTGAAGATCGTCGTCGTACACCTGAGCAAATTGAAGAGGTTCGTGCACAAGTTATCGCTGATGCCGCGCCTATCGGCTCTGGCCTGATTAAAATTCTGGTTCTGTTTGCGCTGATGCTGACAACAGCCTACGGCATTGCACCAAACGAGGAAAAACGGTCACTTTATATCGGTGGTTTCGGTATCGGCTTGTCGCTGTTGGTGGATATTTTGCTGCTTGGACCACAATCCTCGTCTGGAGCGATTTTCGCGTTACAGGCTGTACCGTTTGCGGTGACGTTCGTCGGCATTAAAGCTGCCGCGAAACGTTTAGCGGCGAACGATATTCTGCGCGTTGTGTTCCCTCCGTTGATTTTNATTATCGCGGTTCTCGGCTCGATTCTTGGTGGCATCACCAACCCGACTCCTGCTGCGGCGCTTGGCGCGGGCGGGGCGATCATGTTGGCTGCGTTCCGCAAATTGCAGGACGAAGGCGGAACTGGCAAGATCATATTGGTAACTGCCTTTGCCATGGTTCTGCTATTGCTTGTTGGCATCAACTTCGACCTTCGCGCCAATATCTCTAACGTCGGGTTTGAGAACTGGGTAGCGATAATCGCGGCGCTGGTATTCTATCACATTTCCATGGGCGGGCTGTTGTTCGCGTGTTGGACGTTGTGGAAAACCGCGGTGCTAACGCCGGTGGTGCGGGAAACCGCCAAGGTCACGTCGATGGTTTTCGCAATCCTGATCGGCTCGCAAATGTTGAACCTTGTGATCATTTCGTTTGGCGGGGAGCATTACATCCAGTCGTTCCTTCGTAGCTTCGAGCGCGAGTGGGTTGTCTTCCTCATCGTGATGGCGGTGCTGTTTTTCCTTGGTTTCGTGCTCGATTTCCTCGAGATCATCTATATCGTTATTCCGATCGTTGGCCCTGTCATTTACGGCGGTACGATGGACCCGAAATGGGTGACAATTATGATAGCGGTGAACCTTCAAACCAGCTTCCTGACCCCGCCGTTCGGCTTCGCACTGTTCTACCTGCGCGGTGTTGCCCCGGCGAGTGTAACGACAGCGCACATCTATCGTGGTGTGATACCGTTCGTGCTAATTCAGGTCTTCGGGTTGTTGCTGTTATGGTTCTTCCCAAGCGTTGTGACGATCATTCCCAACCTGTTGAACTGATCAAAACCTAATCAAACAAAAACGCCTCGATTTTCATCGGGGCGTTTTTTATGTCTGGGGTGGAAGGTGGATCGCGGCAACTTGTTCCGCCACCGGATCGTTGCCCAGAGGGTTTTCACCGACGTCGGCGATCATCTCATCGGTTAAGTCGTTCCAGATACCGTCTTTGAAAACTTCCAATGGACGGTAGTTCGCCTTGTAATTCATCTTTTGGCTGCCGGGCACCCAAAACCCTAGATAAACGTAAGGCAAGCCTGCCTCGCGGGCCATGCTGATATGGTCAAGGATGATAAACGCACCCATGGAACGGCTCTTCAATTCGGGGTCAAAGAAGGAATAAACCATCGACAAACCGTCATGCAGCACATCCGTCAGGCAAGCGGCTTTAAGGACTTTTTCGCCATCCTCGTCTGTTTCGTAATATTCGATCACGCGGCTTTGCACAGGTGTTTCTTCGATCATCGCGGCGAATTCGTTTATATCCATACCAGCCATTCCACCATCGGCGTGGCGCTGATTAAGGTATTTTTCAAACAGTTCGTAATGTTCTTCGGTAGCCCACGGGGCTTTAACTTCGCGGCTTAGCAATTTGTTGCGTTTCAGAATGCGACGCTGGCTGCGCGAAGGTTCAAAATTGGCAGAAACGACACGCGCGGACATGCAGGCCGAACATCCAGCACACGTGGGGCGGTATAATACGTTCTGGGAACGCCGGAAGCCTTGGGCCGAAAGACTGTCGTTCAGGGATTTTGCACTGTCCCCGAATAACGCCGTGAACAACTTACGCTCTACCTTACCGTCGAGGTAAGGACAGGGTTGCGGGGCCGTCACATAGAACTGGGGCGCGGTTGGAAGTGTATGGCGCATAACGTGAAATACTTTGCTAGGGTTCACATAACCCTAACAAAGCATAGGCGGTATGGGCAATCGTTAATTTATCGGGCGGTTAATCGCCGTTGTGCCAAGGATCATGTCTTGTACGCTTTGACCGTAACGACTGGTTAGGATCAACACGATACTGAGGATTTGTATGATGAAAAACCCCGTGCCAATTGTGAATATCAGCGTATGCGCCAAAGCCAGTTTAGTGCTTAGCTTTTGACCATTTTTGTCACGAAACTCAATTCCGACGACCCGCATACCCCATGTGGAGGATTTGGACGCGATTGTGAAAGTTCGGTATAACAGCCCGACGACCAGCCAAATGATTGGGAATATGAAAAACCCCAGCCCAACGGTGAATACACTGATAAGAAAAGTTATTCCAAACGTAATTATTCCATCGAAAACCCAAGCCACCAAGCGGCGGGAAGGGACTTTTTCATAGAACTGGCTGTCCATCTCCGGATCTGGCAGGCCTGTGTAGGCGGCGTCATAATATGTCATTTTAGCTCCACAATAATAGGTAGGCCCCCGCTTGCGCGGGGGGAGGTTCGTTTAGGCCGGTGCCTGTGTCGGGTTGCTGGGATATTCTGGTTTGGCAGGCTCTGGCGTCACATCTTTGGCATTTTCTTCGCGCATGAACTGGTCGAATTCGACACGGTCCTTAGAGGCGCGCAAGTTGCCAAGGAAGTTTTGGAAGGCATTTTGTTCGTCTTCCAGACGTTTGATTGTTTCTTCACGGTACGCGTCAAACGCTGTGTTACCGGTAGAGAAACTGCGGCGGCCACGGCGGTGCCATTTGCTGCCACTGCGGTTGCAATTTTTGCCCATTCGATTAGTTCCGATCATATAAAAGAGGATGACGAGGCCAACTGGCCACAGAAAGATAAATCCGAGAATCATCATTGCGATCCACGCTTTCGTTCCGTGTTCGTCCAGCTTATCCCGTGCTTGTTCTAGGAGGTGCGCCGGAGAGTTCATGTCTGTGTTCCTTTCAATGTAAATGTTGTTCACATTAACATATTTGGGAAGTCTTGGCCAAATCACAAGGGGTAGGGGTCAAATAATGTAAATGTATTTTAC
>JAESQH010000139.1 GCA_016765235.1 Paracoccaceae bacterium
GTGTTTTGTCAAGTGAAGCGTTACTGCGCTTTGATTGCAGCTGCCAGAACTTCTTCATCAACAAACGGTTCGTATTGCTTGAAGTTATCCGCGAACATGTTGGCCAATTTGGCCGCTTGCACATCATAGGCAGCGCCGTCTTCCCAAGTGCGGCGTGGGTCTAGCAACACCTTCGCCACACCTTTAACGGCCACCGGAACTTCGAAACCGAAGTTGCGATCAATGCGGAACTCGCGCTCGTTCAAACCACCGGACAAAGCGGCAGTCAATAACGCACGGGTCGCGCGGATCGGCATACGCGAGCCGCCGTGGCCTTTCGGACCACCAGTCCAACCAGTGTTAACCAACCAGCAATTCGCGCCAGTTTCAGCGATTTTCTGGCGAAGCAGGTTTCCGTAAACTTCAGGACGACGCGGCATGAATGGCGCGCCGAAACATGTGGAAAACGTCGGGATGGGTTCAACCACACCTTTTTCCGTCCCCGGAACCTTGGCCGTGAAACCGGACAGGAAGTGGTACATCGCCTGCGCGGGTGTCAAACGCGAGATCGGAGGCAGCACACCAAACGCATCACACGTCAACATAACGATGTTTTTTGGCACACCACCACGCGAGGTTTCAGAGGCGTTGGCGATATATTCCAGCGGATAGGCGCACCGCATGTTGGGTGTCAGGCTATCATCGGCGAAATCGAGTTCTTTGGTGTAGGGGTCGTACACCATATTCTCGATCACAGTCGCGAATTTGGACGTGGTGGAGTATATCTCCGGTTCCGCGTCGGCACTCAGATTGATAGTTTTGGCATAGCAGCCACCCTCGAAGTTGAAAATGCCCTCATCCGACCAACCATGTTCATCGTCACCAATCAACGTGCGGTCAGGATCAGCAGAAAGGGTGGTTTTACCGGTTCCAGACAGGCCGAAGAAAACCGCGCTGTCGTTTACATCATCCGGCGCGTGGTTGGCGGAGCAATGCATCGGCATCACGCCTTTTGCAGGCAATAGGTAGTTCAGAATCGAAAACACGGATTTCTTGTTTTCGCCGGCGTAAGATGTACCGCCTATCAGAACCAGTTTCTTCTCGAACGAGATGGCAATCACTGTTTCAGAACGACATCCGTGACGNTCNGGATCNGCATTGAANCTGGGGCAGTTGACGATNGTGAATTCGGGNAGGAATGTTTCCAGCTCGGTCATATCAGGGCGACGCAAGAGGTGGCGGATGAAGAGGCCATGCCATGCAAGTTCCGTGATCACGCGGACATTCAAGCGGTGTGCCGGATTGGCGCCACCGAACAGATCGTTAACGTAAACCTCGCCACCNTTCAGGTGGGCCAACATATCGGCGNGCAATACATCGAANGCCGCCGGATCCATCGGTTTGTTGTTTTCCCACCAAATAGTGTCTTCGACGGAGGCTTCNCGAACAACGAATTTATCGTTGGGCGAACGCCCNGTNTGNTTNCCGGTGGANACCAGAAAAGTGCCCCCGATACCGATTTCGCCTTCTCTGTTGGCGACGGCGGCATTCATCAANGCGGCCTCCTGCAAATTGTAGTGNACTGTGCCGACATCTGGAATGCCAGTCTTCCCCAACGTTTGGGTCGGGTTGACCTTGCCTATTTCCATTGATGTGCGCTCCTTAAACATGTCGAGGGGCTTATGCGTGCCATGACAAACCCCTCTTAACAGAGAGATTACCGCAAAACCGGGAGGGCCAATCCCGACAATAAAAATCGACAGTCTGCCGATTCCATCGTGCAGCAAAGAAGGTCTTCCCTATAACATGACANTTTCGTGAATCCAGAAGGATTTTGTCGCAGCGCACAACTTAATGCTAAATCGCGAAAATAGGCAGTTGAAACAGATGGGTTGCAACCCAAGCCCACTTCCGCGACTATGTAGACGTCCAATAGCAACGAGGGCGTGCAATGGCTAAAATAGTACTCGTAGATGATGATCGGAATATCCTGACGTCGGTTTCAATCGCATTGGAGTCAGAGGGATACGAAGTTGTCACATTCACAGACGGCATCAGCGCGCTTTCATCGCTGCTGAACGATGAGCCGGATTTGGGTGTCTTTGACATCAAAATGCCTCGTATGGATGGTATGGAATTGCTGCGCCGGTTGCGCAAAACCTCCGAAATGCCCGTGATTTTCCTGACCTCGAAAGATGACGAGATTGACGAAGTACTCGGTCTGCGGATGGGCGCGGATGATTACATGCGCAAACCGTTCTCGCAGCGCCTTTTGATTGAACGCATTAAAGCAATATTGCGCCGCAAAGAGGCATCTGAGGACAACGATGGTCAGCGCTCGCCTGAAGATAGCTCGTTTACGCGTGGTTGCCTACAAATGGACCCGCTGCGCCACAAAGTTGTCTGGAGAGAAGACGATGTATCGCTGACGGTGACTGAATTTCTGCTTCTGCAATCGCTGGCAGTCCGCCCCGGAGTGGTTAAAAGTCGCGACCAATTGATGGACGTGGCCTACGATGANCAAGTTTACGTGGACGATCGCACNATCGACAGCCACATNAAGCGATTGCGTAAAAAGCTGCGTAAGGGTGATCCCGATTTTGCCTCGATCGAGACCCTCTACGGCATCGGCTATCGATTTATCGAGGCTTAACTTCCGATGCGCCGTCCTAAATTTCAGCGCCCGCCACCTTCAATGGTTTCGGGCGCAGTGCGCGACAAAGATGAGGCGGCGTTAAAGCGTTCTCGTTCGCCCCTAACCCGCAAAATTATCATTTTTAACCTTGTGACACTGAGTTTGCTGGTCTCTGGCATTCTGCTCCTTAGTCAATCACGCGCTAGTCTAACCGACTTTCGGAAGCAAACCTTGGTGGCTGACGCAAATGTTTTGGCAACCTCGCTCGAATACCAAATGGGGTTTTCTGGGCTCTCTGACTTGTCTGAACCCGAAATTTATACAACTCTAGAAGCGCTTGCAGACCCGATCAGATCGCGCGCGCAATTGTTTTCTATTGACGGTTATTTAATTACCGACATCGGCGCCCGCCCCGAAGTTTACAGCCGCGACAACCGAACAACCGCGCCTCGGACGAACACGTTAAGCGATATTCTCATTGATGCCTGGACGCGGCTTGAAGCGGTGTTCGTAAAAAGACCCGAGCCTGCGGATGAATCATACCTTTTGGCGTTTCGCTCTGCAATTGCCATCCGATCCATGATGGCAAATGATTCCACGCTTGCAACAACGATGAACGAAATTCAGCAATTAATCCTAACCGTGGCTGTCCCTGTGTCAGCTAACGGGGAGATGGTCGGTGCGATTGTGCTGTCCACGCTCGGCGGGGAAATTGATGGTTTCATTCGCAACGAACGGCAACAAATCCTCCAAGTCTTCCTGCTGGCGGCTCTGACATCTGTGTTTTTGTCGATCCTGCTGGCCAACACCATCGGCCGCCCATTGCGCCAACTTGCGATGGCCGCAAAAATGGGCAGTGTGCAAAACACAGGTCGCATCAATCCCAGACGTATCGACATCCCGGATCTAACATCGCGCCCTGACGAAATCGGTGACCTTTCCCGCCAGCTGCGCAATATGACCACAGCCCTTTATGACCGCATCGAAGCGAATGAGGCTTTCGCTGCAGATGTTGCTCACGAAATTAAAAACCCGCTAACATCACTTGGTTCCGCTGTGGAAACCATGCGGTTGGTAAAGAACGATGCGGCGCGCGACCGCCTTTTGGACGTTATCGCCGACGACGTGAACCGGATGGACCGACTTATTACCGACATCTCTAACGCGTCTCGTCTGGATTCGGAATTGGCAACAGACGAGATGGTCTCGATCGACGTGGTCAAGATGTTGCAAAATCTGGTCGATTACCAAAGTGATTTGGCCGCCGCCGATGGGGTGAGCATTTCAGCGAATTTCGACAAATCGACGCCCAACATTCTCGGGCTGGAAAGCCGGCTTGCACAAGTGTTCGTTAATCTGATCACAAACGCCGTTTCCTTTGTTCCTGAAGGTGGCTCCGTGACCGTCAGCGCCTTTCAACACGAACATGGCGAAGTCGCTATCGTGATCGAGGACACTGGTTGTGGAATCCCGAAGGAGAACCTGAAAGACGTTTTCGAACGTTTCTATTCCAGCCGACCCGAACAGGAATTTGGCAACAACTCCGGTCTTGGGCTTTCGATTTCGAAGCAGATCGTCGAAGCGCATGGCGGGGAGATATGGGCCGAAAATATTTACGGCGATAACCCCAACATTCCAAACGGTGCGCGGTTTACCGTTTTGCTGCCAGTCTGATGACAACTGAATCCACTTTGCACGGAACCTGCGTCGCGTACGGTCAATCGGGCCTGTTAATCATCGGCACATCCGGTTCGGGGAAATCCGCACTAGCACTTGCCCTTATGGCGATGGATGCAACATTGGTGGCCGACGACCGCGTCTCCGTTACCAACCGTGAAGGCGTGTTAACTGCCCACTGCCCCCAAGCCATCAAAGGTATGATTGAGGCACGCGGCATCGGCCTGCTGGCCGCCAAAACCCAGTCGACGACACTGATCACCTGCGTTGTAGATTTGGACCAGAAAGAGCCAGATCGATTGCCTTCGCGCCGTGCCCTCACGATATTGGGTGTTGAGGTTGATCTCGTTTTTGGCAAAGATACTCCGAATCTCGCCGCCGCACTTAACCAGATGATGAAAATCGGACGGATCGAGTGACCAACTTCGAGGCTGAAATGTCTAGCGAACCCAATAAACCAATCCTGTTGATCACTGGCCCCGCAGGTGCCGGACGCTCAACTGCAATCCATATTCTTGAGGATATGGGCTATGAAGCCATCGACAATTTACCGATGCATCTGCTACCGCGCCTATTGTCCGGTGGTCCAGTGGAGCGCCCGCTTGCGATTGGCATAGACACACGCACACGCGGGTTTGATCCCGCAGCCATTCTGGAAATTCTGGACAATACCGAACAAACCCCGCCCACACTTGTTTTCGTCGATTGCAACGAGGAAAACCTGCTGCGCCGGTATACAGAAACCAGACGTCGCCATCCGGCTGCCCCTGACGAAGCTCCGATTGTTGGCATTCGCTATGAAATAGAACTGCTTGAAGGCCTACGCAGGCGCGCCGATGTCCTGATCGAAACAACCGATTTTTCCCCACATGACCTGAAAGCCGAAATGGGGCGGATTTTCGATTACAGCGAATCCCACAGTTTGGCGATTTCAGTACAGTCTTTTTCCTACAAACGCGGCACTCCGCGCGGCGTTGATATGATTATCGACTGCCGGTTTTTACAAAACCCCCATTGGCAAGAAAACCTGCGCGCATTGAACGGCAACGATGCTGCTGTCTCCGATTTCGTTAAAGCCGACCCACTTTATGCGGCGTTTTTTGAACAACTCTGCGCCATGTGCCGGCTACTGTTGCCAGCTTACCGGAAAGAGGGTAAGGCCTATTTTTCTATAGGGCTGGGCTGTTCAGGCGGAAAGCACAGATCTGTAAGTGTAACAGAAAGCCTCGCAAAACTGCTTGCGGATGACGGCTGGCAGGTGTCTATTCGCCACCGAGAACTGGATCGCCTGCCTGAGTCGTTGGCGACACCGAAAGGAACGGACCCGAATTGATTGGAATCGTAATTGTAGCTCACGGCGGTTTGGCGCGCGAATATCTGTTGGCGTTAGAGCATGTTGTTGGTCCACAACCCGGTATCCAGTCCGTCGCCATTGGCGCCGACTGCGACCGTGAAGCCAAACAAGCCGAAATTGATGCCGCTGTTGCGGCGGTCGACACTGGTGACGGGGTTGTCATGGTCACAGATATGTTCGGCGGTACACCATCGAATTTAGCAGTGAAAGCCTGCAAAGCCGAAAATCGTGCCGTTATTTACGGAACCAATCTGCCATTGCTCGTGAAACTCGCCAAAGCCCGTCGCATGGACTTAAAAGAGGCCGTCGCCCGCGCCATCTCGGCCGGCCACAAGTATTTGGACTGCACCACAAAAATAACTGCGTAACGCAAAGGGCTTTTTCATGATCCTCGATATTATTAATGAAAAAGGGTTGCATGCCCGCGCCTCGGCCAAGTTTGTCGATGTGGTTGAACACTACGATGCCGACGCCGAAGTTTTTCGCGACGGAAATGAAGCGTCCGGTGACAGCATTATGGGTCTGCTTATGTTGGCGGCTGCCTGCGGTTCTCAGATCGAAGTTAAAACTTCCGGTCCACAAGCGGATGAATTGGCAAACGCCCTAAAATCGCTGGTTGATAATCTATTTGGCGAAGGTAAGTAGTTACTTGTCAAACTCGTAACCGGCCTCAAGCATCAGACGATCCGAATTTGTCTCGATGACATTCTCAAGTTGGGACATAAATTCTTTCAGTTCCAAACCAGCGGGAATCGGTTCAAGAAACTCCAAGACTGCCGTTCCCGGTTTGCGAATTGGCGAACGGCGCGCCCAAAACACACCAACATTCGTCGCGACAGGCACACAAGCACGATTCATGCGCGTGTAGATAACGCCAGCACCAATTTTGTACGCATCCCTGACGCCCGGTAAAACCCGTGTCCCTTGCGGAAATATTGTCGTTTGTCCGATGTCTTTATCTGCCTCAAGGTGCTTGACCATGGCCTTAATCGCAGAACCTTTCTTGCCCCGCGCAACAGGTGGGCATCCGATCCGCCAACCATAAAACCCCAGAACCGGTGCCCAAATAAATTCTCGTTTCATTATAAACTTCACGCGTGGCAACATATAGGCCAGCATCAAAATATCCAGAAAAGACATATGCTTGGAGCAAATTAACACTTCACCCTCGGGCACCTTTCCGCGAAATTCCACGTGCAACCCGCACGTCACGCGGTACAACCAAAAAACCGACGCACAGTAAGCTTTGATAACCATCAACGTGCCAGAGCGCGACCAGAGCGCCAGCGGCAGCCCGAAGACTCCAATGATCGCCAACAGCAGATACATAATCAAATTGGCAAATTGGGATCGAATAAGCAGCATGAAACTCACCTGAATTTATCTCTTTGAAACCGTTTATCTTTCACGGCTTCAAAAGACAACATCGCCCGAATACACCGCGACGCTTGGAAAGCTGCCGAGTCATGGGTAAAACTGTATTTATAGATGATTCGTTTTATGCGAATCCCGGATTTATTGAGGTGGTTATGCGAATTACATGTCCAACCTGTTCAACACAATACGATGTTGACGAGAACGATATCGCCTTTACTGGCCAAGACGTACAGTGCACCGAATGCATGACCGTATGGACACAAACCCGAAGCGGCGAAGCCTCCAATGCGCGTTTGGCCGACGCCTTGGACGGAGACAAGGAACAGACGCCAGAAGTCGAAAAAAAGGTAGATGTTGCGCAGGAGGATGCAATCTCTCCGATTGCGGTTGAGGATGAGGATGAGGATGAGGATGCCACCAGAGACGACCAAGAAGACGAAATAACGGCACCGGAAGAACTTGAAGAAACGAAATCAGACGCCACACTAGATAGTCCAGAAGACGACGAACCAGAGGGCAACTCCGTGGAGCCGGAGACCTCGGTTGATGATGACAATGAAAACCCCATTTGGAAAGAAATCGCGGCGCTGGCAAAAGAAGCTCGTGCCGAATCAGAAGGTGAAAGCACTTCCGAATCCGATTATTCACCCCCGGACGACCAGCCTCCGATTCAAAGCTCTCCGGTGATACCAGACGAGGCGGAACCAGCAATTGATACGCCCGACGAGGATGATCGACCATGGGAAGTCGCCGCTGAAACCGACGAGAGTTTCTCGGACTTCGTTTGGAGTGACCCGTCCAAAGAAAGCGCGACCGAAGCGGAAACAGATGGGGCCGCCACCGACGGCGATGAAGATGGGTCGCTCGATCAAAGCAAACCTGAATTCACTCCACTGACNGACACATCCGGNGGNCCACTGGNAAAAATGGANGACGATCTTATCGCTGCCGCCCTNAACGAACAAATGGCCATCGAGGATGCTCTNGAANACGCNCCNCAGCCGGCAGGACGAGATATTTCTGACGTTCCNGTTGAACTCGGCGGACCNCGGNCACGNNTTCCAAATGTNGAAGCNTTGAAGAATTCNGTTCGCTCTAANTCCGTGGAATTGACGNCCGACGAGTTGCAAGAACAAGTTCCCGCACGCCGGTTNCGTCGCGGAGTGACCTTAATTTTATTGATCTTTGTNGTCCTCGGCGCGATATATATTTCTCGCGCCACGATCACTGAATACGTACCAGCAATCGGTCCGTATCTGGAAACCTACGCAACCTATGTTGATTTACTACGCGCCAAAGCCGAAGTTTTGGGCGCCTACGTTTGGGACTCGATCACACAGGGTTACGACTTGGTAATCGCCAGGTTCTTCAGCTAAAATCGGTCTAAAAGCCGCTTTAGATATTCAATTTCCGCGTCCGGTCGGTCAATATCGCCTGACCGGCGCCGGATTTCATCCAGAAGTTCCCTCGCCCGTTCGGATGTGTTTTGATCAGGCACATAAGTGTCGCCCGACTCCGTCGTGCCCATGCGCCCCAATGGCCGCCCTAAGGGGTCATCGCCAGCGGTTGTGTCCTGTGTCTCGCCCTCCTGCAATCCATTGCGGACCTGACTTGCTTGTTGCATTTCCTCGCCAAGGCGTCGAATAGCTTCGCGCAAATTCTCGATAGCGTCAGCCTGTTCATTCAACGCCTGACCCAGATCACCTCCGCCTAGAAAATCGCGTGCCGAACCCATGTTTTCACCCGCGTTACCTGTCGCCTCTCCGGCGGAATCGCTTTGCTGGGCTTGCAGGCCTTCCAGAAATTCGCGCAGCGCTTCCTGCTGGTCGGCCAGCGATTGCTCCAGTTCGGGCGAAGCTTCGCCTCCGTTTTCCAATAAATCCTGCAACTGCTGAAAGGTCTGATCCGACAATGTCTGTTGCTGACCGAGCGCATCTTGCATCTGGTCCAACTGCTCGGAACTTCCACCACCTTGTTCGGCTATTTGTGCATTTTCCAACATCTGGCGCATTTCTTCCAGCAATTGACGCGCGGCCTCCGACTCCCCGTTTTCAGCCAAACGTTGTAATTCATCCATCATCCGGCGCAATTGATCATTACCACCAGGCTGTTGCGAAGTTTCGACTGTATCTCGATTTCGCTCGGCCTCGGCGGCCAGCATTTCCAGATATTCGTCCGTGGCTTCGCGCAGTTCTTTCATCAGGTTGGCGATTTCTTCCTGCTCGGCCTGCTGCTCGATCGCTTGCAATAATTTCTCTTGTGCGCGCAGCAAACGCTCTCGGGCATCGCCAAGGTCTCCGTCTTCTAAAAACACGGCGATATCCCAGAATGTGTCGGTAATCTCTGCCCGCTCATCTTTCGACACACCGTCTTGCAACATTCTTTCAAACCGCCGGATAGCTGACCGTATTTTCAGATATGACCCGCTGGACAACGCGAAATCAGTTGGCAGGTTTGTAACGGCTTTAAGCACTTGCAAAACATGTTTGTCGTTCTCCGGCGACCACAGCAAATCGCGCCGCTGCTCAGCAAAAGAGGCGGCAAGCGGCACGTAAAATCGTTTGCCGGGCAACGTACCAGAGGTTTGAACTTCGCCAATCTGTCCCGCGGCATCGCGCACGCTCAGTGTGATCGTAACTGGCATTCCGACCCACAAGTCTTTGCTGAAATCCTCAACGAGAACTTCGGAAATATCGTCCGTTGCACCGCGAAATGGCAGCGGTAAGGTGGTGAATAGCGGATCCCGTGCAACAGGTTCTGGCGTCAATCCAAACCGTCGATCGACATGCTCCAAATCCAGCGAAATTCGCGCGCTGCCTGCAACGATTCCATAGTCGTCCGACGCATTGAATTGTAGCTGCAACGCCCCCGCGGTTGTCTGCCCGATCTCTTCTGTCACGAACACATTTGGCGGGTTATCCTTTGTCACAATAATCCGCCAAGTGTCTAGAACCGCGTCATCATCCAGCACTTGCAGATCGCCCGATTGCTTAACCGTTATCGTTGCGTTGCGAACGGTCGTTTTATCACCGGAAAACGCGGTTTCTGTCTCCGAAATACTCTCGATCAACGTGACGTTGTCAGACCCACCGTAAACCTGCATCACAATTTGCGTACCAACGGGAAGGTCCAGAAGAACACCGTCGGCCACCTCGCCGAGGTAAACCTGCGGCCTACCCGTGTAAGACGGAGGGGTCGCCCATGCCTCGATACCCGCGCCCGGACTACCGGCGAGAACCGGCAACGAAACCGCGTTTTTAACGGATGTAAAACCACCAGAAGGGGCGAAAAACGCTGCCACAGTCGCGCAAACCAGCGCCATCAAGCGCAAGCCGTACCGGTCAAATGAAGCCAGCCGCAGATCGGGTGGCGCGGGTTTTAGTTCCACGGCTCGCGCCGCCATCTGTGCTTGATGTTTGTCCCAAAGCGCACGGGTCAAGACAGCGTCCCAGCCCGTTGCCGGTTGATCGCGTAACGAAGCCAGCGGTGCTTCCACACCGTCAAGCCGATCAACTGCGTCATCGCGATACGGAATTTTCAGGCCGCGTAACCCGAATCCCAGCAAACCGATGCTGCCCAGCAGAACCGCAAGAACCAGACCGCGCGCTACGTTCGATGAAACAAGAGCCAGCCCTTCAAAGGCCACAAATGCGTAAGAAAACAGCAACAACGTCCAAAGTTGCCAAAACCGTCGCACCAGAATTTCAAGCCATAGCGCACCACGTGACAAGGCCAGCCGAAAACGCAGCGCCCGCATGATACGGCCGTACCGATTGTCAACGTAACCTGCCCAAAGCTGGTTCATTCCGTCATCCCGATTGCCCGCGCGCGTCGTATGCGACTCACGTCATCCAGTCTGGGATGGTATCGCGGTTAATCATCTCTTCATAGGTCGGGCGCGACCGAACCACGGCGAATTGATCGCCCTTCACCAGCACTTCGGGGATAAGGGGTCGCGAATTATATTCGCTTGCCATCACCGCGCCATATGCGCCAGCGGACCGAAATGCCATTAGATCACCCGCCGCCAGCGCTGGAATATTGCGATCTTTGGCAAAGGTATCGCCGGTTTCACACACCGGCCCAACAATGTCGTGGGGCGTGGGTTCAACCCCCACTTGGGGCTCGATAACCGGGATAATATCGTGATACGCATCATACATAGCTGGGCGAATTAAGTCATTCATAGCCGCGTCGACGATCAGGAAATCACGCCCGTCACCTTCTTTGCGATAGATAACCGAGGTAACTAACAACCCGGCATTTCCTGCAATCAAACGACCTGGCTCGATCTCTATTTCGCACCCCAAATGGCCAACGGTTCGACGGATCACCTCGCCATATTCCATTGGCAACGGAGGTGCCTCGTTAGAGCGCTGGTAAGGAATTCCCAGCCCACCACCTAAATCGAGCCGCCGTATATTGTGACCGTCTGCCCGTAGTGTTTCTGTCAACTCAGCCACCTTGTTGAACGCATCCTCATAAGGTTGCAAATCCGTTAACTGGCTGCCGATATGTACATCAATCCCGACAACCTCCAACCCTTTCAGGCGTGCAGCTTCGGCGTAGACTTCACGGGCTTTGGAAATCGGAATGCCAAACTTGTTCTCGGACTTNCCCGTCGCAATNTTTGCATGCGTTTTGGCGTCCACGTCGGGGTTAACGCGCACCGTAATCGGAGCCACCTTGCCCAGCGATAGCGCCACTTCGTTCAGCACGTGCATCTCCGGTTCGCTTTCGACGTTAAACTGGCGAATGCCGCCTGTTAANGCCGCAACCATCTCCTCGCGAGTTTTACCGACGCCCGAAAAAACGATGTGTTCGCCCGGAACACCAGCAGCAATCGCGCGGGCATATTCGCCACCCGATACAACATCCATACCGGCGCCCATCGCCGCCATTATTCGCAGCACTGCCATGTTGGAATTGGCCTTCATCGCATAGCAAATGAAGTGATCCATGCCTTTGAGAGCCTCGTCGAACACCTGATAATGACGTTCCAGCGTTGCTGTTGAATACACATAAAACGGCGTCCCGACAGCCGAGGCAATCTCGTGTATCGGAACATCCTCGGCGTGCAGTGCGCCGTCACGATAAATAAAGTGGTCCATCAAGCTTGATCCATATGGCTAAATCAGGCCTCAGGTATAAGCGATAGGGCTAACGCAGGCCAACCCTGAAATCACCTATTCCACATTGATATGGTAAACCGACCAGACCCACCAATCATCGATCATATCTGCCAGATCGGCGCGATCCGCCCTTGGAAACACCACTTGCGTCGGGCCGAAATCCCCAATCGCAAAGGGAATACCGTCGCGTTTCAGGGCCAGCACCGCGCCAGCCGCATAGGCATCCGCAATCGGAATATCGACAGCGTAACCGTCTAGGGCACGAACAGTTGCCACCTNGCCCATCGCCCCGACAGATTCCAAAACGTCTTTCAGTAGCGGCCCTTCGAACAGGTAAACGCGCCCTCCTTTGGGGAAATCGGCCTTCACACTAACTTGCGGAAGTGCCCGCAGGGCAGCCACGTCGAACTGCGCTGCCTTGTCAAAAGTGATGTCATTCAACATGAAGAATTTGTCGAGGTCTTCCGAGCTTTCGCTGCGCGTCGGCAACGCAACATTTCCGGTCACGGTTAGAATAACAGTACCCCGAAACTCGACTTGCCGCCACTCCTGCGCCGATAGCGGTTGGCTGGCCAACGCTGTAATCAATCCGATAATTAATGTGTGTAAAATTATTCTCATTATGTGGTCCCTTTATTTATCAGGAACAACACGAATGATCAGTTGGCGCTTTCGCTAACGGCCGTTGGATGTGTCGGCGGAGCTTTGACCCCGCAGGACGCCGTTACCCCGAGTAGAACGATCCCCAATAATATAAGAATCACCCTCATTTCAACTTCCCGTTCCAACGGGCAACTTGCTCACGGACTTGATCTGGTGCTGTTCCACCATAACTTGCCCTACTCGCCACAGAGTTGTCTACCCCCAAGACCGAATAAACGCTCTGGTTGATATCAGGATGTGCTGATTGCATCTCTTTCAGCGACAATTCCGGTAAATCGCAGCCTTTGTCCTCGGCCAACTTCACCAAAGCACCGGTTGCGTGATGTGCGTCGCGAAACGGCAACCCTAATTCGCGCACCAACCAATCCGCCAGATCGGTCGCAGTGGAAAACCCCATTGCCGCCGATTCGCGTAAACTGTCTACGTTCGGCTTCATATCACCGACCATTCCGGTCATCGCCGCCAATGCCAGCATCAGGCTATCGGCGGCATCAAACACTTGTTCTTTATCTTCCTGCATGTCCTTGGAATAGGCCAGCGGTAGTCCTTTCATAATGGTCAGCAGCGCAACCAACGATCCATTAATCCGCCCGACCTTTGCGCGGATCAGCTCCGCTGCATCAGGATTTCTTTTCTGCGGCATGATCGACGACCCAGTCGAGAACCTGTCCGACAACCNAACAAAGCGGAACTGCGCCGAGGACCAGATCACCAGCTCCTCAGCAAATCGGCTAAGATGGGTTGCGCAGATTGACGCGCAAGACAGAAATTCCAGTGCGAAATCCCGATCNGACACCGCGTCCAGCGAATTGGCCGAGGGTCGATCAAAGCCCAGCGCTTTCGCCGTCATATCCCGATCAATCGGGTATGCCGTACCCGCCAATGCCGCCGCGCCCAAGGGCGACTCGTTCATCCGTACGCGTGCATCCTGCATCCGCGATTTGTCCCGCGCGAACATCTCCACATAAGCCATCATGTGGTGTCCCCATGTCACCGGCTGCGCGATTTGCAAATGCGTAAATCCGGGCATGACAATATCGGCCCCTGCCTCCGCCTGCCCAAGCAACGCTTTCATCAGCGCATCCAGCCCGTCAATTGCCGCATCGAACTGTTCGCGCGTCCACAACTTGAAATCCGTCGCCACTTGATCGTTCCTTGAACGCCCGGTGTGCAACCGCCCAGCAGGTTCCCCNATCAAATCTTTCAGGCGCGACTCCACNTTCATATGGATATCTTCAAGTTCTTTCGAAAAGGTAAACGTTCCGGTCTCGATCTCTGACAATATCGTGAGCAGCCCTTCCCTGATTGCCTCGCCATCATTATCACTAATAATACCACAGGCAACCAACATCGCCGCGTGGGCGCGGGAACCCTCAATATCCTGTCGGGCCATACGTTTGTCGAAATCAATCGAGGCATTGATCGCCTCCATGATCGCATCCGGTCCGGCGGCAAACCGCCCGCCCCACATTGCATTCGATGATTTTTTGTCCGACATAGTAATACCTGTTCAATCCGCGAGGCCAAAATGAAAAGACCCCTTCTTACTGCCCTGCTATACGCCGCCCTGACNTTGGGTGCAAACCCTGCNGCAGCAATNGANCCNGAAACCCGCCAGATCATTTTGGACATGCGGNTCGACGACATGCGGAAGATGAAAATCCTTGNAAAGGCNGGCCAACCGATCACGACCGAGTTCGAAGACGTGGACGGCAATAAAATGACGTTCGCAGACACTAATGGCCAATTCAGNCTGATCAATTTCTGGGCCACATGGTGCGCNCCGTGCCGCGAAGAAATGCCCGCGCTCGACGCGTTGCAGCTTGAAATGGGCGGCGACGACTTTCAGGTTATGACTATAGCAACCGGTCGCAACCGACTGTCAGGTATCAACTCGTTTTATGAAGATGCCAACGTCACCGCGCTCCCCATCCTTTTGGATCCAAAAGGTAAACTCGCCACTCGTATGGGCGCTTTGGGATTGCCAGTCACAATCTTGCTGAACCGTGAAGGCCGCGAAATCGCGCGCTTGACTGGCGGTGCGGATTGGGCGACCGAAAATGCGATGGCGGTTTTGCAGGCGTTGATGGACGCGGAGTAAGGCTGAAACTGATCTTACGGTAGCCTAACAACCAGTTTCCGAACTGGCTTCGCATGCGCAGCCACGTCAATTGCCCNCATTTGCAACCAATTCATGTTAACTTTTCCGAACATTGTAAGAACATATCGCGAAAATTTACGAACCTTTAACTCTTTTGGCCCCAAGTAATACCTGAAACCAAGAGTTATCGGGGGGGCAGGATGGCCAGCGCCAACAAGCAAATTACCAGAAATGCGGACATACCCGTTATGATGTCGACTTCGCTGTCCGAACTCGAAACCGCGCGCGTCTACAACGCCCTGAAAGACAACCGATTAGAGATGTTCTACCAACCTATCGTCCGATCTGGCACTAGCAATTTCGTGGCTTTCTACGAAGGGTTAGCCCGCATCCAAATGCCGGGAGGCGCGATAATTTCAGCAGGTCAATTTATGCCGTTCGTTGAAAATACATCTCTTGGAACCAGATTAGATCGCAGTATTTTGCGGTTGGCTCTGAAACAGTTGGGTGACAACACCGACATCCGTCTTTCAATCAACATGAGCGTGCTTTCAATGCGAGATTCCGGTTGGCTCGCCATCCTGGAATCTGCCGACTTCGGAGTTTGTGAACGCCTTATTGTCGAAATAACAGAAGGCGCGGCCATGTCTGATGTTGAACTNACCACCGCGTTCATGCACCGCGTTCGGCGCAAACATTGCAGCATCGCGCTGGATGATTTCGGCACTGGTGCGACATCCTTCCGGTACTTCAAAGACTTTCTGTTTGATTTCGTAAAGATTGACGGTCTGTTTATTCGTGATCTCGGATACGATAAGGACAATCAGGTATTGGTGCAGGCCCTGATTGACATCAGTAAACACTTCGACATGGTGACAGTGGCGGAGTTTGTAGAAACTGCCGGCGAGGCTGAAATGGCCGCAAAACTAGGCATCGATTGCTTGCAAGGATACTTGATTGGTGAACCAACTGCCAAGCCAATTGCCCCGTTCCATAAAGCTGGGCTGAATCAGAAAATCGCTGGATAACGTTAGGATTTGTCCACAAGTTTGCTAAGCTGGGCCTGCATTTGTGCAAGTTGCGCTTTCAGATCGCCAAGTTCAACATCCGAGGCCTCTTGATCGGTGTTAGTCCTTGTCGGCTCAACATCGTCAGACGCACCACTAGCCGAAGGCTTAAACATTCGCATCGCGTTGTCGAACCAGTCCATGTTCTGCCGGGCCAGCGCCTCGAATCCGGCCATCGCGGGATTGCCGGTCACCGCGCCCTGCATTTGGTCGCGAAGTTCATCCTGATTCTTCGTAAATGTTTCCATCGAAGCTTCGAGGTATCCGGGCACAAACCCTTGAACCGAATCTCCATATAGGCCGATAAGTTGGCGCAGAAATTTAGTGGGCAACATGTTGTGCCCTTTGCTTTCTTCTTCAAAAATAATCTGGGTCAAGACGGAACGGGTAATATCATCGCCAGATTTCGCGTCGATTACTACAAAATCCTGCCCTTCGCGCACCATTTCGGCCAGATTGTCCAGCGTTACATAGCTCGATTTTTCCGTGTTATATAGTCGCCGATTGGCATACTTCTTGATGACGATGGTATCTTCGGATGTGTCGGTTTTATCGGCCATTTCAGAACCCTCCTAGTGAAGCCCTGCGGCCATTTGTTAACAACAATCTAATACAGTATTTCGCAACTACAACGAAAATATCGCATGCGCGAACAGTCGACGGCATGTTATAGTGATTGAACTAATGAATCTAAGGCATCCCATGACGCAAAAACCCCCACCACCAATCGACAAAACGCCTTCAACGGGGGAACGTGAAGAACGATACTTGGATCTTTGGGAAGAGAATATTCGACTGCTAGCTGCCAACGGGCCTAGTCAAAAATTGAAGGCTGCAGATGAGTGAAAGCCTGCAAAACCGATTGGGGAACCCATCACCGTTAATCTTTCACATAAGCGCTGCGGTGGCCGGNTATCAAAGCGCCATTGCCAACGTGGTTAACCCTGACACGGCAGGTGTCGTGTGGCAGCCCGAGCTGATCGAACAGGCAGCTACGATCGGCGAGTTAAACGCGCCGTTGCTTCAGCTAAAATCGCTTAAACGCTTGCAGGAAATGCTTTCGGGTTTGCACAAATGGCAGGCGCATCCTTATCGTCGGGCCGTCATGAACCCTCCGGTGATATGGTCAAGCGGATCCTCGCGCCTGATTGATTTCGGAAGTTGTCCAGAGGCCGCAAACCCCAACGGGCCGCCGATCCTCGTAGTTCCATCGCTGATCAACCGCGCCTACATATTAGATTTGAACGAAAACTGTTCGCTACTCCGGTATTTGGCCGCACATGGGCTGCGCCCGTTATTGCTGGACTGGGGATATCCATCAGATACTGAACGTGAATTTGATCTGAATTCCTATGTTACACAGCGTTTATTACCCGCCATCGAAGTCTCTAGTGCGCTCGCTGACACGCCGATTGGCGTCTTGGGCTATTGCATGGGCGGTACTTTGGCAGCGGGTGTTTTGTCCTTTCAAAACACCAATGTGGGCGCTTTTGCAACGATCGGATCACCGTGGGATTTCGCCGCCAGCAAAGGTGTAAGGGCTTCTTTGCGTGCAGCGGCGACAGAGTCCCCAACTTCGGAAATGATCGAAAATATGGGAAATATTTTCGGAATGATCCCTGCAGAATTTTTCCAGCAGCTTTTCGCACTGATCAACCCGATGCAAGCGGCTGTGAAATTTCGCAAATTTGATAACATGGTAATGGACACCCCCGCAGCAAACCACTTCGTGGCGATCGAGGATTGGTTGGCCGACGGAGTGCCGCTCGTGACGCCAAGTGCCAAAGACGTTTTAATTGACTGGAACCTTCACAATTCGACCACGAATGGGCGTTGGAAATTGCAAGATAAGGTAGTCAAATTGTCTGCGATCCGACAGCCGACTCTTAATGTTTGCGGCTTGCGTGACAGCATCACCCAGCTGGATGTCGCTTCGGCAATGGCGCACGAAATTCCGAATGCAAAATTGCTTATGCCTGACGCAGGGCACGTGGGGATGATCGTCGGCTCGAAGGCCCGTGAAACAGTATGGAAACCTGTGTCAGAGTTCTTTCTCGACAAACTATAGATCCACGCAGCCAACCGAATCTTGCCGATAACAAACATTTTAAGATATTTTATTGCGCTGCACTGCACAATAAGTCACACTGCGAATCACATTATCCGAGCATGACAAAAGGAATACCCCATGACCAATATCGTAATTGCTTCTGCCGCGCGAACCGCCGTCGGGAGTTTTCTGGGATCGTTTGCAAAAACACCCGCGCATGATTTGGGCACGGCAGCCATCAAGGCCGTACTGCTACGAGCGGGTGTTGATGCAGCCGACGTGTCTGAAACCATCCTCGGGCAGGTTTTAACAGCGGGTCAAGGGCAGAATCCGGCGCGTCAGGCGCATATTAATGCAGGGTTACCGATCGAAAGCGCTGCTTGGAGCATTAACCAAGTTTGCGGTTCAGGCTTACGCGCGGTTGCGCTGGGTGCGCAACATATAATGCTTGGTGATGCGGAAATTGTCGTGGCTGGTGGGCAGGAAAGCATGTCACTTTCGCCACATGTTGCAAACCTGCGTTCGGGCCAAAAGATGGGCGATATGAAATTCATCGACTCAATGGTCAAAGACGGGCTTTGGGNTGCTTTCAACGATTATCACATGGGCACGACCGCGGAAAATGTCGCAGGAAAATGGGAAATCGACCGCGAGATGCAGGACACCTTCGCCGTCGCCTCGCAGAACAAAGCCGAAGCGGCGCAGAAAGCCGGCAAGTTCGCTGAAGAGATCGTACCGTTTATCATAAAAACGCGCAAAGGCGACATTATCGTCGATAGCGACGAATACATCCGGCACGGCGCTACGATGGAAGCGATGCAAAAACTGCGCCCTGCATTTGCCAAGGGCGGGTCTGTCACGGCGGCAAATGCCTCGGGCTTGAACGACGGGGCGGCGATGACGTTGCTGATGACCGCAGAAAATGCCGCCAAACGCGGGATCAAACCGTTGGCGCGGATTGCGTCTTATGCCACCGTTGGCCTTGACCCATCGATCATGGGCGCCGGACCTATTTACGCCAGCCGAAAAGCGCTGGAAAAAGCCGGTTGGGACGCAAGTGAGCTTGATTTAGTCGAAGCGAACGAGGCCTTCGCCGCGCAAGCCTGCGCCGTCAACAAGGACATGGGTTGGGACCCGGAAATCGTTAACGTTAACGGAGGCGCGATTGCGATTGGACATCCGATCGGCGCGTCCGGTGCACGTATCTTGAACACGCTGTTATTTGAAATGCAGCGACGCGACGCCAAAAAGGGCCTTGCCACGCTGTGTATCGGCGGCGGAATGGGCATAGCAATGTGCCTTGAGCGCGACTAAAAATCGACATCTAGGGGAATAAAAATGGGACGAATTGCATTAGTTACCGGTGGTACACGTGGCATAGGCGCGGCGATTTCCATNGCACTCAANGCANANGGNTACACAGTCGNNGCCACATATGCTGGCAACGACGAAGCCGCCGCCAAGTTCACCACTGAGACNGGCATCGCGGCNTATAAGTGGTCTGTTGCGGACTATGANGAATGCGTAGCGGGTATNGCCAAAGTCGANGCTGACCTTGGNCCAATCGAAGTGCNGGTNAACAACGCGGGCATTACGCGCGACGGAATGTTCCACAAGATGACNCCGCAAAGCTGGAANGANGTTATCGACACCAACCTNTCNGGCGTTTTCAACATGACTCACCCGATTTGGACAGGGATGCGTAATCGCAGTTTCGGGCGCGTTATCAACATCAGCTCGATCAATGGTCAGAAGGGTCAAATGGGTCAGGTTAACTATTCCGCAGCCAAGGCCGGTGACCTAGGGTTTACTAAAGCGTTGGCCCAAGAGGGGGCATTCAAAGGCATCACGGTTAACGCGGTATGCCCCGGCTATATTGGCACTGAAATGGTTCGTGCCATTCCCGAAAAAGTTCTCAACGAAAAAATCATTCCGCAGATCCCTGTTGGCCGTTTGGGTGAACCTGAAGAAATCGCACGTTGCGTTGTGTTCCTTGCATCCGACGACGCAGGATTCATTACCGGATCGACTTTGACAGCAAANGGNGGACAGTTCGTAGTTTAAATATTCGAGCGACGACAGAAGATGTGCGCGGTGGTTCATTCCTCCGCGCATTTATTTTGAAATCACGATTTCCAACGGCGCAAAAACATGATTTAGAGAAGTTAATCAAAAGACAAAAACAGGAATTTACCATGAAAATCGGCATTCTCGAAACCGGTGAGATCAGTGACGAGTTGTTGGACAAGCACGGCGATTACCCGTCTATGTTCGAACGNCTTCTGCATGCCATCGATCCTGATGTNGATTTCTTTGGCGTTAAAGTTCTTGATGGCGAATTGCCTAAAAGCCCTAACGCTGCGGACGGCTGGATCATCACCGGGTCGAAGTTTGGAGTCTATGAAGATTTGCCGTGGATTGAGCCGTTGAAAAAATTCATCCGAGCGTCGGTTGATCACAAAATTCCACTGGCTGGAATTTGTTTTGGCCACCAAATTCTGGCAGAGGCTTTGGGCGGCAAGGTCGAAAAATCCCACAAAGGTTGGGGCCTTGGCGTACACGATTACACGATCGAGGCCAAACCCACATGGATGCATGGCTTTGACGAAGCATTTTCCGGCCATGCTGTGCATCAGGACCAAGTGATCGAACTGCCAGAAACTGCGACGGTAATTGCGAGCTCCGAATTCTGCCCGTACGCGGCGCTGGTTTATGGTGACCCAGAAAGTCCGGATGCGCTAAGCGTTCAACCTCACCCAGAGTTTTCTGCAGGTTTCATCGATGATTTGATAAAAATCCGTGTGCCCACCGTATTTTCCGAAGATGACGCTAGCAATGCCCGTGCAACACTAGGTCTTCCGGTTAACAATGAGGATTGGGCCTTGTGGATTCACAAATTCCTCGAGCTAGCGGCCACGCATAACAAAAAATGACACGGAACCGCGCCACATTTATTGGTTTCGGAGCTGTTCTTTTATGGGCATTTCTCGCCACTCTTACAGTCGGTGCATCCGAGATTCCCGTATTTCAACTTAGTGCAATGAGTTTTTCGATTGGCGGCGCCATCGGCATTTTGTGGATCGTGTTTGTCGGAAACGGTTTCGGAATATTGCGTGGAATCAATTGGAAAATCTGGGCGTTGGGCATAGGTGGTATATTTGGTTACCACTTCTTCTACTTTACCGCCCTAAAACTGGCCCCACCGGCCGAAGCGGGATTGATCGCATACCTTTGGCCCCTATTGATTGTCCTAATGTCAGGACTTCTGCCGGGCGAAATTCTGAAACCGTTGCATATCGTCGGCGCGGTGATTGCATTTGGCGGTGCAGCACTAATTGTCGGTGGTGGGGCTACCGCTTTTTCCAGNGCAANCTGGCTTGGCTACGGNGCCGCGATCATTTGCGCATTCACATGGTCGGGGTACTCAGTTCTTTCGCGCCTCGTGGGTGACACGCCGACAGAAAGCGTTGCGGTTNTCTGCATAGCCGCNGCAGGTCTGTCATTGTTGGCACATTTAGGGTTAGAGGAAACCGTTTGGCCAACCGGCGCAATCGGATGGGGATCGGTAATCGGCCTTGGCCTTGGTCCAGTCGGGCTGGCGTTTTACATCTGGGATATCGGTGTCAAAAAAGGGGACATACAAATTTTGGGCGTCGCGTCTTACGCCGCGCCAATGCTATCAACCGTTATTTTGATATTTGCAGGATACGCCACAGCCAGCTGGATTTTATTGCTGGCAGCGGCGCTGATTACGTCAGGCGCAGCCCTCGCTGCGATTGCGAATCGTTAAACCTGCGCGGCGATTCGCCCAATCTCTTCTTTGAGGCGCAGCTTTTCCTTTTTAAGATCGGCGACGACTAAATCGTCGGATCCAGGACTTCGTTGCTCAACTTCAATCTTACCGGAAAGGGACTCGTGTTTCTTGCGTAGCTCGGACAGATGGGAAGTCAGGCTCATATTACTCTCCTTGTTTGAGTTAGGGTAATCATTGCATCTCACCATAAAAGATATGCGTTGTCATCAAATCTTCAAGGAAAAACTTTTCACAAACTTCCAAGGATTGGCCAAAATACCCTTGAACGAGTTCAGTTGCGCATTCGCCGAAAGCATCGCGATGACACCTCCCAGGGTGATTCCAGCCAACCCGATAAGGGTTGCTTGTGTCGGCAACTCGTTAAACCAAAAATACCCTACCGGGATAGCGAACACTATATTGAAATAGAAGAATGGCGCTAATACGGAGGACTCAGCACGATTGTACGCCGCCACAGTCAAAAAGTGGCAGATTGCCGAAACCGCACCGAGCGCGACGATAAATATCAGGTTTTGAAGGGAAATATCTGGAATCCCGTTCCAAAATGCCAATGGGGCGAGCATAAGTGACCCAACGATACACTGGACGACTAAGGTCGAGAACGCATCGCCACACGCGCAGGCACGTCTTGTTGCGGCCAAGTACGCACCCAAAAGAACTCCGCCGAGCAATGCCAATAGCGTACCCAATTCCAAGCTGCCCTCGGGCCTTAAAATCACGTATGCGCCTGCAAAGCTAAGTCCTGCACCAGTGAACCGAAAAATGTCCATTTTTTCTTTGTAAAGCATCACCGAAATTAGCGACGCAACGACTGGCGCAATCAGGAAACCGCCGACGGCTTTTGCTAACGGAACGATAGACAGAGCAAAAATTAGCGCGGTCATCGCGCTCATCATCAGGCCGGTTCGGAACACCTGCCCAACGCGGTCATGAACCGGAATTTCAATCGGCTTTCGGAAGATAACCGAGATGCCCAACGCGATAATTCCGGCTACAAAGTACCGCGAGAATACGATGAAGTATGGCGATTGATCAGTAGCGAGTGCTTTTGAAAACCCATCCGTCAGTGGCGTTAATGCCATTGCAGCCACCAAAATTCCAACGCCTAATTTCATGTAACCTCACCAGTTAATCCACCTTAGGTAGATAATTATTAACAGTTGGTAAAGTTACATTACTATAGGTTGAATATTTCGCAATATTTTTCGAACCCCGGTCCGGAAAGAATCTTCGTCTGTGGAATGCGCCAAACCTTGATGAAGTATCAACGGCGCGAGAAGTTCTAGCGCTCCGCCCACGCCCTTGCGGGCACGTACAATCACGCGCCCCGCCATGCGCCCTTCGCGAGAGGTAAGCGGCAGAATTCTAATGTCGCCCGTCTTGCCGTTCAGTGCGCCCAAAATATCCGCTAACCGCTCGGCACGGTGAATAATTGTGAAATACCCACGAGGCTTCAATCGTCGCAAGCCGACGATTATCCAGTCTTCTAACCGCGCTTCCCCAATCCTGTGCGCCGTATCACGCCCGCTATCGCTCGGCGCAGAACTGGCCAATGCATCGTAAAACGGTGGATTAATGAACACATGATCAAAAGCGGTTGCGCGAATTGGTTCCGGCAGATCCAACAGATCGCCGTCATGTACAGCATATTTAAACCCGTTGTCCGCTGCATTTCGCCGTGCCAGATCTGCGTAATCCGCCTGAATTTCCAAACCGTGGGCATCTAGACCCGGAACCCTTTTGCACAAACACGCGAGTGCTGTTCCTGCACCGCACCCGATTTCCAGCACACTCTGGCCAGACTTGGCCACGACTGCCGCTGCTAAGAAAACCGGATCAGTCGCCGCGCGGTACCCGTTTTTAGGTTGCCATATTTTGATCGCACCACCTAAGAAATCATCCTGCGTTAGCTGGTCGTCTGCGAAGGTCATCGCCCTTCCGAAAGCTCGATATCATTGTCTTTTAGGATCGCGCGGGCGCGAAAATTATGGGCATCAGCCACCATCAAGCGACGTGGAAACAATCCAATGCCACCTTCGAGAACACTCATGTTTACGTCCAGCACAAAGGCCTCTATATCTTCGCCCCGAAGCATCGCGGTCGCGAAGGCTATGATTGTTGGGTCGGTAGTTCGTAAGATTTCTTTCATGCCCATAACCTAGAGCCTGAATCCATGCGCGTCGAGACCGGAAACAAAGGGAAGATACAAATGTCGGGAAATACCGGGCCGTTTGAGCGGATGCAAAGCCTACTTGCCGATGACATGATCGCGGTGAACCAACTGATCCGCACCCGTATGGCCAGCGAACACGCGCCGCGCATCCCTGAAGTCACCGCGCATCTGGTCGAAGCTGGCGGTAAGCGCCTGCGCCCGATGCTGACGTTGGCCGCAGCACGGATGTGTGGCTACGAGGGCGAGGACCATGTCAAATTGGCAGCGACAGTTGAATTCATCCACACCGCGACGCTTTTGCACGACGATGTGGTTGACGAAAGTGGTCAGCGCCGCGGTCGCCCGACAGCAAATCTTTTATGGGACAATAAATCCTCGATTTTGGTCGGGGATTATCTGTTTGCGCGGTCCTTTCAGTTGATGGTTGAAGCTGGCCGTTTAAAAGTTTTGGACATATTGGCGAATGCGTCAGCCGTTATTGCCGAAGGTGAGGTCCTTCAGCTTACAGCCGCGCAAAATCTGGCTACGACCGAGGAAATTTACCTTCAAGTCGTTCGCGGAAAAACCGCTGCTCTGTTTGCAGCTGCTTGCGAAGTTGGTGGCGAAATCGCCGATGCGCCTCAGGATCAAATCGATGCGCTGCACACATTCGGAGATGCGCTTGGGATCAGTTTCCAAATCGTCGATGATTTGCTGGATTACGGAGGTGCAAGTGCATCATTAGGAAAAAATACGGGCGATGATTTCCGCGAGCGCAAGCTGACGCTGCCGGTTATTTTGGCGATAGCCAAGGCCGAAACGATGGAGCGTGCGTTCTGGGTTCGAACCATTGAAAAAGGCAAACAGCAAGATGGTGACCTTGAACACGCCATGAAGTTAATGACGAAATACAACACGCTAGAGGAAACACGCCTAAAAGCGCTGGACTGGGCGAATTTGGCGAAGGCTGCCCTTGGGCCGATCCCTGAAAGTGAGTTGCGGAGTCTATTGGAAGAACTTGCCGATTTTGTAGTCTCGCGGATCGCTTAAACTTCAGCTGAAACGACCCACCAGTCGGAATGGTTATCGCGAATTTCCGATGCAGCAATTGCTGCGTCCGCCTCATTTGCAAACAATCCGAAACACGTTCCCCCTGAACCACTCATACGGATAAGCGCACAATTCTTCGTAGCTTCAAGTGCGCTCAAAACTTCGGCTATCTCTGTGCATTTATCTATCGCCGCAGCTTGCAAATCGTTCCGTTGCGCCCGCAGATACTCGAATAGGTTTTCGAGCGTTGGGAAGCTTTCGGGAACGCTCGACAGGCCGGCATTGTCGCGCGACTTCAGTGCCCTAAATACCGCACTGGTTTCCACAGCTGGTCCAGAATTTACCAGCACGATCCAGAACTTTGGCATCGCGGGCAACGCTTCCAATTTCTCACCGATGCCAGACATACGCACCGGAACTAGCGCCATACAAACTGGAACATCAGCGCCTAGGTCGGTTAATTGGTCCAGTGATGGAACGTCAACATCCCACATGTCCGACAACAGGCGAATACATGCAGCGGCATCGGCAGAACCACCGCCAATACCGGACGCAACCGGAAGGTTTTTACGAAGCCGAAGTGCTGCACCTTTGCCCGCCAAAATTCGCGCCGCCCGCATTACCAGATTGTCGGCACCGGCCTCCAAGTCTTCGCCAAACAGGCCGGTTATATCCAGCGATAGATCATTGTCAGGCGTTGCTTCCAGCACATCTCCTATCGCTGGGAAAACCACGATGGAATCAAGCAAATGCATTCCGTCGTCCCGCTGGCCTGTAATATGCAGGCAAAGATTAATCTTGGCACGGGCCAACTCAACACGCATCAGTTCGCGGATTCTTCTTCCAGAACCACATCCAGACCAACTTCCAACTTGCGTTTGATCCGTTCCAGATCGTCTGCCGAGGGGTCAAACGACATGGCGCGACGCCACTGGAATTCAGCTTCAAGCTTGCGACCAACCATCCACAGGACATCGCCCAGATGGTCATTTACGATGGGGTCAACTGGCAGTAATTCAACGGCGCGTTCCATCGGGCCGACGGCCTCCTCGAACTTGCCGACACGGTACAATACCCAACCGAGCGAGTCCGTAATGTACCCGTTCGAAGGCATCCCCGCGACCGCCGTTTCGATCATCATCTGTGCTTCTTCGAAGTTGATTCCCATCTCGATGTAGGAATACGCGATGTAATTCAAAACGAACGGTTGATCAGGGGACAGCTCCAACGCCCGACGCAAATCTTTTTCGGCGGCGGGCCAATCGTCAAGCTGTTCGTAGCCGATGCCGCGTGTATAAAACAACACCCAGTGTTGCGAGCCGAACTCAGTGACATTCGCGATTGCCTTCGTGTAGGCATCAACCGATTCCGCGAATTTTTCAACGCCACGATAAATATCGCCAAGCGCGTTCAGCACGAGAACATCATCAGGGAAACTATCGGCCAGTTCGACGAGGATTTCCGTCGCGCCATCGGTGTCACCGGCGGCGCGCAAAGCTTCGGCACGGCCTATTTCGGCGGCTTTGTACGACGGGGAACCTTCGGGAATTAGTCCATAGGCTTGCTCTGCCAGATTGAACTGGTCTTCCAGCTCCAGTAATTCAGCGACAAGCAGAGACGCATCAACGAGGTCAGGTTGCAAATGTTGTGCCAGCCGCGCATAAAACAGCGCGGTGCGGTCAGGTTCGCCACGGCTTAGTAGATCGGCCAATGTCACGAATGCTTCGGACATGCCATAAGTCGGCGCATTAACATGCGAGAATTTCGGCAGATTGCCCAGCGCGACTTCATCGCGCAACGACAGAATCTGTTCATCCTGAAATCCGCGCACGATCGCTTCGTCCAAAACCTGCAATGCCTCGTCTTTGCGGCCAAGTTCAGAAAGAACTTCAACATGAATAACGATACTGTCACGGTTCAAATGCAACGGGCCGTCGCCGTTGCCGCCTAGAATTTCTGCCGCCGCTTCAAAATCGCCCAGATATGCCTGCGCTAGCGCTTTGTTGTACTTTCCATACATCTCCAGCGTGTCATCTTCCGACAATCTATCAAATGCCTTGAATCCAGCTTCGATTTCGCCCGCGCCAATCTTGATCCACGCGTCCAGCAATCCCCACAAAAGGGGCGACAGGAAATCCCGGTTCGGTGCAATCGCTAACTTAGCTGATTCGTAATCACCTTTGTCGGCTAAATCGGTAAGCGCAACCAGATCGACGAAAACGTCTGCCTGATCATTGGCGCGCATCACACTTGCAATTCTCGCGGCGGGCTCAAAATCCCCGGCGGCAACGAAGGAAACCATTGCACTTTGTTTAAGACGCACATTCGCAGGATCCGCCGCCATTGCCCGAACGAAATAGCGCGCCGCGGCGTCAAAGCTACCATGTTCAAAAGCGCGATTAGCGGCGAGATATGGGCCAGCGAGACCTTGTGAAAACACAGGCGTAGCAGCCGTGCCCAACAAACTGGCACCGAGAATTAGTATCTTGAAAAAGCGTTTATCCATAAACCGGATGCTCCTGAATTGCATGCACGTTCCAGCGAACGTATGCGCCACGCGCGCAGGATTCAATCACAACACTTAAGAACATTACTAAATGTGATCAAATCGAGAGATGACGTTCGATAATTCCTACATGTTCGGATAATTCGGGCCCTCACCACCTTGTGGCGTAACCCAAGTGATATTTTGGCTAGGGTCTTTAATGTCACAAGTTTTGCAATGGACGCAGTTCTGCGCGTTAATCTGGAAGCGGGGATTAGAACCGTCTTCGTCCCGTAAGATTTCGTAAACACCGGCGGGACAATATCGTTGCGCTGGTTCCGCAAACTCCGGCAGGTTGACGTCAATCGGTATACTTGAGTCGGCCAGCACCAAATGGCACGGCTGTTCCTCCGCATGATTAGTCGCTGAAAAACTGACGTTGGTCAGACGGTCAAAGCTGAGTTTGCCATCCGGTTTGGGGTATTCCAAGATCTTGTAATCCGCCGCTTTTCCAGTCGCCGCCGCATCGGTTTTCCCGTGACTGAGCGTGCCCAGCGGATTCCAACCTGTAAGGTTAGCGACCCACATGTCAAACGCACCTAATACCAGTGAGGCAAACAGGCCAAATCTAGACCACAACGGTTTAACATTCCGAACCCGCTTCAGGTCTTTGGCAATCGGGCCAGATTTCACATCCAAATCATAAGCAGTCAACTCGTCACCCGAACGCCCGGCTTTGATCGCCTCCACTGCGGCCTCAGCCGCAGCCTCGCCCGAAAGCATCGCATTATGATTTCCCTTGATGCGTGGTACATTCACCAGACCTGCCGAACATCCCAGCAGCGCCCCACCCGGAAACGCCAGTTTCGGGATAGACTGCCAGCCGCCCTCGGTGATCGCACGCGCGCCATAAGCGACCCGTTTGCCGCCCTCAAGCATCTTGGCAATGGCCGGATGATGTTTGAAGCGCTGGAATTCCATATACGGGTATAAATGCGGGTTTTTGTAATTCAAGTGAACCACAAATCCGACATAAACCTGATTGTTTTCAAGGTGATAAACGAACGATCCGCCACCCGCGTTGCCACCCAAAGGCCAGCCCATCGTGTGCGTCACCTGACCCTCGAGGTGGTTCTCTGGCTTGATCTCCCAGATTTCCTTCATGCCTAAGCCATATTTTTGAACGTCCGAATCGGCCTGCAGGTCATATTTAGCAATCACCTGCTGGGACAGGCTGCCGCGCACACCTTCGGAAAGGAATACATACTTGCCATAAAGCACCATCCCCGGTTCATAGTTCGGCCCCTCGGACCCATCCACGTTCTTGCCAAACTCCCCCGCAACAACGCCCTTAACCTCGCCGTTGTCACCGTAAACCAGCTCCGAACAGGCCATGCCGGGGAAAATCTCTACGCCCAATTCTTCGGCTTGTTCCGCCATCCAGCGGCACACATTCGCCATCGAAACGATGTAATTACCGTGGTTGTTCATCAATGGTGGCATCGGAAAATTAGGGATACGGATAGAGCCGTTCTGCCCCAACATCAAGAAACGATCCTCGGTCACTTTGGTTTTGATCGGCGCGCCGCGCTCTTTCCAGTCTGGCATCAAAGCATCCAAACCGATCGTATCCAGAACTGCGCCAGAAAGGATATGCGCCCCAACTTCGGAGCCTTTTTCAAGGACCACAACATTCAAATCTGCGTCCAGTTGCTTCAACCGGATCGCTGCCGACAGGCCCGCTGGCCCCGCGCCTACAATAACAACGTCGTAATCCATAGACTCGCGTTCAATTTCCGACATGCTGGCAATCCTTTAGTTCGTATATCCGTTGCACAATTCCTACCGCGTTCCAGCTTAACAGGTCAATCAGGACACGACATAAACAGCGTGTAAAACGCGGTTATTGCTTGAAGTAACTTGCACACAAACCTATGTTCACTCGGATATTAACAAAAACCTCACGGACCGGAGATAATTATGGAAAAGATCCCTTTGACGATCAAAGGTTTCAAGAAGCTTGATGCGGAACTAAAAGTTCTGAAATCCGAGCGACGCCCTGCCGTGATCCGTGCCATCGCCGAAGCGCGCGAGCATGGCGATTTGTCCGAGAACGCCGAGTACCACGCCGCGCGCGAGGAACAAAGCCACATCGAGGGTCGTGTTAAGGAACTTGAAAGTATTATCGGCCTCGCTGACGTGATCGACGTGACCAAAATGTCCGGCACTATAAAGTTTGGCGCAACTGTCGAGTTGGTTAACGAGGACACCGACGTTGAGGTCACCTACCAAATCGTAGGCGAGCCAGAGGCTGATATTGAAGCGAATTTATTGAACCTAAAATCCCCCCTCGCCCGCGCCCTTATTGGCAAAGAGGAAGGTGACAGCGTTGAGGTCCGCACCCCCGGTGGCGGAAAGTCCTACGAGATTCTGTCAATTAAGTATATCTAGGGTCAAGAACCACAGATAAAAAAGGAGCCGCGATTGCTCGGCCCATTGGAAAAAGTCACACCCCGCTCCGTCTTTGAAGGACGCGAGATCATCGTCGCCATGATTCTATCCATTGTATGGGTACTTCTAGTAGCGGCGTATGGCGCTGGTTATTTCGGGTTGCTTGGCGATATTGCAGAACCGCGCGACGCAGTCTTCCTTGAGGTCATATTCTTCCTAATCGTGTTGATCCTGCCCACGGCGTTCGTGTGGCTAGGTTCCGCCCTGATTCGGCGAACGTTCCAAATACAAGACGAGGCCCGTCGCTTGGAACGTGAACTTCGCGACCTGCGCACTGGCGGCAAAAAACCGAGTCAAAACGGCGTTTCCCAGCCAAGGATCAAAGACAACCGCGTGGAAACATTGCAGCATCGGGTCACTGCACTGACGAACCAGATCAAGCAGATGGAAACCACAATAACTTCGGTACGCCAGATGCAGGCTGCAATGCAGACGCAGGCAACACCAGGTAATGTTGCATCCGAACCGGTCCCTGAAGCGAGCTCGCCAAAAGCAGCGGACCGAATTATGGACTGGTCTGATTTGTTACGTGCGCTGGATTTTCCACGCGACGAAAAAGATGCCGAGGGTTTCCGTGCGCTACGATTGGCCAAAAAGGATGAAAGTACCGGCCAGTTACTTCGTGCAGCCGAGGATATCCTCAACCTCCTCGCGCAAGAAGGCATCTATATGGATGACCTTCGCCCCGATATCGCTCCGGCCTACGACTGGCGCATGTTCGCAGAAGGTACACGTGGCACTGATGCAAGTACCGTTGGCGGTATTATTGCCCCCGAAGCGATGGAGCGGATCAAGTCCCGTGAAGAACGTGACCAAATTTTCCGTGACACATCATTACACTTTTTGCGCCGCTTCGACATCATGCTGAAAAACTTCACTGAAGGGGCGAGTGACGCACAGATCCAACTCCTCGCAGATACGCGTACTGGAAGGGCCTTTATGCTGCTTGGCCGTGCCGCCGGAATGTTTGGGTAGTTTTCTAATTCCCCAAGCTTACGCTACAATCCGAATTCGGAAAACGGATAGTACCGAACTAGATCGCCTTCAGCAATTTCGCGACCCTCATTCTGTAATTCGACCAATCCTTCCGCCCAGCTAAGACCGGAAATCCGTCCGCTTCCTTCACTTTTAAATACTTCAACGCGGCCATCCGCGTTCATCTTCGCGCGCAAATATTCACGACGCCCCGGTTTTTTGATTTTACTAAACGCCGCTGGAAGATGGATACCCCGAGGTTCCGCCCACCCTGCACCACTAAGTTCCAACATGGTCGGGCGCGCAAATATAAGCGCTGTCACGAATGCGGCAACCGGATTGCCGGGTAACCCGAACACCGGAACACCGTCCCACATCGCCAATGCCAGTGGCCGACCCGGTTTAATTGCAATGCGCCAAAGGTTCAAAGTACCGGAAGCCTGCAATGCCGCCGAGATGTGATCCTCGTCCCCAGCAGATGCCCCGCCAGACGTCAGGATCACATCCGCCTCTCGCGCGCCTCGTGTTAACATCTTTTTAACCACATCCGCATCATCGCGCACATGGCCCAGATCGACAGGCTCCATCCCCCAACGACGGATTAAATCCACCAGCATTGGGCGGTTAGCGTCGTATATCTGATGTGGTGCGATATCCTCGCCAATCTGGCGCAACTCGTCACCCGTTGACAACACTCCCACTCGCAAACGCTTGTAGGTCCGTACGGTATCAACGCCAACGGCGGCCAACAGCGCCAAATCTTGTGGCTGTAAAATACGCCCCGAAGAAAGGACACGCTCCCCAACGGCAACATCCTCGCCTTTTGGTCTGACATTCGCACCCGCCTTTAGTCCCATCTCAAACTTAAGGATGCCATCCTCAATAACCACGTCCTCCTCAAGCAGGATTGTATCGATCCCCGTCGGCACCATCGCGCCCGTCAAAATCCGCAAAGCTTTACCCGCCGGAACTGCCCCGTCAAACGGGCCGCCTGCTGCGGCGCGACCAATCGCCAAGGGCAAAGCTTGTTCACCTTGGCCCAGCGACGCAAACGCGAAACCGTAGCCGTCCACCGCCGAATTCGCATACGGCGGGCTGTTCCGCTTTGCCACGACATCAACGGCCAGCACGCGGCCACCAGCCGCGGCGGTTGGTACGGGCTCGATGCCCGTGACGACCGAAACCCTTTCGCGAAGGCTCGCCAATGCTTCATCGACGGGCGTCCAATGCACACCAGGGGGCAGCGAAAAACAATCGTTGGAAAGTTTGGGAGGGTTACGCAAGGCCAACCTCCTTTAGAATAAAACTGGCGATAGTTTTAATATCATCTAGATCAAACTGCGGCACGGGCAATCCATCTATTACATAATTCGAGGCGACTGCGGTAACAGTTGTGTCTTCAACAGCCAGCAACCCTTG
>JAESQH010000140.1 GCA_016765235.1 Paracoccaceae bacterium
AATCCTGTATCAGCTCGTTCACATAGATTGACAGCGAGGGCATACCCATTCCTGTTCCGTGGATCGTTACGCGGTTGCCTTTCCACGTGCCGGTAAACCCCAGCATTCCGCGCACTTCGTTGACGCAGACCGGATCGGTAAGGAATGTTTCTGCGGCCCACTTGGCGCGGTAAGGGTCACCGGGCAGCAGAACGGTCTCGGCTATATCGCCAGGTTTTGCGCCAATATGTACGGTCATGATTTCATTCCTTCAAAAACAGATTTTTCGCTTATAGACCACCCGCGCTGGTTTGGTTATATCCTAGGCGACAGTTTTGCATAAAAGGTTGAAATACATGTCTGCTACGCTTCGCCCTATGACCTCGCGCAAATGCGGCCCGCTAAAAGGGGAGGCGCATGTGCCGGGCGATAAGTCTATCTCGCACCGCTCCATGATATTGGGCGCGTTGAGTGTTGGGCGAACCCATGTGACGGGCCTGTTGGAGGGCGAGGACGTTCTGGACACTGCCAAAGCCATGCAAGCATTTGGTGCAACGGTTGAACGTCTGGGTGACGGCGAGTGGACGATTGACGGTGTCGGCGTTGGCGGTTTTGCAGAACCGGACCGCGTGATTGATTGTGGCAATGCGGGCACGGGTGTTCGGCTGATTATGGGCGCAATGGCGACGACGCCGATTACGGTTACTTTCACGGGGGATGCCAGTTTACGGTCGCGCCCGATGGGGCGAATTACCGATCCTTTGGCGCTTTTTGGGGCACAAAGTCACGGGCGCAGCGGAGGGCGGTTGCCTTTGACGCTTGTCGGGGCCAGCGATTCGGTGCCGGTGGTTTATCACACACCGATGCCCTCCGCGCAGGTGAAATCGGCGGTGTTGTTGGCGGGTTTGAATGCGCCGGGTGAAACGATTGTTATCAAAAAGGAAGCCACGCGGGATCATACGGAACGGATGCTGGCGGGGTTCGGGGCTGAAATTACCACTGAAGTTACTGATGAGGGACGCGTGATTACCCTTAAGGGTCTGCCGGAGTTGACAGGGCAAACCATTGTTGTGCCACGTGATCCGTCTTCGGCCGCGTTTCCGGTTGTGGCGGCGTTGCTGGTTGAGGGGTCAGAAGTGCTGGTGCCTAATATCGGCCAGAACCCGACGCGCAACGGGTTGTTCACCACGTTGGTTGAAATGGGCGCTGATATTACCTTTGAGAATGAGCGGATCGAGGGCGGTGAACCTGTCGCTGACTTGCGCGTTAAGCACGGGCCGCTGAAAGGCGTTGAAGTGCCGCCGGAACGCGCGGCAAGCATGATAGATGAATACCCGATACTGGCGGTGCTGGCCGCAACCGCCGAGGGCACTACTGTGATGCACGGGATAAAGGAACTTCGCGTCAAAGAGAGCGACCGGATAGACGCGATGGCCCGAGGCTTGGAGGCAAACGGTGTGCGTATCGAGGAAGACGAGGATACTTTGATCATCCACGGCATGGCGAAAATTCCCGGTGGAGCAAAATGCAAAACGCATCTGGATCACCGTATCGCCATGAGCTTTATGTGTCTGGGAATGGCCACTGAAAAGCCTGTCGGAATTGACGATGCCGGTGCGATTGAAACCAGCTTTCCAGATTTCTTGCCGCTGATGGAGCGGCTAGGCGCGTCCTTTCGCAAGGATAACGCTTGATGCGTTTTACCGTTGCCATAGATGGTCCGGCGGCGGCGGGTAAAGGTACGATTAGTCGTGCGGTGGCGGCTAAGTTCGGGTTTGCATATCTGGACACTGGCTCGCTTTATCGTGCGGTTGGCGTGAAGGCGTTGGAGGTTGGGCGCGGGGTGATTGATCCTGTCGTTGCCGCGCAGCTTGCGGGCAATCTTTCGCAAACTGATCTGGATCGCGATGATCTGCGGACCGCGATGGCGGGGCAGGCTGCTAGCAAGGTTGCGGCACTGCCTGAAGTGCGGGCGGCGTTGTTGGAGATTCAGAAAACCTATGCGCGGCGCGATGGTGGTGCGGTGTTGGACGGGCGTGATATTGGCACGGTGATTTGCCCAGAAGCCGAGGTGAAAATTTACGTTACGGCCAGCGACGAAATTCGGGCCGCGCGACGGCATAAGGAACTGGTTCAGGGCAAGCCGGAATTGACGGTCGCGCAGGTGCTGGATGACCTTCGGGCGCGGGATGATCGGGACGCGGCGCGGGATATTGCGCCGATGAAACCGGCGGGAGATGCGTTGGTTCTGGATACAACGGAATTGTCGATTGACGAGGCTGTTGATCGGGCGATCAGGGCTATTCAGGCGCGCACTACTTGATATAGGGCGCTAACTGCGCCTACATAGTGCCCATGTATAAACCCGATAAAGTCTGGAACCGCTTCGCAAAAAGGTATGAGAAATCGCCTGTTTCGAACGAGGCTGCTTACCGCGAAAAGCTGAAAATCACCCGCACGTATTTCACGCCGGAATCCGAGGTGCTGGAATTTGGCTGTGGTACTGGCACAACTGCCGTTTCCCATGCGCCGTTTGTGAAGCATATAGATGCGATAGATGTGTCGTCCAAAATGCTCGATTTCGCACGGGGTAAGGCGGATGCGGCAGAGGTTTCGAATATTACTTTTGTTTGCGCCGACATCGAAAAATATGCGGAGCGTGGGATTGTTTATGACGTTATTATGGGCCACAGCATCCTGCATCTTCTGGAGGATAAAGAGGCGGTTATCGCCACGGTTTATGATATTCTAAAACCCGGTGGTGTTTTCGTTTCCAGCACGGTTTGCATAGGCGGCAGCAATCCGGTTATGAAAGCAGCTTTGGCAATTGGGCGTAGCCTTGGCCTGCTTCCGCTGGTTCGTTTCTTTACGCCTGAAGAGCTTGCGAAAAGCCTTACGGACGCGGGTTTTACGATTGAGCAGGAATGGTTGCCGGAAAATAGCGATGCAGTGTTTATTGTGGCAAGGAAATAGGGCCACGCCTGCGGGCGAACTGCCCTTGCTAGTAACCCCGAAATTGTCTATAGACGCAGCCGTTGCCGAGGCTTTGGCGCTAATACAAAAACGATTCGAATGGGGCGGGAAACTTCCGGCCTGCTGGATCGCACGAAACCACAGCCTCAGACCCATTCACCCAAAGACCGGCGGAACCAACCGCACGGCCCGTAAAAAAACACTGTTAGGAGACATCATATGTCAGCTTCCGTATCCATGGAAGATTTTGAAGCCCTTTTGAACGAGAGCTTCGAGCTGGAAACCCCCGATGAGGGTTCCGTTGTTAAAGGTACTGTAATTGCTATCGAAGCAGGTCAGGCCATCATCGATATCGGCTATAAAATGGAAGGCCGTATTGATCTTAAAGAATTCTCTATGCCAGGTCAGCCCGCAGAAATCGCCGTTGGCGACACTGTAGAGGTATTCCTTGACCGCGTAGAAAACGCACGTGGCGAGGCTATTCTTAGCCGTGAAAAAGCCCGTCGTGAAGAAGCTTGGGACCGTCTGGAAAAAGCTGCTGAAAACGAAGAGCAGGTCGAAGGCGAAATCTTCGGTCGCGTTAAAGGCGGCTTTACCGTTGATCTTGGCGGCGCTGTTGCGTTCTTGCCGGGTTCGCAAGTTGACGTTCGCCCTGTTCGTGATGCGACTGCATTGATGCACATCGCGCAGCCGTTCCAGATTTTGAAAATGGATCGTCGTCGTGGCAACATCGTTGTTTCGCGCCGCGCAATCCTTGAAGAGTCGCGTGCTGAACAGCGGTCCGAAATTATCGCTAAATTGGCTGAAGGTGACGTTGTTGAGGGTGTTGTTAAAAACATCACTGATTACGGCGCATTCGTTGATCTTGGCGGTGTTGACGGTCTGTTGCACGTTACCGACATGGCTTGGCGCCGTGTTAACCACCCATCCGAAATTCTGGAAATTGGTGGAACGGTTAAAGTTCAGGTTGTTAAAATCAACAAAGAAACGCAGCGTATCAGCCTTGGCATGAAACAGTTGCAGGACGATCCATGGGGCGATGTCGAAGCGCGTTACCCACTTGAATCCGTTCACACTGGCCGCGTTACAAACATCACCGATTACGGCGCGTTTGTAGAGCTTGAAGCTGGCGTTGAAGGTCTGGTTCACGTTTCCGAAATGTCTTGGACCAAGAAGAACGTACATCCGGGCAAAATCGTTTCCACATCGCAAGAAGTCGAAGTTATGGTTCTGGAAATCGACAGCTCGCGCCGTCGTGTATCCCTTGGCTTGAAGCAAACTCAGGGTAACCCTTGGGACAACTTCGCAGCCAAGTTCCCTGCCGGCACTGAAGTCGAAGGCGAAATCAAAAACATCACCGAATTCGGTCTGTTTGTTGGTCTCGACGGCGACATCGACGGTATGGTTCACTTGTCCGATCTCGACTGGGATCGTTCCGGCGACGATGCAATTCAGGACTACACCAAAGGCGACATCGTCAAAGCTGTTGTGACTGACGTTGATATCGACAAAGAGCGTATCTCGCTTTCGATCAAAGCGCTGGACGGTGATCCGTTCGTTGGCGCGACTGATGGCATCAAACGTGGCGCAGTTGTTACGGTTACGGTTACATCGATCGAAGATGGTGGCATCGAAGTTGAACATGATGGCATGAAAGCCTTCATCCGTCGCTCCGATCTTTCGCGTGACCGTGCCGAACAGCGCCCAGAGCGTTTCTCGGTTGGTGACAAGATCGACGCCCGTGTGACCAACATCGACCGTGCAAACCGTCGTCTTGGTCTTTCGATCAAAGCCCGCGAAATTGCAGAAGAGAAGGAAGCCGTTGAACAGTATGGTTCTTCCGACTCCGGTGCATCGCTCGGCGACATTCTTGGTGCAGCCTTGAAAAGCAACGACGAGTAATCGTTCGTTACCAAGGTTTTGAATTTAGGTGGAGCGGCGTCAGAAATGGCGNCGCTCCATTGCGTTTTNGAGGNCNANTTTTGGCGAATCACAAAACGGTAAAATTCATCACCCNCGATAGGAATCCTTCTTTTTNGGTTCCGATGTCNCCCNTTACCCCNGNTAGTTGAGCATTATTCCGCCGTTAATCGNGANATCTGGCNGCTAATTGCGCTGGCTCACTTTCCAAAAAAGATAAACCCTGCCAGTATGATAGAAATAATCAGTAATCGTAATCGGTATGCTTGAATGTTTCAGTTGGTGGGGCGAAATACTTCGGGAGAGGGATAAATAAAATGATCAAATCTGAACTTGTCCAAAAAATTGCTGACGAAAATCCGCATCTGTATCAGCGTGATGTAGAACGGATCGTCGGCACGATATTCGACGAGATCATCGAGGCGATGGCATCCGGCAATCGGGTAGAGCTTCGCGGCTTCGGCGCATTTTCTGTGAAGAAGCGTGATGCCCGTATGGGGCGCAATCCACGCACAGGTGAATCGGTTTCGGTAGACGAAAAATTCGTACCGTTCTTTAAAACCGGCAAACGTCTGCGTGATCGTCTTAACGGCAGATAACGCCTAAAGGAATTCTTATGCGATATCTTCGCTACAGCTTTTATGCTGTGTTGATGGTGGTGCTGGTGATGCTGGCGCTGGCCAATCGTGAAATTGTTACGCTGGCCGTTCTGCCAGAACAACTTTCCAGTCTATTTCCCGTTTCGATCCAGCTACCGATGTTTGTCGTGATTATGCTGTCGATGCTTGCTGGCCTGCTGGTTGGATATGTATTGGAGTATTTCCGGGAACATAAGCAACGTCGCGAGGCAGCCATTCGCAAGCGCGAGATCGATGTTTTGGCGCGCGAAGTTGATGCGTTGAAGAAGCAGGCGGGTACGCAGGAGGATGATGTCCTCGCGTTGCTGAACTGATGCAGGTTAAAATTTGCGGACTGAAGACACCTGAAAGTGCGGCGGCGGCGGTTGATGCCGGTGCCTCACACCTCGGATTTGTGTTTTTCCCGAAATCCCCACGACATTTGACGTATCGACGGGCAGCTGAGCTGGCTGCGACAGTTCCTGACGGAGTGACCAAAGTTGCGCTGACTGTGAATGCAGATGATGAAGCGTTGGCGAAAATGCTGGGCGAGGTCCCTATCGACATGTTGCAATTGCACGGTTCGGAATCCCCCAAGCGGGTAGCGTATATTAAAGACCGTTTCGGCCTGCCGGTTATGAAGGCGGTCGGGGTGGCGGATGCTAGTGATTTGCCGCAACTCGTTGAGTATGCCGGCGTTGCCGATCAGTTGCTTGTCGATGCTAAACCGCCTAAAGATGCCCCGCTGCCGGGTGGAAATGGGCTGGCTTTCGATTGGCGTCTTATCGCGGATCTGGAATGGCCAACACCGTGGATGCTGGCGGGCGGTTTAACACCCGGAAATGTGGCTACGGCCATGCGTTTGACGAGCGCGACAATGGTTGATGTATCTTCGGGCGTCGAAAGCGCGCCGGGGNTNAAGNATTTGGACAAGATCGCGGCCTTTGTGAAGGCCGCTAAAGGAGCGGAATAATGGCCTCGGATTCAGTGAACTCTTACAAAACCGGCCCTGACGAGCAGGGGCGTTTTGGCAACTATGGCGGGCGTTTCGTGGCCGAAACTCTGATGCCGCTGATCCTCGATCTGGAGGCAGAGTACGAGAAGGCAAAAACCGACGATTCCTTCTGGGCGCAGATGGATGACTTGTGGAAGCATTACGTCGGGCGGCCCAGCCCCCTTTACTTCGCTGAAGGTCTGACCAAGCACTTGGGCGGGGCGAAGGTTTACCTGAAGCGGGACGAGCTGAACCACACTGGCGCGCATAAGATTAACAANGTTCTNGGNCAGATTTTGCTGGCGCGACGCATGGGNAAAACGCGGATNATCGCGGAAACAGGTGCGGGGCAGCACGGCGTTGCAACGGCGACGGTTTGTGCGAAGTTTGGCTTGAAATGTGTGGTGTTTATGGGTGCGACCGACGTTGCACGCCAATCCCCCAACGTGTTTCGCATGAAGCTTCTGGGCGCCGATATCGTGTCGGTAACCGCTGGTCGTGGCACGTTGAAAGATGCCATGAACGAAGCGATGCGGGACTGGGTGACCAATGTGCATGACACGTTTTATTGCATCGGCACGGTTGCGGGCCCACACCCTTATCCGGCGATGGTTCGGGATTTCCAGTCGATCATCGGCAAGGAAGCCCGCGAGCAGGTTTTGGAGGCCGAGGGTCGCTTGCCCGATACACTGATCNCGGCAATCGGTGGTGGTTCAAACGCGATGGGGCTGTTTTTCCCGTTTCTAGATGACACAGATGTTAGTATGATCGGGGTNGAGGCAGGGGGCCACGGTGTTGATGATCGCAACGAGCATGCCGCGAGTATCGCTGGTGGCCGGCCGGGTGTGCTGCACGGTAACCGGACGTATTTGCTGCAAGACGGTGATGGACAGATTTTGGAAGGGCACTCGATTTCCGCTGGGTTGGACTACCCCGGAATTGGCCCCGAACATTCGTGGTTAAACGATATTGGTCGTGTGGAATATGTCTCAATAACGGATGTCGAAGCGTTGGAAGCGTTCCAGCTTTCTTGCACGACTGAAGGGATTATCCCTGCGCTAGAACCGGCGCATGCCTTGGCGCATGTGACCAAAATCGCGCCGGATCTGCCCAAGGACCATATCATCGTCATGAACATGTGTGGGCGTGGCGATAAGGATATTTTCACTGTTGCCGCAGCGCTCGGTGTAGATGTCAGCATATGAGATCGGTATTTCACCTCGCCTATAATGTCCGCGATCTAGACGAAACGCGGTCGTTTTATGGTGGCCTGCTAGGGTGTGCCGAGGGGCGCAGTACGGATACTTGGGTTGATTACAATTTTTTCGGTCATCAATTATCGCTGCATATCGGCGAACCTTTTTCAGTTGCGAAAACTGGGTTAGTGGCAGGCATCAAGGTGCCAATGCCGCATCTGGGTGTTGTGTTGCCATTGGAAGACTGGAAGCCATTAGCTGCGAAACTGGAGGCAGAAAACATCGAGTTTGCCCTGCCACCATCTGTTCGCTTTGAAGGCGAGGCGGGTGAGCAGTGGACAATGTTCTTCTATGACCCCAGCGGAAACCCTATCGAGGTTAAAGGGTTTGCGAATTTTGACGGAATATTTGCCAGTTAGGTTTCAAATTCTAACGGCGGTAAGATCAGTCGCCAAGTTTCGAATGATTTTTCTGCGTTGATCGTGTCACGCCTACTGTGCAGTACCAGCCGCGCAAGCCCATGGATAAGCGACCAAATCATCAGCTCGTTCGCTTCGCTTCCGCCTTCGCCTTTCACAATCGGCACGCAGATTTCGCGCAGAACGTTGTAGGCTTCTTCGGATGCCTTATTCAGTTCCGCGTCGTC